>NZ_CP119134.1:0-300000 GCF_001636945.3 Streptomyces sp. FXJ1.172 | reverse complement strand
CCTGATCGGCGCTGACCATGACATCACCGAGCCACACGGTCCCGGGTACGTCCGGGTCCTCGTACAGGCCCACGCAGAGGTGAGCGTCGGCCACCTGTGGGATACCGGTCACGTTGGACTGACGTGTGGCAGGGGTCGCGTGAAAGAGCTGTACGGGCAGCACCTGGGACGTGCCGAGCGGCGCCGAGCGGCGCAGTTCGGTCAGTGTTTCGCCGGCGTCGAGGAGATGGGCGAAGCGTCCCCACACCGCACCCGCCTCCCTGCCGCCGCCCACCGGAGAGAGCACGAGTACGAACGCGCCGCGTTCCATCGCCTCGGCGGAGTCCGCCACGACCGAGGCGAAGAGGTCGACGGATGCGGGCAGCTCGCCCTGCTCGTACGCGAGTGCCGCGACGTCCTCCTCGCCGAGATCGATGTGACGCCGGCCGGCGGTGAGCGCTTGCGTGAACAGCCGGTGCAGCACTCGCTCCCGCCCGGTCTCCGGCTCGGGTGCGGGCGGAACCGTGCGGTGGCCGCCGGGCAGCGTGTAGCCGGCGGGGGCGCCCAGCCCCGCGTCCGGGTCGAGCAGACGTGTGACGGGAACACGCTCGCCCGCGCTGTACCGTTCGCAGAACTCGGCGTGATATGCGCGCATGGCACGGGTGGCGGGGCCGTCTCCTGACGAGAGCCGCCAGAGCACGGTCGCGGCGCGCTCGGCCTCCCGGGCCACCGCCGGTGGCAGCCGCACCTCCGCGTCCACGGCGAGATCGACCTGGACGCCCGGCTCCGGTCCGCTCGCCTCATGGAGGGCTTTCAGTTCCTCGTACCCCTCGCCGACGGGACGGATCCGGTACGCCTCGGCAAGACGCGCCCACTGACGTCCGCGCTCCCAGCCGGGGTCCCGATCCAACGCGTACGCGAGCGGGTTCTCGTGCCAAGGCGGGGGAAAGGCGTCGCCCAGGAGTATCTCCAGGTCGAGAAGCGACTTCAGGAAGCTCCAGACCTTCTCGGCTCCCGCCTGGGGGAACGCCTCGACCAGCGCACGGTGCAGTTCCGTGGCGGTGACCGGCCGGGCGGCGAGCCGCAGCACCGCCTCCACGACCGGTGAGCAGCGAACGCTCGATCGAACGGTCTTCTCGCCGTTCACGGTCACGGGAGCGAGCAGCCTGCCCGCCCGTACCGAGCATGAGTTGTTGACGACCACGCGCAGGTCACGACGGCCCAGTTCGTCGGACCGGAGCCTTTCCTTGAGCTGTCTGTGCAGCCAGCCGCCGTCGGGCTTCACACGTTTGCGGTGTTCTCGCCCGAGCGTCGCGTACGCGCCCTCGCTGAAACGTCCCACCGCCACACCCGCCATCAGCCCATAGGGTGTGGACCGGGTAGCCATACGTATCTGGTAGCGGAGTGCCGAGGAGAGCGCTTTTCCCCGGATGCGTGGGGACGCAGGCTCCCCTGAGGCGATGGACTGCAGTCGATGGGCCAGCGAGGGGCTGGACACGGCGATCGCCTCCCGCAGGAGCGCGTCCTCCACCAGCTCGGACGGCGGCAGGCCCAGTGCCCTCGTCTTGCCAACGAGAGGCGTCCGCAACAGGAACGTCACCGCAGAAGTGAACAGGGGTTCATTCATCGGCGTGCTCACCATTCCGCCGTCTCTCCTCCTGTCGGACATCGGGGCGGGCGCAATTCGCCGGGGTGATCTCCGTACGTCTTCCCCGACTCACAATGTCCGACCGAACTGAGTGAGTCCTGAGTCGAAGAGAGCCCGAAGGGTGGCCCGCTTGGCACCGCGGGCCACCCGGTAGCCGCATTTCGCTGGCCGATTCCTCAACCGGTCAGAGAGCGACGTGAGGTCGTCTGTCAGTAGTCGCGGGTGGCGCTGGCGGCAGCCCGGACGACGTGCGCGACTTCCTCGTCCTGGATGTCGAGGTTCAGCATCTCGTTGTTGGCTTCCATGTGTCCTCCTTGGTCGTATCTGGCATGGCTCGGGAAATTTCCGGACACCGGTCCGGAATAACCCTTTCCGCTGCAGCGACAATAACCACAGCTCAGGGGGATGCGGAAGGAGGAACTTTTTTACGTTCCCGTAAAAGCTCTGGATGGCTGGATGTGATCGGTAGGCCGCTTCGATTGGGCGCATTCTTGCCGGGATATACGGGATGAAATCGGACTATTTGCCCCTCCTCGGCCGCACTCGGAGATGTAGAGCGAAGCATTCCAGCCATATCGCGGTATATGACGTCAGGCGCGAACCAGAGGTGCCCAGAATTCGTTGCACACCTTCGCCGTTGACAGTTCCGGCGCCAACGACGAACATGTCATTTTGAATTTCTGTCGCGGAATCTCGCCGCCCGTCACAGGGTCGGAGTTCATGTGGAAACCCCGGCGGGTGAACCCGTTGATTTGGTGGCCAATGGGTGTTCGCTGCGCCGAGCAATAGGGAGATCATGAAGACAGCCACCGACTCACCGACCAGCAGCAGCCCCCTGTGGAAATACCCGCGCTTCCGGCGGTTCGCATCGGCCAGTCTCATCTCGGCCACCGGGTCGGCGATGGCCCCCCTGGCACTTGCCTATTCCGTCATCGGTCAGGGCGGAGAAGCGGGAGATCTCGGTCTGGTGCTTGCCGCGAACACTGTCCCGACGATTGTTTTTCTTCTCGTGGGGGGCGTCTTCGCGGACCGCCTCTCGCGAAGCCTGCTGCTCTTCTCCGGTAATCTGCTGGCGGCAGCCGCTCAGGGTGTGCTGGCGGTCACGGTGGCCGGCGGCCATGCGACGACGGTGTCGATCGCCGCGTGCGGCTTCCTCTCAGGAATCGCAACGTCGATCATCGCTCCTGCCTCGCAGGGCGCCGTCGCTCAGATCGTTCCCGCGGAGCAACTGCAGCAGGCCAACGCGATGCTCCGGCTGCCGGGGAACGCCGTCAGAGCCCTGGCGCCCGTCATCGGCGGAGTCATCGTCGCCGCCAGCGGCGCGGCGTGGGCCCTGGCCTGGGACGCGGTCACATTCGCCGCCGCGGCCGTGCTGCTTCGCGGCCTGCGCCTTGACGCGCCGGTCACCACCAATAGTCTCCTGGCGGATCTGCGGGCAGGATGGACGGGCTTCTGGTCGCGTACCTGGCTGTGGACCTATACGGCTGCCGGGACCGTGCTCGTCGCGGCCTGGCTGGCAGGCTTCCAGCTTCTCGGCCCCCTGATCGCCGCTCAGCACTACGCCGGTGCGCGCGACTGGGGCCTGATCCAGGCTGCCTACGCCTCCGGTCTGCTGGCCGGGACGCTCGTCTGCCTGCGCTGGAAGCCGTATCGCCTGCTCGCCGTCGCGGTCGCGACGAGTGGTGCTCTCGCGCTCCCCCTGGCCGCCATGGGAAGTGGCCTGCCGCTGTCACTCGTCCTGCTGGCCGCCCTCTTCGCGGGTATCGGACTCGACATCCAGGTCGTCACACTCACCACCGCGTTCCAACAGCACATCCCCCACGCCGAACAGGGCCGCATGAGCGCGCTCGGTGGGCTCGGGGAGCGCCTCGCCATCCCTCTCGGCTACCTCATCACCGCTCTCGCGGCCCGCTCATGGGACAGCCAGAGCATTCTGCTGGGATGCGCCGGCCTGATCGCCGGGGCTACCGTCCTCAATCTCTGCGTCCCGGATGTGTACGGCCTCAACCGTCTGGCGGAAGGCACACAGCTCCGGAGCACGAAGTGACCATCAACAGGTGAAGCCGGCTGTACCCTCCGCATGCGGAGTCGGTCCGGCAGACACTCACGACGGTGGCCGACCAACACGTATCTCCGCGTCGCAATAACGGCCAAAGCACACGTGTGTGTGCAATGTATGCTCATTTGTATGACTGACCCCAATGAGGTTTCCAGGGCCGCCCACGCCTTTCAGTCGGCGGTGGACGAACTCGCCGGCGTGCTCCCGAACGGGTTTCGGAAGCGTAGTCCCGGTGGCGCTCTGCTGGCGACCACCGGCTCGCTGATCCCCGCGCTCAATGGGATCACGAGCGCGGAACCCACCGCGGACAAGGCGGAGATCGCCCTGCTCTGCGACGCGGCCGAGCCACACGTCAAGGGACTTCCCTGGAGCATCCGGCTTCGTGGCGAGCCGGATGAGGGGATCGTCGCCGTCGCCGCCGACCACGGGCTCACCACGCTCACGCGGCAGCCCTTCATGCTGCTGCAGCTGACGGACGACCGGACCGCGCAGGAGCCCGACCATGGACCGGCCTCCGTACGTCCGTTGCGTGACGATGAGTACGAGGTCTTCGCCGAAGTCCTCGGCGCCGCGTTCGGGGCTCCGCCCGCGATCATCACCAGCCTCTACACGCCTCTTGTCCTCGGTCAGCCCTTCGTCCGCGCCTACGTCGCCGAGGTGGACGGTGTGCCCGCCGCGGCGGGACTGGCGATCCTCACCGGCGAATACGTCGCGCTCGCCAACATCGGGACCGTTTCCGAGTACCGCCGCCAGGGTCTCGGCCGGGCCGTCACCGAGACGATCCTGCGGGACGCACACGCCGCCGGCGCCCGCACGGCGTACCTGCACTCCAGCGACGAAGCGATACCCCTGTTCGAGCAGGCCGGCTTCCGCACCGAGGAGTTCTGGACCTTTATCACCGCGTAAGGCCCGGCACGGCGGCGCTCCCTCCGGTTGGAGCAAGGCCTGCGTGTTCTGCTGACCACGGTTCGACGGCGTAGACATCGAGCCCACGGAGGGGTTCGTCGGCGAAGCGGCGAACCCCTCCACTCTTCACACATCCTCATCATCGACGGCACTCTCGTGGCCGCCTTCGCTCGCAGCGTCCGCGGTTCCTCCACGAACTACCGCTACTCGGCCAACCTGCGGGCCCCTTGTGCGCCGACACCCGCCTCGTGCGTGCGTCCGGGCAACCGCGACGGCCGCTCCGCCCTCACCGAGTCCGGCATCGACAGCGCCTGCGGCACAAGGCGGCCGTCGCAACGACGGCGGCTGCCGGTGCACCGCGCCCGCATCCGGTTCGTGCGCCCGTGCTGCCCGGCAGGGCCCGGCCGTAGGCCTCCCGGCTCACGTCAGGTGAGGATCCGGACGCTTGCCTGAAGCTGGATGGTCCTCACCGTAACCGCCGTCCAGCATCCTCGTTCGGGCGGATGGCCTGAGTGTTCGAAGTACCACGCCACAACCGCCGCATCCACGTCATGCGACGACTTGGCCGAATCAGACCAGGCTCGGGTGTGCCGGGTGAACCCTGCCCAGGTGTGTCTCGTGATCCTCGCAGGTGCCTGGACGGGAGGAAGGCGCTGGACAACGGAGTCCGTGCCTGCAGCGGCCATAGGTGTGAGGACCGTACCCGACCATGAGCCACGGCTGCGTCTGGATCGAGCGTCGGCCTTGTACGGCGCTCTCGGAGAACCATCGTTGAAGGAGGGATCGCGCTGTCTACGGCCATGAGGAACGCGACGCCTTTAGTGGAAAGCGGAACCGCCGCGGACCACTCACCCATTCACGTCCAGGTGATCTCGCGGGAGGTTGCGCACGTACCCGCGCTGCAGGTCTACGAGACCCTGGCCGGTGATCGGGCCCCGGACGACGTCTACCTCTTCGAGAGTGCGGGCGGGCCGCCCACCGACCGGCAGGTGACCGTGGTCGGCTGGGGGCGCCTGGCGGAACTGCAGATGTACGCGGACCGCGTCGAACTCGTCGCTCCCCCGCCGCTCGCAGCCGCGATCTCTGGCGCGGTCTCGGCCACGGCCGCGGGGCCCGCCACGGAGCGAAGTGGCACCCTGGTGTGGCCGGCGAGGGACCCATGGGAGGTGGTGCGCGCGGTCCAGGGCGTGTTCCGCGTCGCGACGGACGTGCCCACGTCCTCCTTCGCCTTCGGGTTCCTGACGACGCTGGCCTACGAGGCGGCTTGGGAGATCGAGAACCTTCCGCCCGTGAAGGCCGGACACCGTCCGCCGCACTGCACGCTCACACTCTTTCGGGATGTCCTCTGGTACGACCTGGACGGCGGCACGGTGCAGCACCTGTCGGCGCGTGGCGAACTCCTGGGCGTGCCGGCCGACCGGCCGCCGGCCGAGGTGCTGGCCGAGGTGCTGGCCGAGGCAGCGGTCCTCGCGAGCGGTCCAAAGCCCGCGCTGCCCGCCGCCCCCGAGCCCCGGTCGGTGCGGGACACCGTACCCAGAGACGTCTTCCTGGAGCGGGTCGAGCGGTGCCTGTGTCACATCGGGGCGGGTGACAGCTACCAGATCCAGATCGGCCACCGTATCGACGTCGAGTCCGACCTCACGCCGTACGAGGTGTACCGGCGGCTGCGGCATCGTTCCCCCTCCCCGTACATGTACCTGGTTCCATGGGCCGGCCGGACCGTCATCGGCGCCAGTCCGGAGCTGTTCTTCCGGCTCCGGGAGGGCCGGATCACCATGCGTCCGATCGCTGGTACCGCGCCACGCTCGGCGGACGCGGCGACCGATGCCCGGCTCGCGGCGGAGCTGACCACGAGCGCGAAGGAGCAGGCGGAGCACGTCATGCTCGTCGACCTGTGCCGCAACGACATCGGCCGCGTCTGCATACCGGGCACGCTCATGGTCGAGACGATGATGGAGGCCGAGCCCTTCGCATCCGTGCACCACCTGGTCTCGACCGTCTCGGGGCAGTGCCGGCCGGACGTGGACGTCTGGGACACGGTACGAGCCACGTTCCCGGCCGGTACCATGACGGGCGCGCCGAAGGTGCGCGCCATGGAGATCATCCACGACATCGAGGACGAGCCGCGGGGCGTCTACGCGGGAGCCCTCGGCCTGGTGGACACGCGCGGGTATGCCGTGTTCGCCCTGTGCATCCGCACCGCCGTCCACGACGGGCAGCGCTACAGCACGCAGGCGTCGGCCGGCGTCGTCGCCGACTCGGTGCCGCACGCCGAGTGGCGCGAGACACTCGCCAAGATGAGCGCGGCGTACTGGGCCCTGACCGACCAGGAGCTGCTGCCGTGAACGACGCCGCACCGAACCGGCCGCCACGCGTGCTGCTCGTCGACGCCTACGACAGCTTCAGCCACATCATCGACCAGTACCTGCTCACACTGGGTGCCGAGACCACAGTGGTGCGCTCCCACACCCGAACGCCCGCCGAGTTGCTGGCCACCGAGCCCGACGCGGTCGTGCTGGGTCCCGGCCCGGGGCACCCGGCCGGCTCCGGACACGTCGAGCTGGTGCACGCGTTCGCCGGCCGGGTGCCGGTCCTGGGCGTCTGCCTGGGGCATCAGGCGATCGGACTGGCCTACGGAGGAGGCGTCGCCGTGGCACGCACGCTGATGCACGGCAAGACCAGCACCGTCCTCCACGACGGACAAGGGGTGTTCGAGGGTGCCGCACCGGAGCTGGTGGTCACCCGCTACCACTCCCTCGTCGTCACCGATCCGCTGCCCGGCGATCTCAAAGTCACCGCCACTTCCCTGGACGACCGGCACGTCATGGGGCTGCGACACCGCACGCTGGCGGTGGAGGGCGTCCAGTTCCACCCGGAGAGCGTGACCACTCACGACGGACTCAGGCTCTTCGGCAATTTCCTGTCCGCCGTCCGCACCCCGGTGCGGCGGTGAGCCGGAGCCGGCCCGACCTTTGGAACAGCCGACTCGCACTGGAGGGAGCCCATGGCCCCGCACCGACCTGTCATCCTCGGAATCTCCGGATCCGAACGCCCCGCCGGAAACACCCGACTCGCCCTCGAACGAGCCGGCGAACTCGTACACGCACGCGACGCCGAATTCCGCGTCATCGCCTTACGGGACCACCTGATCACCCCGTGCGGCCCGTGCGGCGACTGCAACAGCCGGCCGACTCCCTGCACGATCCAGGATGACGTACCCGCGATCGTCGAACAGATGAAAGCCGCGGACGGCATCATCTACGCCGTACCCGTGCACGGCTTCGGCATGGCACACCCCATGCAGATCTTCATCGAACGCGCCGGGGTCGGCCACCTGCGGTTCGAGCGGCCACTCGCCAACAAGGTGGGCGGGGTCATCGTGATCGGGCGCCGCTACAGCGACACCGCCGTCCACAGCCAGTTGGTGGACAACATCCTGCTCAACCGCATGATTCTGGTGGGCAGCGGGTTCCCCGTGCTGCTGCGCAACGCCTCGGACCAACCCGGCCTGACCGACACCGAGGGGCTGGACGCGATGGAACGCATGATCAGCCGAATGATCGACATGGTGGAACTGCTCAAGCGGCACGAAGACGCCGGCCCCGGGCCGGTCCTGCCCCCCGACGATGTCAACGAACGGGCCCAGCGCCGCCCCCGCATGGCCCCCACCCCATAACCGCCCCCAGGACACCGGCTCATTTCAGCCCACGCGTACGAACGCGCTGGGCACGACGCAAAGGAGACCACTGCTCATGACGACCGAGTCCCCGAACACCACGCCCACCCGCCAGCCCGAACTGGTGGGAATCGACTTCGAGAACATCCCATGGGAGAAGTGGGAGAAGCCCGGAGCCGACGGCCGCGTGAAGATCGCCCACGCCGACGGTCGGCGCGTTCGCCTCCTTGAACTCCCCGCGGGCTTCGACGAGGAGACCTGGTGCGAACGCGACCACCTGGGATACGTACTCCAGGGCGAATTCACCATACATTTCGACGACGAGTCGGTCGCCTGCCGACCCGGCATGGGCTTCGTCATTCCCGGTCACCGGCGCCACCGGTCCCAGGGGGCCCAGGGCGAGCAGACCGTCGTCTACGTCATCGACCACACCCCCGGGTCATGACTGACCACGTCATGTCCCCGGACGAACGCGCCCAGGAGATAGAGAAGCGACGGCAGGTAATCGACCGCTTGGACCGGAGGATCGTCGCCCTGGTCGCCGAACGCACCCGTGTCGTACGCGAGCTGACGGAGTTCAAGCAGGACGAGGAGACCGTCCGCTCGCCCGGCCGGGTGGAGCAGGTGATCGCGAAGATCCGCGGCATCGCCGAGGAGGAGGACATGCCCCCGGCCATCGCGGAAGCGGTGTACCGCACACTGATCGCGGAGCTGACCCGGATGCAGCTGGACCGGCTTACCGAACGCCGCGAGATCGCCGCCCGGACCGGACAGCCCTGCTGAGTCTCCCGGTCAGCCGGGACGTGTCCGCCGAGCATGCGGGTACGTCCCGGCCCCGGCGCACCGGTGCGGCCGACACGTGTGCGGTTCAGTCCGCGAGCAGATGGCCGCGGCCGAACATGGCCGCGGCGGTCCGTGCGGTCGGCGTACCGGAGTCCGGATCGGCGCCGGCCCGCCGCAGGACCAGCACCACGTCGTCCGCACCCTTGAACAGGGCACCGGCCAGGGGGCTCTGGTCCCGGGCGTTGCGCAGATCCGGGTCGGCGCCGAGCCCGATCAGGGCCTGCACGGTGCCGGCGTGGCCGTGATAAGCGGCGAGCATCACAAGGGTGTTGCCGGCCGCGTCGCTCGCGTCCACCGGGAGCCCATGCTCCACGAAGGCCACCAACTGTCCGGTGTCGCCCTCCCGGGCCAGGTCCATGGCGATGGCCAGGACCCGTCGCGTCTGCTCAGGAGTCAGTCCACCGCTGGTCATGTGTACCTTCTCCTGATCGTGCGATCACAGATCCCCGGCGGCCAGGGACTCGATCGCCTTGCGGACGCCTTCGCCGTAGGCCGGGTCGGCCTGGGTGCAGTTGGCAATGTGCCGTTCGACGGTCCGCTGGGACGCGCCGTTGATCGCGCGTGCCGTGTTCTCGAAGAGAGCCTGCTGCTGCTCGGGGCTCATCAGGCGGAACAGGTCGCCGGGCTGCTCGAAGTAGTTGTCGTCCTCGGCGCGGAAGTCGAACCGGTCGGCGACGGCACCCACGGCCTGGCTCGGCTCGCGGAAGGCGGGCTGATCCCGCCAGCGTCCGTAGGAGTTGGGCTCGATGCCGGGGGTGGCTCCCTGGTTGACGTCGACGCGCATGCCACCGTCGCGGTGGTAGGAGTTCACCGGATTCGTCGGGGCGTTGACGGGGATCTGGTGGTGGTTCACGCCGAGGCGGTAGCGCTGGGCGTCGCCGTAAGAGAAGAGGCGGCCCTGCAGCATCCTGTCGGGGGAGAAGCCGATGCCCGGAACCACGTTCGCCGGGGTGAAGGCGGCCTGCTCGACGTCCGCGAAGTAGTTGTCGGGGTTGCGGTGGAGTTCCCATTCGCCGACCTCGATCAGCGGATAATCCTTCTTCGACCAGACCTTGGTCAGGTCGAAGGGGTGGAAGCGGTAGTTCTCCGCGTCCGCCTCCGGCATGACCTGGATGCACAGCTTCCACTTCGGGAAGTCGCCGTTCTCGATGGCCTCGAAGAGGTCGCGCTGGTGCGACTCGCGGTCCTTGCCGATGAGGTCGCGGGCCTCGGCGTCGGTGAGGTTCCTGACGCCCTGCTGGGTGCGGTGGTGGAACTTGACCCAGAACCGTTCGCCCTCGGCGTTGACCAGGCTGTAGGTGTGGGAGCCGAAGCCGTGCATGTGCCGGTACGAGGCGGGGATGCCGCGGTCGGACATCACGATGGTGACCTGGTGCAGGGCTTCGGGGAGGTTGGTCCAGAAGTCCCAGTTGTTCTCGGGGTCGCGGAGGTTGGTGCGCGGGTCGCGCTTCACCGCGTGGTTGAGGTCGGGAAACTTCAGCGGGTCGCGGAAGAAGAACACCGGGGTGTTGTTCCCGACCAGGTCCCAGTTGCCCTCGTCCGTGTAGAACTTCAGGGCGAAGCCGCGGATGTCGCGCTCGGCGTCGGCCGCGCCGCGCTCACCCGCGACGGTGGAGAAGCGGGCGAACATCGCGGTTCGCTTGCCGACTTCGGAGAAGATCTTCGCGCTCGTGTACCGCGTGATGTCGTGGGTCACCGTGAAGGTCCCGAACGCCCCCGAGCCCTTGGCGTGCATCCGGCGCTCCGGGATGACCTCGCGGTCGAAGTGGGCGAGCTTCTCCAAGAACCACACGTCCTGCAGGAGCATCGGGCCGCGCGGACCGGCCGTCAGGGAGTTCTGGTTGTCGGGAACCGGTGCGCCGGCAGCCGTTGTCAACGGTTTCTGGTGGTTCTCGGGCACAGCTCGCTCCTCGCTGAGTGCTTCTTCGCAGGTGTTCAAGGCATGGCGATCCTGGCGGCCGAGTGTCCGTGCAAGCTGCCCTGAGGCTTGCGGCGGCACGCATGCCATTGGAACATATCTATGTCGGCGTGCGCACTAAAAACACATATGTACCCGGGCAGCCGGCGACGCGGAGACCGAACTGTGCGGCATCGGGGCCGTGTTCACCCGCCGGCCGGTCCGGCGGCGGGACGTCATGGTTGAGCCGGAGCAGGTCTACGGCGCTCAGCGGGTGTGTTCCGTGACTTCCCCGACGCTGCTCCACGCCGTGACGGCGGTCGGCGTGATCACCGCCGCGTGTGTCTCGGCGATCTCCGCGCGGATACCGATCGGTGTGTCGACATCGCCGATCGGAACGCGCGCCCTGAACCGACCTCGTGGTCACATGGGCGTGTGTTTCCGGAGGCCCGGCTTACGTGTGCTGATTGCCCCCAAGGTATTCAGCCAACTGGACAGTTCTCTTCATACGTGTTACATACTAGCCATGAGTCAGAGGCCGGTGCCGGCCGAACGGCACGAAAATCCCGCACTGCTCGCGACGAATCTGCGGATCGTGCTCGGTCAGCTCGTGCGCAGGCTGCGGGAGCAGAGCACGGTCGGCGACCTCACCAAATCGCAGGAGGCCGTGCTGCTGCGGCTGCAACGCGACGGGTCTGCCACCGCGACCGAGCTGGCCAGGGCCGAGGGGATGCGTCCGCAGTCGATGGCGAAGATCGTCCAGGCGCTGGTGGAAGCGGGACTGCTGATCGGAGCGGCCGATCCCTCCGACGGCCGCCGCACTCTGCTCACGCTCACCGAGACCGCCCGGGACCACTTCCGCACCGGACAGCTCGCCAAGGACGACTGGCTCACGCGGGCGATCCTGAACAGCCTCACGCCCGAGGAGGTCGACCTCCTCGCCGCGAGCGTGCCGTCGCTGCGCCGCCTGTCCCAGTACCCCTGACCCCCCGCGCGGCTCACGGGCCGCGCTCCGCACCAAGGAGAGACATGTCTGTCACCGCCGTAGACCGCAAGACCGCACTGATCGTCGTCGACCTCCAGAAGGGCATCATCGGCCTGCCCCTCGCGCACCCGGCCGCCGACGTGCTCGCCCGGAACGCCGAACTGCTCGCGGCGTTCCGGCGCCGCCGCCTGCCCGTCGTCCTCGTGAACGTCGCCGGCGGCCCCGCCGGACGCAATGACCTAGGCGCGAGCTTCCCCACCCCGGCCGCCGGGTGGACCGAGCTGGTCGCCGAGCTGAACGCCGGCGACGGCGATCACCTCGTGACCAAGTACTCGCGCAGTGCCTTCACCCGGACCGGCCTGGACGAGTGGCTGCGCGAGCGGGGCGTGACCCAGGTCGTCGTCACTGGCATTGCCACCAGCAGCGGCGTGGAGTCCACCGCCCGTGACGCGCACGAGCAGGGCTACCACGTCACGGTCGCGGTCGACGCCGTGACCGACACCGACGGCGCCGCCCACGACCACACCATCGCCAGGATCTATCCGCGCATCGCCGAGACGGGCACCACCAGGGAGGTCCTGTCCGCTCTCGCCGTCGCGAGCTGAGGCCCGCGACCGCTTGCGGACGTATCAGGAGTGAGGGGCACGCCGGCACACGTATGGAGACGTGGTATGCCCGCACATTGTCGACAACGCGGTCGGGGACGATCCGGGCGGGGTGGGCCACCTGTCGAAGGACCACAACGATGTGTCGGTGGAGTTCGTGTACCACTCACGCAGGGGTTTCCGCGCACACGGCCGCAGGCGACCCCGTCGAGCGTGCGGCCCCAGAACCGTTCCGCCTCGGCCGAACGGTCTGCGGGGGCCGCTGCGCGGCGGCTTGCTCGAGCAGCGCGCGGGTGCGCGGCGGCAGTTCCTCGCGCAGTGAGATCACCGTACTGGTGCGTACGACACCGGGTACGGCGATGAACTCTCCGGAGATGCGGTGCAGGTCCGCGCTGTCCTTGGCGACGACCTTCAGCAGCAGGTCGGCCTCACCCGTCGTGGAGTGCATCTCGACGACCTCGGGGCACTGCGCGAGCGCGGCGGTGGTCAGGCGTCCGGAGGTCTGGCTCAGGGTGACGGAGACGAAGGCGACGAGGCCGTGCCCGAGAGCGGCGGGGTCCACGCGGCGCGAGAACTCGCGCACGACGCCGTCCGCCCGCAGCCGCTGGAGCCGCGCGTGGAGTGTGTTGCGGGCGATCCCCAGACGCTTGGCCAGGGCGAGGCTGGTGGCCTCGGGATCGTCGTCGATCGCGAGCAGGATCCGGGCGTCGAGAACATCCATACTTACCATTCTGCTCCTCCGTGCCACGTACACATATCATTCTGCTCTGCGGTCAGGTGTTCTGTTGCTTTGACACACGTGTGCTTCGCAGGCTGTCGACATGGCTGACGCACCAGAACTCCTGCTTTCCACGCCGCTCGGCGGCTCGCCGTCGGCGCTGGCCGAACGGGTGGACGTCCTCGATGACCTCCGCCGCTACCTGGCGGCGGCGTGGGAGTCGTTCGACCGGCCCCGGCCGAGTGAGCCGAGGGCCGACGCTGACCTGGTGGCCAGGCTCCGCGGCGCGCTGCCGGAGTCGCCGGGCGCCACCCGCGCCGCGCTCGACGACGCGGTGAACATCCTGGAGGCCAGCGTGTCGCCGTCGCGACCGCTGTTCCTCGCCTACGTCGGTTCCACCGGTCTGGAAACGGGCGTGCTGGCCTCGGCACTGTCCGCCGCCTACGACGCGAACCTGGCGACCGCCGCCGGGGCCGCCGATCTGCTCGACGAGCAGGCCGTGCGCTGGGTGGCCGAGTTCGTCGGCTATCCGGTGGCGGAGGGACACTTCACCAGCGGCGGCCAGACCTCCAACTTCACCGCCCTGCTCGCGGCGCGGGAGCAGGCGCTGCCGGGCGCCCGGGAGGAGGGGATGGCCGGTCGGCGGGGCACCGTCTACTGCTCGGACGAGGCGCACCACTCCGTCGTACGGGCCGTGGAGGCGGCGGGGCTGGGGCGTCGGTCGCTGCGCCGGATCCCGACCGACGCGCGGCGCCGGATGCGGGCGGACGCGCTGCGGGAGGCCCTGGTGCGCGACCGGGCGCAGGGCTTCACGCCGGTGGCCGTCGTCGCCACCGCCGGTACCACGCTGACCGGTGCGGTC
Source organism: Streptomyces sp. FXJ1.172 (assembly GCF_001636945.3). NCBI lineage: Bacteria > Bacillati > Actinomycetota > Actinomycetes > Kitasatosporales > Streptomycetaceae > Streptomyces > Streptomyces sp. FXJ1.172. The sequence goes on along the minus strand of NZ_CP119134.1, from coordinate 285,822 downwards.
GACCCGATCGCCGCGATCGCCGACGTGTGCGAGCGCGAGGGGGTGTGGCTGCACGTCGACGGCGCGTACGGAGTGCCCGCCGCCGCCACCCGGACGGCCGCGCACCTGTTCACCGGGCTCGAGCGGGCCGACTCCGTCACCGTCGACGCGCACAAGTGGCTCGGCGTGCAGAAGAGCTGCAGCGTGGTCCTGTTGCGGCGGCGCGGTCCGCTGCGGGCGGCGTTCGGCCACGAGGAGCACTACATGCTCCACGAGGAGGACACCGGCAACCCGGTGGACCACACCTTCGAGTACTCGCGGCCGTTCCGGTCCCTGCGTCTGTGGCTGCCCCTGCGGGTGCACGGCGCCGGCCAGTTCCGCTCCTGGATCGAGTCGACGCTCGCCAACGCGGCGCTGCTCGCCGACGAGGTCCGCGCCCACGCCTCCTTCGAGCTGCTGCACGAGCCGATGCTCTCGACCGTCTGCTTCCGGCACGTCGTGCCCTCGATGACCGACGCCGAACTCGACTCCCACAACGAACGCCTGGCCCGCGCCATGCAGGCCGACGGCCGTGTCTTCCTCGCGCCGGCCGTCGTCGACGGCCGCACCTGCCTGCGCACGTGCTTCGTGAATTTCCGCACCACCCCGGACGTCGTGAAGACGGTCCTGGAGGTCGCCGACGAGCTGGGCCTGGCCCTGGCACGCTGACGCGGGGAGGATCACGTCCATGTCCTGGCATCTCACGGCCTGGCCGTCTCGCTGTGCTGCCACAAATGACGCGTCCGCCTGACCCTTTGGGATCCGGTCTAAGGTTGTCCGGTGGCGAGTAGCAACGTGTTTCGTTCCCCCGTCCTCGACGGCACCCGTGTGGCAACCGCACCCGACGCATGGCAGGAACGACTTCGCCGGTTCGGATACGTGGCACGCCCGGGAACCGATGTCCGTGAGCGTCTTGTTCTGCCCTTTCCGAAGCCGTCGGCCCGTCTGCGGGAACTCACACGTGTCGATCCGGCACGGGCGTACCGCGTCGCGGGGGCGGTGGCCTGGCTGGGGCCGATGCTCGTAGCCGTCCTGGCCGGAACGATCCGCTTCCGGCACCTCGGCCGGCCACGGGACGTCGTCTTCGACGAGACCTACTACGCCAAGGACGCCTGGTCGATGCTGCACCTCGGCTACGAGGGCACCTGGCCGGACCGCAAGATCTCCGACCCGCGGATCCTCGCCCACCCCCAGGTGATCCCGCTGTCCGACACCGGGGCCTTCGTCGCGCATCCGCCGACCGGCAAGTGGGTGATCGCCCTCGGCGAGCAGGTGTTCGGCCTCACCCCGTTCGGCTGGCGCTTCATGACGGCGCTCCTGGGCACCCTGTCGGTGCTCATGCTGTGCCGAATAGGACGCCGCCTGTTCCGTTCGACACTGCTGGGCTGCCTGGCCGGCGCGCTGCTGGCGGTGGACGGTCTGCACGTGGTGATGAGCCGTACCGCGCTGCTGGACCTCGTCGTGATGTTCTTGGTCCTGGCCGCGTTCGGATGTCTGCTGCTCGACCGGGACCACGCACGAGCCCGGCTCGCTTCGGCCCTGCCGGTCGCGCCGGACGGCCGTGTGCGCCCGGATGCCGGCACCGGCGACCATGCAGGGACCGGGTTGCGTCCCTGGCGGCTCGCGGCCGGCCTTTTCCTGGGACTGGCGGCCTCCACCAAGTGGAGCGGCCTGTACGTCCTTGCCTTCTTCGTGATGATGACCCTGCTGTGGGACGTCGGTGCCCGCCGCGTCACCGGGGCTCGCCGCCCGTACCGGGCGGTGCTGCGCAAGGACCTGGGCTGGTCGGTCCTCTCCCTGGTTCCGGTCGCCGCGGTGACCTATCTGACGACATGGACCGGCTGGTTCCTGTCCGAGAACGGCTACGGGCGCCACTGGGCCGACGGCCGCGGCGGCACCTGGTCCTGGGTTCCCGCTCCGCTGCGCAGCCTGTGGCACTACGAGTACGGGGTCTACCAGTTCAACGTCGGCCTGCACACTCCCCACCCGTACGAGTCCAACCCCTGGAGCTGGCTCGTCCTGGGTCGCCCCGTGCTGTTCCAGTACCAGTCGCCGAAGCCGGGAGAGGACGGCTGCCACACCGCGGCCGGCTGCTCGCAGACGGTTCTCGCCCTCGGTACACCGCTTCTGTGGTGGTCGGCGTGCTGCGCCCTCGTGTACCTGCTCTACCGATGGGCGCTGCGCCGCGACTGGCGCGCCGGCGCCATCCTGTGTGCGGTGGGTGCCGGTTATCTGCCCTGGTTCCTGTACCAGGACCGCACGATCTTCTCCTTCTACGCGGTCGTCTTCGTACCGTACCTGTGCCTGGCAGTGACGATGCTGCTGGGCGCCCTGGTGGGTCGGCCGGGCGCGGCCCGCACACGCCGCACGGTGGGTGCGGTGGCCGCGGGCCTGCTCGTTGTGCTCATCACCTGGAACTTCATCTACTTCTTCCCGCTCTACACCGCACAGACGATCCCGTACGCCGACTGGCACGCCAGAATGTGGCTCGACACCTGGATCTGAGCCCAACGACTTGGATTCCCCTCCTGGTTCACCACTCGCCGGACCTGGAAGGGCTTGGTGACGCACGCAATGGCCTACGGGGTGTCAGGGGCGGGATACAGCTCCGTGTAGGCAGAGTTGTCGAATATCCCGTTCTTCACTGCGTCCTTCGCCGTCAGGTACATGGCGTAGTAGGACCACGAAATCGGTATCTCGGCCAGCCACCGGTTGATGACCAGACCGCCTTCCGGCTGGTTGCGGTAGGCCCATTTCTCCCCCACCGAACTCCATTTGTAGATGCCGTGTCGCGTGATGGCGAGTGCCCCTCCGAGGAGTTCGAAGGCCCACTCTCCTGCGGTGAGGCGTACCCCAGTGACTTTTTGGACCACGCCGTTGGTCATGAAGTTGCCAAAGGTGGTCTTGAGTCCTTCATCGAATCCGGAAACCATGGCCTCACCGAACTTCTGGCCTTTGTAAGTGCTCCAGGTGACCGTGGATCCCGACCCGGTGGAAGCCGGAGTCGAGGGCCGCGTTTCCGGCCCGCCCTCAGGCCCCAGGGGCTCTGTCTGTCCGGGCAGGGCATCGTTCGGCTTCGGTGATGTCGCAGCGAGGCTCTCCGTGTCGACAGGGTCGACTGGCCGCGGGGTGCTGGGCCGTGGGGCAGCTGCGCCGCCCTGGGGTTCAACGGGCGGGTGTGGCGCGGCGGACGGCAGGGGAGGCTCGTAAGGACTGCCCGTCCTCGGAATGCCGGCTGCCTGCCCCGGATTGAGAATCGCCTCGACCTCCTGCGCCGTGCTGGTCACGCGGCCACCCGTACTGTCCGCCGGAGTTTCAGTTTCAACAGGGCGGGGCTCGGTCTCGGGCCGGGAGCTGGTCTCCGTGGGGTGTTCGACGGCCGACCGGCCACCCGGAGGCACCGGCTCGCTTTCCGGGGTTACCGGGGCATCACCGGCGGACGCCCGCGACTCCTCAGGAGCAGCACTCTCCGCAACGGGCCGACCCTCAAACCGACCGTCATCGCCACGCTCAAGTCTCGCCTCGTTCACGGCCCTGACCGCACCGCCACCCTCCGCCGACGTGCCTGCCGCACCACGTTCAACGCCCACCGAAGACGGAACCTCCCTCTCGGGCCGGGGGCCGGTCTCCGTGGGACGTTCAACGGCTGACCGGCCCCCCGGAGGCACCGACTTGCCTTCCGGGGATACCGGGGCATCACCGGCAGACGCCCGCGACTCCTCGGGAGCAGCACTCTCCGCAACGGGCCGACCCTCAAACCGACCGTCATCGCCACGCTCAAGTCTCGCCTCGTTCACGGCCCTGACCGCACCGCCACCCTCCGCCGACGTGCCTGCCGCACCACGTTCCACGCCCACGGTGGACGGAGCCTCCAGGTCCCGCCCAGTGCCTGCACCGGTTTCGGCCGTTCTTCCGGACGGAGGCCTCATTGCTGCAGAGGTGTCGGAGACAGTCGATATGTTCATCCGGCCGGGCCTGATGTCGGCTGTGTCCGCGTCGCCGCCGTGCGAAACCCCGTGCTGTTCAGTGGGACGTGGTGCCGACTCGGCCCGGACGGCCTCCGGTTGAGCGCGAGAAGCACCTGGCGGCTCGGTCCGGGACTCGGTCGTGAGACGGGCGCCATTCTGTGTCCCCGGCCCGCTCTCCGAAATCCGCGACCGTGACATGCCCTCGGGAGGGGGCGAGTCTGCCCTGGTCGCGCCGGTTGGGGACCTGACGTCGGTGGTGCCGCGTTCCGCGGCGGACGGAGACGTCGTACTCGTTGCGGAGCCCTCACTCTCAGAGGGCATCCGCCCCTCGGTCCCGCGGGGTGCGACGGAATCCTGCACACGGGCAGGCATCACGGCTCCGGCGTCCTGCGCATCGGGCACGGTTGGCGTCCTGGTCTCGCGAGCTGACCCGGCCGGCGGCGGCGCCACGTCCACTGCCGTCTGTTCCTGCTCGGGTCGCGGCGTCGTGCTCCGGCTCCCGGGCGGCGTGCCGGACGGGGCTTCGAGCCGCTGTACGTTCTCCTTCGGCGCACTGGCGTCGACGGACCGAGTGATCGACGGCGCGGGAGAGCTGACGGCCGTCACTTCGGGCGCAGGCGTCGGCATGACGGTTTCGGGCGTCTGCGCCGGCGAAGTCGGCACATGGACCGCGTCGATGACCTGTGATGTCGACGGCTGCGGCTCGGGCAAGTCGTACAGGTGCGGTTGTGCGTCGACGGCGCTCTCTTCATGGAGAGCGGTCCCGGTCACTGGACTGCCGCCGCCGTCCGAAGCCGCCGCTGGAGTCTCGGCAAGCCCCGACGACTGTGCCGGACCGGCGGTCGGGATGGGTTCCTCCAGCGCATCCTTCGCTGCGCTCACGGTCTCCCGCTCGGCCACCGCGGCGTCGTCGAGGGGCCTACTCCCTTTGATGAGGTGTTTCATGCCGGCGCCGAGTGCCGAATCTTTCAGTGCGCCTTCGGCCAGCCCGAGGGCCGTGTCAAAGCCGAAGAACAGGCCGAGCTGCCAGGCGTTTCCCTTCCAGTCCACCGGCCTGCCGCTCAAGAGTTTGGGCACGGCCACCGCCACGTAGAAGCCCGGGTAGGCGCGTGCCTGGCCCGGCAGGGTGTCGATGACGAGACTTTCGGTGAGTTTGCCCAAGCCTTCGCCGATGCGTGCGCCCGTCGGGCCGAAAGAACTTCCCACAGAACGCAGGAACTTAGTGAAATCGGCGAGATACGTACGGAACTTTGCCAGGGCTTCCAGTATGCGCTCCATGAGGGGCAGGACCCGTGCCAGCACCCAGTCCAGCGCCAGGCCTCCCAGCCAGCTCAGCAGCATGCCGACAGCCAGTATCTCCAGGATCTCGAGGATGACCCCCATAACCTCTTTGACAATGATCCAGGCCTTCTGCGAATGTTCCTGAGCCTGCTGTCCTGTCGCCTCCAGCGCATTGGCGGTATGTGTCAGGAGATGCAATTGGTCGTTGAGTGCCTGTCGGTACGCGTCTGCGTCGGGACCCTGCCAGACCACGTTCCCGGCCGTCTCCTCCACCGTCGACCGAAGAGCACGCAACTGGCCCGCGTGGGCGGAAAGCTCGCGTCCGTGATCGTGCAGCGACGAAGGGTCACCCATCTCCTGCATGACTCTGACCAGCCAGTCCACGATGGCCCCGTTGATGTCCACGGACGCCTCAGCTCAGCTGACGGTAGGATTTCAACGCGCTTGCCTGCGCCGCGTCGAAGAACTCCGCAGCATGCCGCACCGCCGTACCGATGAATTGCAGGCGATCGCTGATGTCGGACGCCTGAGCGATCAGATTCTGGTGGATTTTCTGGTAGTCGTTGTGCGCATCCTGGCCGGCTGAGCTGTTGCCGAAGGCATGACTGTCCGGAGCCGGGAGATTCCTCAACGCCTCCGCCACCTGGAAGGCGGAACCGGCGCCGATGGTGATGTCGTGCGCTACACCCCGGAGAGTCTCAGTCGCAACTTCGGTGTGATCCGACATGCTCTACAACCTACCGTTTCAGCCGCTACCGCTATCGGGCCCGCGGCAAAGGAACTCCGCGTCCGGAGGAGAAATAGTGCGTCGCCCGCCAAGGAGCTATCAAATCCTGGAAAGGATAACGTCCTTGTATAGCATTCATGTTTCTTTGGCATGTCGCCAGAGGTCTCATAGGCGACTCTGACCAGAAGCGCGACATGCGTGGACCGAAAGGTGAGCCGGACGGCTATGAGCACACGGGCTGTTCCATGACGAAGGTGCGGAACAGCCCGCTGCTCCCGCCTGTCACGGCTCGCTGCGCTCGGCGATCTCCGGGTTGCCGGATTTCAGAGCCGCCCAGCCGATGCCGAGCACGACGGCCCAGCCGGCCATCACGTACAGGCAGATCCGGGAGTCGGCGTCGTAGGCGATCAGGCACGTGACGAAGAGCAGGAACACGATGGCGATCCAGCTGCACACCGCGCCGCCCGGCGCCGGGAAGGAGGAGGCGGGCAGGCGGCCCGAGTCGACCGCGCGGCGGTAGAGGACGTGGCTGATCAGGATCATCAGCCACGTCCAGATGCCGGCCGCGGTGGCGACGGAGGTGACGTAGCCGAAGGCCTTCTCCGGAACGATGTAGTTGAGCACCACGCCGATACCCATGAAGAGGACCGAGACGGTGATGCCAAGTGCCGGGGTCTTCGACGCGGACAGCTTCTGGAAGGCGGCCGGCGCCTCACCGCTGTCAGCGAGGGTGCGCAGCATGCGGCCCGTGGAGTACATGCCGGAGTTGCACGAGGACAGGGCGGCGGTGAGGACGACGAAGTTGACGATCCCGGCGGCCGCCGGGATGCCGATCTTCGCGAAGGCGGCGACGAACGGCGAGACGCCCGGCGCGAACTCGGTCCACTTCACCACACACAGGATCACCGTGAGCGCACCGACGTAGAACAGCGCGATGCGCCACGGGAGCGTGTTGATCGCCTTGGGGAGGGTCTTCTCCGGGTTCTCCGACTCGCCGGCCGTGACGCCGACCAACTCGACCGCGAGGTAGGCGAACATGACACCCTGCAAGGTCATCAGGGAGGAGCCGATACCCTTGGGGAAGAAGCCGTCGAACTGGTAGAGGTTCGCGACCGACGCCGTGTCACCGGCGCTGCTGAACCCGAAGGTGAGGACGCCGAGACCGATCAGGATCATGCCGATCAGGGCGGTGACCTTGACCATCGAGAACCAGAACTCCAGCTCTCCGAAGACCTTCACGGAGATCAGGTTGACGCCGAAGAGGACCACCAGGAAGACCAGGGCTGTCACCCATCGCGGGATCGACGGGAACCAGTAGTCGACATAGATCGCGGCGGCTGTCAGCTCGGCCATACCCGTGACGACCCACATCAGCCAGTACGTCCAGGCGGTGAAGTAGCCGAAGAAGGGGCCGAGAAACTCCCGGGCGTACTCCGCGAAGGAGCCCGAGACAGGGCGGTACAGGAGCAGCTCGCCGAGCGCCCGCATGATGAAGAAGATGATGACGCCGGCGATGGCATACATGAGGATCAGGCTGGGCCCGGCCTTGGCAATGTTCGCCCCGGCCCCCAGGAAGAGGCCGACGCCGATGGCGCCGCCGACCGCGATCATCTGAACCTGACGGCTGCCGAGCCCGCGCTCGTACCCCTCCCCTGGGGCGTCAGTGCCCCGCGAAGCAGCTTCGGTGACCTTTGAAGAGGCCATGCCATGCGCCTTCCGCTATGCCGATCCGAGCTGTCATTCGGCCTCGAATCGGGTATCGACCTGCTGGAACTGCAGTGGAGCTGTGGCCGGCCCGAAGTGGCCGACCCGGCGGCACGCTTCGACACGAAGTACGTGGGATGTATTCCAGGTGTCGTGAACATGTATCACGCGCACCTCCCTGGCGGGCAATGGTGCGTGTGACGAGTGTCCTGAAGTCGATCACGCCAAAGCACAAAAAGGTAGCGAAACACCCGAAACACATCAGCCCAGCGGCCTGATTGTTGTGCCCTCTGACACTTCGACAGCTAAGAAAGCTTGCAGATTTGACTAATGAGCCTGACTTTCCAAGATTTTCAGGTCTCGGTACCTTGACATGGGTCAGATGCTCACACCCGGCACACTTGCGAAGAGAAGACGACACCGCCGCACGTCCGCCGCACGATGCACCTCCCTGGCGAACCGGGACGTTTCGGTTCGCCAGGGAGGTGGGCTTTGGTACGGCGCCGTGCCGTGACGTCCAGCGGCAGCCAGCACGCGGCGAGCGGCTCTGATCAACCATCGCAACGAGTGCGGCCGCGGCGGACGGGGCCGGTGGATGTGTGTGACCTAACTGTACAAATGTGTCTGACAGGCGTACACATGTGTGCCGCAACACACCAGCAAGGCGTTTCGTCGATACCGCTCGGTGCAAAGCTTCCGGGCAGCAGGCACGCGTGCGATCAGGAGCGGCACTTCGCTCACACCCAGGGGCACTGCCCGTTCCCCCGTTCCCCTGGCAAGCGAATATTTCAGCACTTGGCACAGGAGGTGCAGAGCTGTGTGTTTGATCACCACTCCAGTGGCGGCGCCTGTCGCGCCGGGCCGCCTTCCCTTACTCGGGCACCTACCTCAGCTCGCCATCAAACGAGTGAGCTTCCTGCAGTCCATCAGGGATCGAGGCGAGATCGTCAAGATATTTCTCGGAACTCGTCCGGTGTTGGTCCTGAACTCGCCGGAAGCAGTCCATGACGTTCTCGTGACGCAGAGCAGAAAATTTAGCAAAGGATTGTTGTTCGACGTCGCGAGGCCTTTTATTGGAAATGGCATAATCACGTCCGAGCGAGAGGTCCACAGGCGCCAGCGGCGTGCACTCCAGCCCGCTTTCCATCGTGACAGCATTACCACATATGTCGGCACGATGACTGATATCGCTGAGCAGCAGGTGTCTGCGTGGCGCCCGGGCGAAGTGATCGCGATGGATCGGGCGATGCGTAAGACGATGACCGTCATGCTCGTCGCGGCCTTGTTCAGCACCGAACGCCCGGATGGCGCCGAGGCCATGGCACAGCTGGGTGAACGGGTCGCCGAGCACCTGACCACGCTGATGCGCGGGGTTTTCATGGGTACCGTGCTGCCCGCGCCGATCGCCTCCTCGTCCGTGCTGGGTCACCGCCGGTATCTGTCAGCGGCCGCGGCTCTGCGCGAACTCGCGGACACGGCTGTCCGACAGGCTCGGCAAGATCCCACCGACCGTGGCGATCTGCTGTCGATCATGTTCGCCGGCACACCCGCGAACCCCCAGGGAATGAGCGACGTGGAGGCCCGCGATGAGCTGTTGTCCTTGCTCATGGCCGGTGCTGAAACCACGTCGACGACCTTGTCCTGGGCTCTTCATGAACTCGGTCGGCGCCCGGAGATCGCCGAGCGCATCAGGGACGAGTGCCATGCGCGGCCTGCCGACGTCCTTCCTGACGCATCGTCGCTTCCCTTCACCGACCGGTTCCTGCGGGAGGTGCTTCGGTTGCATCAGCCCAACTGGCTTCTCATGCGACGGGCCCTGGAGCCTGTGCGTGTCCGCGGTATCGAGATCCCGTCGGAGGCCGAGATGATCTACAGTGCCGCGACGATGCATCGGGACCCGGCGTACTTCCCGGATCCCCTGCGATTCGACCCGGACCGATGGCTCGAACGTTCCCAACAGGAGCTTCCGCAGGGCGCCTACATACCGTTCGCCATGGGCAACAGGAAGTGTATCGGGGACTTCTTCGCCATGACCGAGATGCTGGTCGTCATCACCTCGATCGTCTCCCGGTGGCAGCTGCGTCCGATCGAGGGTCATCGGGTCCGGCCACTGGTCCAGGCGCAGATCCGGCCCAGTTCGCTGCCCATGCTCGTCTCACGCCGGCAATCCCGGTGATCCAGCCTCCCGTCCCGCGCCGAGCGTAGATACTCACCGTCACCATCGCTACCGATCACGACGAACCGATCAATTCCGATCAACGTCTTTGGAGGTGACCCTCCTATCATGACCCAAACGGTAGATGCCCTGCCTGACGACCGTCGCGAGGGCCCGGTCTCCATCCCGTTTCCCAGCCGCATCAGTTCAGATTTCCAGGCCGCTCAAGACCGTCACCTCGCCTGGCCGAAATCTTTCGGCTTCCTGTCCTCGGAAGCTGAGGAATCCCATCATCTCAAGGGCCAGTTCCCGTTGATAGCGGCCATGTTCTATCCGAACGCGACGGGAAGCGAACTGGACATCGGAATCGACCAGCAAAGCTGGTACTTCCTGTTCGACGACGCACTTGACGATCAGTGGGGCCAGTCACCTGAACGCGTCCGCCACCTGGTCGAACTCGTCAAGGAGGGCACCACCGGCGCCGGATGCCCGCTGCCACTGGCCAGTTCCTTCGCCGACATGCGGCGGCGCAGCAGCCAGGACATGCCTCAGCACTGGATAGAGCGATCCAGCGCTCACTGGTCCTCCTACCTGGACCACCATGTCCACGAGGCACGCAGCCGGCAGACCGGCAGCCCCATGTCCTTGAGTGCGTACCTACGCGTGAGGCGCCACACCATTGGCGTGGCACCGGTCATGGATCTCGCCGAGCGCCTGTCCTCATGTGTTCTCCCGGATCACCTGTACGAACTCCCGCACCTGTCGACCATGCGCGAGATGACGAAAATGTTCATCATCTGTGACAACGATGTCATCTCCCTGGACAAAGACGCCGCGCTGGGTGAGAACAACAATCTCGTGCTGTCCTTGGAACGTGAACACGGGCTCTCCCGTCCGGAAGCGATCGAAAAGGTCCTTCGCCGCCAGGAAGAAGTCCTGCAGATATTCACCGCCACCCACCACGCCCTCCTCCGAGCGACAGAGGAAAGTCAGCTCGATCCGACCGCCCGTGATCTGTTGAAGCGTTACTGCACAGAGGCACTACAGACGACCATTCGCGGTGCCTACGACTGGCATCACACCTCCACCCGATACCGGATGTGAACCGGCACCAATCGATCCGCCGGCCGTGACCCGTGACTGTCCCAGCCGGAGAAACCCACCTCGGCGACAAGAGGATAACTGCGTAATGCCTCATCACCGCTCGGCATCCTTCGTAGCCTCCGAACGGGATCAGAACTGCCCGTTCGACCCATCGCGCGCTCTTGTTCGCATGCGTGAGAAGGATGGCCTGATCCGTCTGCGCGTATTTCACCCGGTGCGTGGCGAAATAGAGGCCGCCGTCATCACCAGATACGGTGATGTTCGGGCTGCTTTCGCGGAGGAGCGCCTGGTGACAGGAAACGGCATCGACCCCATGCTGCCGCGCACCCTGTTCAACCACCCGGGTTTCTTGCCCGCCTACAGTGGTCCAGAACATGCACGCCTGCGCCGCATGCTCACCGGAAGCTTCACCGTTCGTCAGGTCGAGCAGCTGCGGCCCGCGATCGAGAGAATGGTCTCCGAGCACCTCGACGTCATGGCGGAGCATGGGCCCGTGGTCGACCTGATCGAGGCGTTCGCCCTGCCCATCCCCTCGCTGGCGATCTGCGAACTGCTCCAAGTACCGTATGAGACACGGTCCATGTTCCAGGTCTGCTCTCAGGTGATCATGGACGGGACGGCCGACGCCGGGCAGTTGGTGGCCGCATCGGCTGAGTTGAACGCGGCCATGGCGGACATCGTCACCCAAAATCGAGCCTCCCCGGGTGACGGAGTCTTGGGAGAACTGGTACGGCGTCACGGTGCGGACCTCACCGATGACGAACTCATCGGACTCGGAACCACCCTCCTCGTCGGAGGACACGAGACCACAGCGGCCATGCTCGCCCTGAGCGTCTTGACGCTGCTGTGCAATCCGGACCAACTGGCGGCTCTCCGGGACGACACGTCGATCACCAAAAAAGCGGTTGAGGAACTTCTGCGGTATCTCGCCATCCCCGCACCGCTCCTGAGGACGGCCGTGGAAGATGTCGAGATCTGCGGCAGCAAGATCGCCGCAGGTGAGTACGTCCTGCTCTCGCCGCTGACAGCGAATCGTGATCCCGACCTCGTGCCCGAGCGGCCTGACGCACTGGACGTCCATCGCCGTCCGGTCGCTCAGTTGTCGTTCGGCTTCGGCGTCCACCAGTGCCTCGGACAGCAGTTGGCACGGCTGGAGTTGAGGGTCGCTCTGCCCGAACTGCTCCGGCGTTTTCCCACACTGGAACTCGCCGTCCCGGAAGCGGACATCCGGTTCAGGCGGGGCTCGACGGTATACGGTGCCGAGGCGCTTCCGGTGACCTGGTGACCTGACAGGAAACCACTTGCGCCGAGGTGCTCGGGAGCATGCCCTTGGGCCGTCCCGGCGTCAGGAACGGACTGACCCGGTTGCGGGCAGGCGGTCACCCGAGGGGCACGGCCTCCTGGGCGCCGGGCTCGTGACCGGCGACGCGCGGGTCCCTCGGAGAGCCGCCCCGGCGTTCCTCGGCGGCGGCCTTTGGCTCCTGCGGACGAGCGACGTAGACGGGCGCGTCCGACTGGTAGAAGAGGTCGATGTCCGCCTCCTCGCCACCGACGATCAGCGTGTCCCAGGCGCCGCTGTCACACAGAGTGCGCAGGGTCGTCGGCCGGAGCGTGCCGAGGTGGCCGCGGAGTTCCTCGTCGGTGGGCATGCCGGGAAGGCGGGGCGCGAGGCGTTCACGGATCTCGCGCATCCGCTCCAGCAGCGTCTCCAGGTCGGACTGCCCGTCCCCGGGGCCGGCCGGACCCGAGGACGGGGGCTGTTCCGTGCTGCGGGCTATGACGTCCTTGACGGCTCGGGTGACACCATGCTCGTCGGTGGTGACCATGGCGTTCCACGCGCGGCTCTTGTGCCGGTACTGAAGCATGGACATCGCGGCCTCGTGCCGGATGAAGTCGGCGTCGCGCAGCGGTCTGCCCCGCCACGCCCGGCTGAGTGAGCGGGCGAGGGACACGGCCGAGGCGAGGCCGCTGTTGAGACCGCGTCCGGGCCAGAAGTGGATGGCGTTGGCCGCGTCGCCGAGCAGGAACCCGTAGGTTCCCGGAGTCGTCGGGGTGGCGCGGCTGAGCTGGGCCGTGAAGCGGGGGCGCTGGACCATGTCCAGGCGGAAGGACGTCACGGCGCTCAGGTCGTCCTCCGCCACCCCGAACAGGCGCAGCCCTTCCTGGATCCGCTTCCACAGCGGCGAGCCGCGCAGCAGGGCGGGCAGGAAGAGCGTGCCGTGGGTGGGGCAGACGAACTCGTTGTCCTCGTGCCGGCTCATCACGCAGGGGCGTGCGGCGATGCACTCCTCGAAGACCTGGCGCACGGGGTCGATGCCGACGACGTTTCTGGCCTCCTCGCGGGTGAGCCTCATGTTCAGGAAGCCCTCGCCGCGCAGCGAGTTGAGCAGGAACCGGTTCTGCGCCACGGTGAGCAGCACGCTCATCGGGTCCCTGAGCGAGGATTTGACGCGCAGTCCGAGCACCACGTCCTGGAGGTGTTCACCGTCGAGGGAGTAGACGGTGGCGTCGGCCGCGCCGAAGCGGTCGCCGAAGTGCTCGCGGGTACGGGAGCGCCCGCCCTCGCAGATCGCCAGGACGTGCTCGCCGGTCAGGCGTTCCTCCTGCTCCACCGGGTCGAACCGGCTGGGGACCAGACGGATCGCCGGCTTGCTGCGGGCCAGTTCCAGCAATCGGTCCTCGACATAGGCGATGCGGATGTTGCGGGGCGGTCTGCCGTCGACGGAGTCCGGTCCGACGGGCCACATCTCGGAGAAGCGGTCCTCGTCCCGGAACAGCGCGTGGCGCATCTCCTCGGTGAGGGCGAGGTACTGCCTGCTCTGGATGGTCACGACCTGCTGGCGGCGGACGTTGCCCTGGGTCTCGTCCTTCCAGACCACCGAGGGACCTGCCGCGATCCACCGCCCGTCGTACACGGTGATGGCCACCCGTCCCGCCAGCGCCTCCTCGAGCAGCAGGGCGAAGGCGAGACCGACGGGGCCGCCGCCGGCGACCGTGACGCGCAGCAGCCCGGGGTCGGCCACCGGAGAGGCGGCGGAGAGCGGATCGAGCCGGGAGAGGTCCATGACCGTCTCCAGCGCTTCCTGCGTCTCGAACAGGAAGGTTTCGTCACCGATCCGGACGACGTCCCCGGCACTCAGCACATACCGGCTGACGGGGCGGTCGTTGACGTAGGTCCCGTTTCTGCTGCCCCGGTCGTGCAGGACGTACGCGCCGTTCTCCGCGACGATCTCGGCGTGTAGACGGGACGCGCTCGCGCTGACGATGACCACGTCGTTGTCGTTCTTGCGCCCGAACCTCAGCGGCGCGGTGCCCAGCACCACGGTCTGCCCCATGAAGGGACCCGTGCGTCCCACGATCACCGATGACACTCGTACTCCTCGCAGACATGTCCCGTCGCCGGAGTGGAACCGCCACCGCGCGGTCCGGTCCGGCAGGGGGACGAACCCGCCCTTCTCCTACACGGAGCACCGGGTTCACGCGGTTCACGACTCCCTGAACGCCATACGGCTACGGCGTGCACGTCAACGAGAAGGGCACGGCCGTCGACACCTGCTGGAAGGGCGACCGGATCTCCACGGCCATCGCGCTCGTCAGCGTGCCGGTCTGGGCGTACGTCGTCAGTCGCACCGACTCCCGGTCCGTACGGGGCCCGCCCTTCGGGAACGACAGCGTCCGCCAGGCGGGGTCGACCACCGCACCGTGCGCCGACACCCAACGGTAGGAGAACTGCACAGGCAGCCCTGTCACCTGGAAGGTGGCTGTGAAAGCGGGCGCCCGAACCTGCGGCGGCGGACAGGCTCCCGCGTACGCCGTTCCCGCGCCGGTGACCGACACCGTCACGGACGGTCCGGCGGAGGCCGCGGTGTTCTCGCGCGTCAGGGCGTACCCCAGCCCGCCCAGCAGCAGGACGAACACGACTCCCATCGCCGTCAGCACGTATGCCGTACGGCGACTGCGCCGGGGCGAGGGGACCGGTACGGGGGCGGGTTGCGGCGCCGGGGGTTCCGCGGGCTCAACGAGGCCGGTGGTCAGGGCGTCCGCAAACGTGATCACGTCATCGGGTGACGGCCGCGACGGGACGGCGGGTGCCCCGACGGTCCTGCCGGTCTCTGCGGTGACGGCCGCGGGGCTGTCGCCCGGCGCCGTCCGTGAGGCGGCGGCGGTGGCCGGCGGCGCCGGTACCGGGGCCACCGTCCCGGCCGTGGCCGTCACCTCCCCGTCCGGCGAAGCCCCGGCGCGCACGACCGCTGTTCCGGACGTTGCCGTCGCTTCGGTGTCCGCCCCCGGATCCCCGTCGTGCGCGGCTACGCGCCGCAGTGCCTCCTCGGTCCGCTCCGCGGAGATCCGTTCGGCGGGGTCCTTGCGCAGCAGCCCCGCGATCAGCGGGGTGAGCGGGCCGGCCCGGTGCGGGTGGGGCGGGTCGGTGTCGACGACGGCACGCAGGGTGTTCAGTGCGGTGTCCTGCCGGAAGGGCGAACGCCCCTGGACGACGGTGTAGAGCAGCACACCGAGGGACCAGAGGTCCGCCGCGCTGTCCGGCGTACGGCCCAACGCCTGTTCCGGCGCGATGTATTCGGGCGAGCCGACCACCTCGCCGGTCAGCGTGAGCGCGGTGTCGCCCTGGACGAGGGCGATGCCGAAGTCGCTGAGCACCACTCTGCCGTCGTCGGCGAGCAGGACGTTGGCCGGTTTCACGTCCCGGTGCAGCACCCCGGCGTCGTGCGCGGCCCGCAGCGCGGCCAGGACCTCGGCGCCGATCCGCGCGGCCTCCCGCGGCGGCAGCGCTCCCCCGGCCGCCAGGAGGTCGGACAGTGATCTGCCGCGGACCAGTTCCATCACGATCCAGGGGCGGCCCTCGTCGGTGACCACGTCGTGGACGGTGATCACACCGCGGGCCGTGATCCGCGCCGCGGCCCACGCCTCCCGCTCCAGCCGGGCGTACATCCGCTCGGCCTTCGCGGCGGGCAGCCCGGCCGGCGCGCGCACCTCCTTGACAGCGACCTCACGGCGCAGCGCTTCGTCGCGGGCGCGCCAGACGGTTCCCATGCCGCCCTCGCCGAGCGGGGACAGCAGACGGTAGCGACCGGCCACCAGCCGTCCGGGGTTCGCGTCCGGGGAGTGTGCGTCGGGTGGCTGCATAGGGGTGGATCTCCCTCGTTTCCTGTACCTGGGCGTCGCGGCCCGCTGAGCCGGAACCGGCCGACGCGACGAAGCGCTGCCGGGCCGGTGCCCGGCCCGGCGTTCGCGCGGGGTCCGAAGGGGCCGCGACCCGGCGTCCCGCGTTCACAGAGCGCGGGCGAGGAGGGCGAGGAGTTACGTCCAGTGCCGCTCGGCCGCGTCGGGGTTGTCTACGGCGGTGTCGCTCTGGGGGTAACCGTGGGGTGCGCCCTCGTACACCTCGCACCGGTGCGTGACGCCCGCCTCGGTGAGCGCCTGTTCCAGGCGGCGGATCTGTTCCTCGGGCGTCGAAGGGTCCTCGTCGGCATGCGCGAAGTACTACTCGGCGGTGACCCGGTCGGCGATCAGGTGCGGGCTGTCGGGCGCCTCGCTCGCCGGCCCGGCCGCCGTGGAAACCGGCCGCCGCGGCCACCCGGTCGGGGTGGGTGCCGGCCGTGTACGGCGCGAGCCGGGCGCCCATGCGGTAACCGGTGGTGCCTACCGGCCCGTCCACCACCACGGGAGAGGCACGATGTCCGGGCTGGCGGCCAGGACGATGAACTCGGGCACATCCACGACCGGAGTGGGCCCGTGCCGGTGGAGGACGTCGGGAACGAGCACCGCGTACCGGACGCCGCCGGCCGGTCGGCCATCGCCTTCAGACGCGGGGAACTACAAGATCCTCCGTGTCTGCCGGCAGCGCGGCGACGGCCTCCCTCACGCGGTCCGGGCCGTCGCCCACATGCATGACCCCGCCCCGGCGTCATGAGCGGACGACCTTGCTCACGGGCTCCGGCCTGCTCAGCTCACGGCATTTCGCGACACGTTTCAGCAGCCACCGTTGTTGGTGGCCGCTCTGATGAACGAGGACACCTTGTTGTCCGCACCGTAGTCCGAGAGCCTCGACAGCTGATGGAAGGGTGACACTGTGAGCACCAGGTCCTGGTAGTTCTCGTACCGGTACAGACACAGGGGATAGCCCATGTTGTTCTTCACGGAAGAGATCTTGTCGTCGAGGTAGGGCCACGCGTGGAAGTTGGGGGATCCGTCTATGTCGTTCCAGGGCACTCCTATCGCGGCGCCCGAGTAGTCCGGGTTCTCGTAGAAGCAGAACTTGTAGACGGCTGCGTCACAATTCGCCCCGGGGTTCCACTGCACGGCGGCGGCAGGACCTGCCGTACCGAGTCCGATCGCCACGGCCGATGCCCCGGCCGCTGCCAGTGCCGCCAGACGCTTCCAACTGATGCCCACTTACATTCCTTCCGTCGTGCACGGGTGCGGACTGCCCCTGAGGAACACGGTGTGGAGGCGTCTGAAGGTTCACTCGGCCTGTGCGGCCGCACCGTTCCTCAGCCGCACCGAGGGTGCCGGGCGGGTTCCCCGGCGGCCGCGCCGCGTCAGTCCGCGGGCCCCCGCGGCTCCTGCCGGGCTGCGCACACGCCGTTCTCCCAGGCCCAGGCGGCGATCTCCACCCGGTTACGGGCGGCGAGCTTGCGCTGGACGCTGCCGAGGTGTGTCTTGACGGTGGAGAGGGAGATGTGGAGTTCGGCCGCCAGTTCCTCGTTGGTGCGGCCGCGCGCGAGGAGTCGTACGACGTCCATCTCACGGGAGGTGAGCGGGAGTTCGAGTCCCGTCGCGCGGGTGCCGGGCGCGCCGTGCCGCCGGTCCGGTGTCTTCCCGGAGGCGGCCTCGGACGCGGCGATGGTCATGTGTCTGAGCAGGCGGACCGTGACCGCCGGGGAGATCAGGGCGTTGTCGGCGGCCACCGCCCGCACGGCCTCGACCAGCAGTGCGGGAGAGCCGTCCTTGAGGAGGAAGCCGCAGGCGCCGTTGCGCAGGGCCTGGTAGACGTACTCGTCCAGGTCGAAGGTGGTGGCGATGAGCACTCTCAGCGGGTCGGCCGCCTCCGGGCCCGCGAGCAGCCGCGTCGCCTCCAGGCCGTCGAGGCCCGGCATCCTGATGTCGAGCAGGCACACGTCGGGGCGCAGCCGCCGGGCCTCCCGTACGGCGGTGGTGCCGTCGGCCACCTGGGCGACGATCTCCATGTCGGGCTGCGAGCCGAGGATCATGCCGTAGGCCGAGCGGATCATCGGCTGGTCGTCGGCGATGAGGATGCTGATCGTCATGCGTCCAGGGTGGCAGTCCTCCGGTCGTCCCCGGGCAGCGGGAGCGGCCCGGGAAGCGGGACACGTGCCTCGACGACCCAGCCCACATCCGCGCGCGCCCCGGCGGTGACGGTGCCGCCGACCATCGCGGCGCGTTCCGACAGCCCGGCCAGGCCGTAGCCGCTGCGCGGTTCGCGCGGGGCCGCGGCCGGGCCGTCGGTCGGGTGCGGAGGAGCGTCGCCGTGCGCGGCGGCGTCCGGGCCGTCGTCGGTCACCGCCACGAGGACGGCCGGGCGGGCGGTGTCGCCGTCCAGCCGTACGTCGACCGTGACCGTCCTGGCCCGGCGGGCGTGCTTGCGCACGTTGGTCAGGGCCTCGCGGACGACATGGTGCACGGTGGTGGCGATGCCGGGCGGCAGACCGCCGGCGGCGAGGCGGGGGTCGAGGGTGAGGGTGGTGGCCGGACCGGTCGCCGAGATCCGTTCCGTCAGGGTGCGCAGGTCGGCGAGTTGGCCGCCCGGCCCCGCGGGGGCCGCCGGGCCGCCGGGGCTGCGCAGGACCGCCACCATGCCGTGCATCGACCGCATGGCCTGCGATCCGGCCTCCTCGACGGCCGCCAGCATGCCGTCCAGTTCCTGCGGCGACGGGGGACGCCCGGCCGCCGTCACGTACCGCACGGCCTTGATCTGGGCGACGATCGCGGTCACGTGGTGGCCGACGAAGTCGTGCAGTTCCCGCGCGTAGTCGAGGCGTTGCGCCTGGAGCCCGGCCTCGTGGTCCTGCGCGCGGTAGCGGTCGAGCAGCCGGAGGTACAGGCCCAGCACCGTCGCCAGGGCGGCGGCGAACCAGAAGGCGGGTGCCACGAACGGCACCAGTCGCTTGTACTCGGCGGGCGGGAGCCGCAGGACGATCACGGTGAGCGCGACCAGCGCTCCCCCGGCCAGGGCGGTGGCTCGCAGCGGCGGACGCAGGCGCGTCGATCGGACGACGACCAGCAGCAGGGCACAGGTCTCGACGAGCCCGAACGTCGCCTCCGGCCGGGCGGCCAGCTGGGTGTTCACCAGGGTCACCAGGCAGGACGCGACAACGCCCGCGGCGGCCACCGCGTCGAAGCGGCCACGGCGCACGGCGACGGCGGCCGACAGCAGAGCGCCGGACACCGTCCAGGCCGCGGCCATGGGCACGGAGCCGGTGTCCGCGCCCTCGGTCGCCACCGCGGCGAGGAGCAGCGCCGCCGCGCAGAGCGCCGCGACGCGCCTGCCTCCGGCCGGGACGTCGAAGAACTGGTTCATGACCGCCGAGGTTACGGCGCTGCCGGGCGCCTCCGCCTCGACCGTTCGGCCGAGGCACGCACGGCCCGCGGGCCGGACATTCGGTCCTCCGGTCGATCCGCGCGTTCCCGGCCCCGGCGAGGATCGGACCGTCCGCCGGCTCCCACGGCGTCGTACTCCCTTCGCCCGCACCACCGGAAGGCCCCATGCTCCGTACCGTCGTGCGCTCCGTGCTCCGCGACCGGCACCGCTTCGTACTGCCCGCCCTGGCGGTGCTGATCGGGGTCGCCTGTGTCAGCGGCTCCCTGCTCTACACCCAGTCCCTGGCGCGGGGTGCCGAGCGGCTCCAGCGGGCCTCGCGCCCCGACGTGTCCGTGGAGGTGCGTCCCACCGGTGACGGCGTGACGCCCGGCGAGGGCCTGCGGCGGCGGCTCACCGCGCTGCCCGGGGTCGCGGCGGCCCGGGGCACCCTGCGCGGCCCGGCCTTCCTCGTGGCGCGCGGCGGCAGCCTGGTGGGGCCGCCCTCCGACGACGTGGGCGTGGACTTCGTACCGGACGCGCGCGGTGCCGATCCCCGCTGTGCGATGGCCGAGGGGCGCGGCCCGCGGCGCCCCGGCGAGATTGCCGTGGACCGGTGGTCGGCCGGGCGCGCCGGATACCGGGTCGGTGACCGGGTGCGGGTCGTCGTCGCGGGCGAGGTCCGCTCCGCCCGGCTCACGGGTGTCTTCACCGTGGACGACCCCGCCACCGCCGCCGGCGGCACGGTCACCGCGTTCGACGGCGCCACCGCACGCGCGCTGCTCGCCCCGGCGCCCGGCCGGTACGAGTCGGTGACCCTGACGGCCGCGCCCGGCACCTCCCCCGCTGCCCTCGCTCGGCAGGTGTCGCGGCTCCTGCCGCCGGGCCTGTCGGCGGTGACCCGCGCGCGGCTGGACGCGGAGGCCGCCGCGGCGCCCGACCGCGAGAAGCTCGGCACGCTGCTGCTGCTCTTCGCCGGCATCGCCCTGTTCGTCTCCGCCTTCCTGGTCAGCAACACTTTCACCATGCTCAGCGCCGTGCGGGCCCGTGAGCACGCCCTGCTGCGCGCCGTGGGCGCGAGCCGCCGCCGGGTGCTGGGCATGGTGCTCGCCGAGGCGGCCGTCGTCGGCGGCGCGGCGGCCGTGGCCGGATACGCGCTCGGCGTCGGCGTGGCCGCTTCGCTCGCCACGCTGTTCGGACCGGCCGCCGGCCCGGCGAGCTCGGCTCCACTCGACGTTGTTTCCCCTCTGGCACTGCTGACGGCCCTCGGCGTCGGCGTGGGATGCACGGCGGCCGCCGCGTACGTCCCGGCGTTGCGGGCCGCAGCCGTCGCCCCGGTGGCGGCGCTGCGCACCGACCTGCCGGCTCCGGCGGTCGCGCTGCGGCGCCGGAACCGGATCGGGCTGGTCGTCACGGCGGCCGGCGCGCTGCTGATGGCGGCGGGCACGGGGGACCTCGGGGTCCTGTGCCTCGCTACCGCGGTGCTGCTGGCCGGGCTGATCCTGCTCACCCCGCAGCTCGCACGGGCCGTCACCCACGTGCTGCGGGCGCCGCTGCGGGGGCTGACGGGAGTGCGCGGCACCCTGGCGCTGGGCAACGCGCGCCGCAATCCCCGGCGTACGGCCGCGACCGCCGGGGCGCTGACCGTGTGCGTGGCGCTCGTCAGCGCGGTCACCGTGGCGCTGTCCTCGCTGAGCGCCACGGCGGGGCGGGAGGCGGAGGCCACCATGCCGACGGACCTCAGGATCACCGCGGTCGACTTCGCCGAGATCGGCGCGCACACGGCCGCTCAGGTCGCGCGGCTGCCCCGGGTGGCGGCGGTCAGCTCGGTGCGCGCGGCCGACTTCCGCCTGCGCGACGGGTCCGATCTGCAGACGGTGGTCGTGGATCCGCACGCCGTGGTCGAGGGCCGCCTCGGCGATCTCAGGGTGCGCTCCGGCGACCTCGCCGGGCTGGCCGGCGGCATCGCGGTCACGCGGGACCTCGCCCAGGAGCACGGGTGGCGGGTGGGCGACCGCGTCACCGGCACGGAGCTGTCGGACGAGAACGCGCCGGCCGAGGGCGCGTCGGACGGCGCGGCGCTGGACCGCAGGATCGTCGCGGTCTACGACGGTCCTGACGCCCTCGGCCCCGCCCTGCTGCCCGAGAGCGCGGTGGCCCAGGGCGGTGTGCCCGCCGGTGAGGTGACCTCGGTGCTGGTGCGTGCCGAGCCGGGCCGGACGGCTGCCGTGAAGGAGGAGATCCGCCGGGCTCTGCACAATCCGGTGCTGCTCGTCGAGGACCGGGCGGACGCGGGACGGGACGCCGAGCGAGGGTTCGGGCCGCTGTTGTCGGTCCTGTACGCGATGCTCAGCGTCACGCTCGCCGTCGCGGCCCTGGGTGTGGCCAACACGATGGGCATGGCGGTCTTCGAGCGGGCGCGGGAGATCGGGCTGCTGCGCGCGGTGGGCCTGGACCGGGCCGGGGTGCGGTCGATGCTGCGGGTGGAGTCGGTGGTGGTGTCGGCGCTGGGCGCCGGGCTGGGCATCCTTGCGGGCGGTGCGGCGGGGGTGGCGGCGGTGGCCGGGCAGCACGGGGCGGTGATCTCGGTGCCCTGGGCCGCCCTGTCGGCGCTGCTCTTCGGCGCGGGCCTCGTCGGTGTGCTCGCTTCGCTCGGGCCCGGGGTGCGGGCGGCGAGGGTGCCCGTGACGCGGGCGGTGGGCGGCGAGGTGGGGTGAGAGGGGGGCCTGGACAGCCGGGTGAAACCGGAGGAAAGGCACATAGACGAGACACACGCATACGTGTGCCGGAGACCGGTTATGACGGGCACGGCCGTAATTTCCCGTGAATTGCGTGAACCCCGGCCCCGTCCACCGTCGTTGAACCCATGGAAAGGCTCTCCACGACCAGGGTGACGATCAGGGCGCCGTGGGTCGTGGAGAAAGGGACGGTTGCCCTCGGCCCAATCCCCCGTAAGGCCGGGGGCGGCCGTCCCACAGGACTCTGCCCCGCATCGCGACGCTACGTGTGCCGCGAAGCGGGGCAGGCAAGGCTCGGCTCGTCCGCCGGAGCCAGCCGGACGACGCATCTGAGGAAGAGCCATGCAGCCGGATCACCGCCCGCTCGAGCAAGCACATGTCTCGTACCAGGAGCACGTACGCACCTGCCGGCAGTGCGGGCATGCAGGCGGCCTGTGCCAGGCGGCGAAACTCCTGAGGCGGACGTACAACAACTTGCTGAGAGCGGCCGGCACCCGCACCGACGGCTCAGGTGACGCTGCGGACTCCCGCGCCTGAGCGACCGCGGGGGTCGCGCGCGTCAAGAGTGAGTCGGCGGTCGTATCAGCCGGCGCAGACCGTCGCATCATGGTGCGGCGTTCGTCGGCGCGGCCCTGCTCGCGGTCCTCGGTCCCGCCCCGGTCCCGCCCCTCTGGCGGCCGGGGCCCCCGTCGTCACAAACAGGGCCGCTTCGCGCACCCGGTGGCCACCGCGCGGCAGTTGCCGGGCTGGGACCAGACGGAGGGCGATGCGGCCTGGCTGTCGGAGCGCCCCGGCCGGCTGGTCCTGCGGCCGGGCGCGAGCGCGTCGTTCACCATACGCCTCGACGCGCGGGCCGTCACCCGGCCGGGACTGTTCACGGGGTCGGTGCTCCCGCGCACGGACACAGCCTACTGGACGGCGCCGGTCGCGGTCTCGTTCCGTGTGGCGGGCCGCGTGGGCGGTTGACGGACGGGGCGGGGCTTCGGGCCCGTTACAGCGACAGATCCGTGACGGGCCCGCAGGAGCCCCGTCACGGACCCGGGACAAGGCACATGCGCTGTGACACATCAGCTCCTGGAGACGGTGAACGCGTCACCGGGACGAACGGAGGGTGTGAGGACTCCGCCGGAACACACCTTCGGCCACCGCCGCATAACCTGCGCTTATGATCGGCACATGTTGGACTCCCGACGCCTTCGTACCTTCCACGAGGTGGTCACCACCGGTTCGTTCACCGCCGCCGCACGTTCCCTGGGCTACACCCAGCCCGCTGTCACGCAGCAGATCCGGGCGCTGGAGCGGGAGGCGGGCATGCCCCTGTTCACCCGCAAGGGCCGGCGGATGTGCGTCACCCAGGCCGGGCAGGCGCTGGCCCGGCACGCGGAGGACATCCTGGGCAGACTGCGTGACGCCCAGCAGCAGCTCCAGGCGCTGGCGCGGCTGCGCGCGGGCCGGGTCCGTGTCTGCGCCTTCCCCAGCGCCAACGCCACGCTGATCCCGGACGCGGTGGCCACACTGCTGGCGGACCACCCCGCCGTACGGGTGGAACTGCAGGAGGCGGAGCCACCCGAGTCCCTGCACAGGGTGCTGACCGGCGCATGCGACCTCGCGCTGTCCTTCGGCTATCCGGGTCTGCGCGCCGAAGTCCCGCCCCAGCTGGCGGAGATCGACCTCCTGGAGGACCGGCTGGTGGTCCTGCTGCCGGCCGGCCATCCGCTGGTCCGCCGTCGTGCCGTGCGCCTCGCCGAGCTGGCCCGGGAACGCTGGGTCGCGGGCTGCTCGCGGTGCCGGGTGAACCTGCTGCGGATCTGCGCCGAGGAAGGATTCGAACCGGACGTCGTCTTCTCCACCGACGACAATCTCGCACTGCAGAGCCTGGTGGCGGCCGGTGTGGGCGTAGCGGTGGCCCCCTCACTGGTGCTCTCCCACCTCAACCAGCGTCAGGTGACCGGCCGGCTGATCGAGCCGAACGTCGTCCGCCGGGTCGGTGCGTACGCGTTGCGCGACCATGTGCACCTGCCGGCCACCCAGTTGGTGCTGGAGCACATACGTTCGGCGGCCGCCGCCCGGAACGGCTGCTGACCCGCCGCGACACCCGCCCCCATTCCGGCTCGCATAAGCGGCGGTAGGGACGAGCGAAGAAACGCTGCTTGGACGCCGGCGTACGGCGGCCCGGAAGCTGCTGCGCATGAGAACAACCACCGCGACCGCGCCCGACCGTGCGCGCGTCACCGAGACGGCGGCAGCCCTGACAGCGGACGTCCGGGCCGTGGTGGCGCGTGGGCTGAGCCCCGCGCGCTCCGCCGGCCTGGCCGCGACGGCGCTGCGCGGCTACCTCGCGGATCCCGGGCTGCTCACCGCCGAACAGCGCGTCGGCTCACCCGAGCGCTACACGCAGCATGTGCTGCACGCCGAACCGGACGGCAGCTTCTCAGTGGTGGCGCTCGTCTGGCTGCCCGGTCAGCGCACCCCGGTCCACGACCACGTCTCCTGGTGCGTGACGGGTGTCCACCAGGGGACGGAGAGCGAGCACCGCTACCGCCTCGTGCCCGAGGGGGCCGCCGCCCGTCTGGTCGCCACGGAGGTGGTGACCAACCCGGTGGGCTCCGTCTGCGGCTTCGCCCCGCCCGGTGACATTCACGAGGTGCGCAACTCCGGGGCCGGCACGGCGATCTCGATCCATGTCTACGGCGCCGACGTGGTCCGTCTGGGAACCAGTGTGCGACGCGTGTACGAGCGCCCTGACGGCGAGCGCGACTGACGCCGTGAACGAAGTCCACGACGTCCACGACAGATCGCTCCCTCCCCTCCTGCTCAGGGCGTGGTCCCGGCATCGCGCCGTACCCGGTCTGGCACTGGCGGCGGCCGGTGTGCTGATGGCGACGGCGCTGCACGAGGCGCTGCCCGCCGTGCCGACGCTCACCCTCGCGGTCGTACTCGGGGTCGCGGCCGCCCATCTGCCCAAAGTCCGGGTGTTCGTGCGTACGTCGGCCAGGGCCGGGCTGGCCGTGGCGGCGAAGCGGCTGATGCGGGCCGGCGTGGTCCTGCTCGGACTCCAGCTCAGTGTGACCGACGTGGCGGGGCTCGGCCTGCCCACGGCCGGGATGGTGGTGTGCGTCGTCCTCGCCACCCTCGTCGGCACCTATTGGCTGGGCCGGCGGTTGGGTCTGCCCGGCGACGTCCCGGTGCTGGTGGCCGCCGGCTATGCGATCTGCGGCGCCTCGGCCATCGGCGCGGTGGGCCAGGTGACCAGGAGCGAGGAGGACGACGTGGCGGGCGCGGTCGCGCTGGTCACGTTGTGCGGGACGCTCGCGATCGCGGTACTGCCCGTGCTGCACACCGCCCTGGGCATGACCGCCACGCAGTTCGGCCGGTGGGCGGGGGCCAGCGTCCACGACGTCGGCCAGGTGGTCGCCACCGCACAGACCGCCGGTCCGCTCGCCCTGCGCGAGGCCGTGCTGGTCAAGCTGATGAGGGTGGTCCTGCTCGCCCCGCTGACCGCGGGGACAGCCCTCGCCCTGCGCCGGTCCGGGCGAGCGTGGGCGATCGCGGGCGAGAAACGGCCTCCGGCACTCCCCCTCTTCGTAGCCGGATTCCTGGCGATGATGGTGCTGCGCAGTACCCAACTGCTCGGCACCGAGGTGCTCGACTGCGCCGCCGCGGTGCAGCACTTCGTGTTGGCGTCGGCTCTCTTCGGCCTCGGTGCGGCGGTGAACCTGAGCACACTGGGGGGCGCGTCCGGCCGGCGCATGCTGCTGCTCGGGGCGGCGTCCTGGGTGGTGGTGGCCGGGCTGTCGTACGCCGGCGTCCTGCTGACCACATGAGTCCGGTGGTCCGGCTCGCTGTGGCCGCGCGGTCGCCGGGGTCCTTCAGCCGGCGTCCTCCGGGTGGCGGCGGAACTGGCGTGCTGTCAGGGACGTTGCCAGCGATCGGGCGGCTGCCTCGTTGTACCGGGCGGAGAGGTAGAAGGGCCGCGCGGCGGCGACCGCGTTGTCCGTCGAGGCGAAACCGCGGTCCAGGGCCGCCAGTTCGAGCTCGCCCATCGGTGCGCCCCAGTAGGAGGCGAGAAGCTCCGTCACCTTGGTGCGGGGAACCGCGTCGAGGCGAAGGCCGGGACGATTCTCCCGGACCCGGTCGTTGACCTCCCAGGCGTGCTGGACGAACTGCAGGGCTACGTCTCCGACGGGCTCGTTCTCCATGAGCGACATGGCGATTTCGTCCCAGGGAAGTCTCAGGATCGTGCGGCAGGACCTGACGAGAGCGATGGTCAGCTGTTCGGCCGGCGGCAGACCAGTCTCGGCGGGAGTCAGCCACGGGTTCAGGAATCCCAGTCGCTCGCGGTCCGCGGGCAGGCGGTAGAGACCGCCGTGCTCCCCGTGCCGCAGGGCCCGTTCCGCCTCCGTGTCGCCGCCCGCCCGTTCCCCACACTCCTCGGCGCACCGGGACGCCAGGGTGCGCAGTGTCATGTTCCGATGATGGAGCGGGTAGTCGTACGCGAACAGTTGGCGGGCGCGCAGCAGGCTGAGGGCGCTGGTCCGGGGCGAGTTTCGCGCCCCGCAGGCGGCGCGGGCGGCGAGTTGCCAGGCGTAGAGAAAGACCGTCCGGTGCACCCGCAAAGGCGGCGGCTGTACGTCCGGCTCACCGGGGTCGTCGGCTCGCAGGTGGTCCAGCAGGGCCAGCGCGTCCTCGCGTTTGGGGTCCTGGCGGTAGGTGACGCAGTACCGCTGGAGTGCCCGGACCGTCGTCGCCTCGAGTCCGGCTTCCGCGCCGGCCTCCTCGAGCGCGCTGTAGGAGCGCCATCCGAAAGGACGCTGGGAGAACACGCTGATCAGTCGGTCGGCGGTCAGGGCATCGCACACGCCGGACCGGACGGCTGCCGCGAAGGTGGCCCTCATGCACACGAGCGGCTCCGAGTGCGGCCGGTAGCCCTCGTCCTCGGGGCTGTGCAGGAGCGTCACCTCGTCATCGGCTTCCAGGCGGCCGTCGCGGAAGTCGGCGTAGATCCGGCCGATGCCCTGCATGCCGAAACGGTCCAGCTCGCCGGCTCTGAGTGCCCCCATGCCCGACGCGCCCAGAACGCGCACCTCGCGGCCGAGGAGATCAAGGATCTCCTTGTGCCGCACGGATCTCCGCTGGTGGGAATAGCCGTCGATGATGGCGACCACGTCCCCTGCTCCCACCTCGAGACGCCCCAAATCGCCCGCGGCAACCGGTGGCAGCAGCTCGACGCGGGTGCCGGCGGTCAGCTCCGCGGCATCCGGCAGACTCGGGCCCACGAAGCAGTACTTCTTCGTCATGTACGACTACCCCTTTCCTCGGCTCAGTGGGCGGTGTCGCTGAGCGCTCCCGGACAGACCACGTGAACGACCGGGATGCAAATGTCCGGTCGCGTGAGATCGACATAGAGCGGCGGACTCCCTGTCACCGACTCGATCCGGCGCGCCAGGTGCACCGTCTCATCGCGCAGGTCGCGCAGCGGGGTCGAAATGATGGGGGTGAAGTCCATCGCGTCGCGGGCCTCGAGTGGTGCGGCCGGGGAGCGGTTCACCGAGAAGAAGTGGGCTTCTCGGTACGGGGCCTGCCCGATGTCGTCACGTGCTCCCGCGATCGCCGTCGCGCGTGACTGTGCCGCCTCGGTGAGCGCCCGGCTCAGGGTCACGCCCGCGTCCAGATGGGTTCCGGTGCCTCCGAAAAGTACCGGGAAGAGGGGGGCTCGTGATCGTGGCGTCGAAGGAGGGGACACCGATGGGACTGGCCAGAGCACGCACGGTGACCTGCACCCCTGCTGACTCGAAACGTTCCAGGAGACGGAGGCACGAGGCGTCGTCCACGGAGGAGAGGTCGACCGGCCGTGCCGTACCGTTCCGTCTGGCACGCGCGGACGCATCACGTTCCATCACCTCGTACATGCCGTGGAGCAAGGCTTCGTCCGGTACGTTTCCGCTGGCCAAGCCATTGCTGGTGGCCCGGAAGGCGGCCGGCGTCCACCCACCCGTGACGCAGGAGTCCAGACGCAGCAAAGAGGCGGGTACGTACGACTCGCCCTGCCCATCGATCCGGGTGGCCGGATACCAGTCGAGCCGGCAGTCCGGGCCGATGAAGTGGCGGGGAGCGAGGGGCAGTGTGTCGAGACGGTATCCCAGCGCCTGTTCCATGTGCTCGACGGTGGCGGTCGTCACCGGCACTCGGGGATGCTCCGCATGCCATACCTCAATGGCTTCCATGGCAGCGGAAACCCGGGCCAATGTGGCGGTGATGCCCTTGCCCTGGGAGACCGACAGGGTGTGGGCGTTGGGACGTATCGCCTGGAAGACCGGAATGCCGATCTCGTCGAGCCAGGTGACGTCCGCGACCCGGGTGATGCCGCATTCCGGCAGGACCGGCTGGATCCACTCCCAGGTGTCTTCCGCGGGACGCACCCGGTGGGTACCGGAGAAAATGATCTTTTCGCAGGCAGGCGGAGCAGGAGAGCCCGCCTGGGGCAGGGGTTGTCCCCGCATCTCAGCACCTCCTCTTCTCACGGAGCCGGACGAGCCGCAGAGGCAGGAGCCGTCCCTGCCCGGGCGGGCGCACAGGCCCGGACAGGGACGGGGGAGGAAGCGTCAGAACCCGCCGACGGCCTCTACGACCGGTTCGCGGTCATCGTCGGTCACGGTGGTAGCGAGGCTGTGGCTGGCCCGCGCCCTCGCCGCGGACCTGGTCGGCGTCGACCTCTCCAGCACCGCCGTCGAACTCGCCGAAGCCCGGCGATCTCGATTCGTACCGCCCCGTCGGGCCCGATTCCAGGTGGGCACGATACAGGCGACCGGTCTGCCCGACCGGTGCGCGCACGGCCTCGTCTGCGTGGACGTGGTGACCGGCACGGCCGA
The DNA here is from genome assembly GCF_001636945.3 of Streptomyces sp. FXJ1.172. Lineage (NCBI taxonomy): Bacteria > Bacillati > Actinomycetota > Actinomycetes > Kitasatosporales > Streptomycetaceae > Streptomyces > Streptomyces sp. FXJ1.172. The sequence goes on along the minus strand of NZ_CP119134.1, from coordinate 256,704 downwards.
CTGGACGTCCGTGCTGGCGGAGATGCGCCGGGTTCTCGCGCCCGGTGCCCGCGCGGTCCTCACCCGCACCGTACGCCGGGACTCGGGGGAGGCGTGGAGAGCGCAGGTCGAACGCGCCGGTCTCGAGATCGAACACGTGGACGAGCGGCCAGAGGAACCCCAGGTGTGGCGCAATCTGTACCGGCTGTGGATCACTCACGAAGCAGACCTGCGCCGTGAACTCGGAGGCGCTTAGGCGGACAACATGCTGCGCGCGGCGGAGCAGGTGCTGCCCCGCCTCGACGGACACCGCGCCTTCCTGGCGACCCTGCGCCACGCCTCCCGAGGATCTGTCTGACAGTCGGAAGGGCTGGATCCAGCCGCCTGCCCGCCTCGGCACGCGGTAAGCCAGGTGAACCTTCCTCGTCCTCAACGCCGTTTGTACTGTGCGACGTTGATCCGCCGCAGAAACCGGGAAGGAAGTCGGAGAAAATGGGAAACCTCAAGAGGCGCCTTGTAACCTTGGCACTGGCCGGGGCGTCGGCCGCCACCATCACCCTCAGCGCCTCGGGCTCGGCGTCCGCGGACAACTGGTTCCCGGCGAACTCCGGATCGGGTGCATGCACCAGTCAGTACGCTCTGTGCATCTGGGACCAGGGAAACTTCCAGGGCAGCGGAATCGGTGTCACCTGGAATGACATAAACAACGGAAAGCTCAACAACATCAGCCAAAGCTACGGTTTCCTCGGCACCAATATCTCCTCCATCATCAACAAGACCGGTACCACGTTCTGCGGGGCCGAGTACGCCTGGGGCGCTGGGAATACCTTCAAGATCCAGGCCTACGGCTGGTACTACGGCCTCGGCTCGTCGTGGGACAACCGGATCGCATCCATCCAGAAATGGCCGTGCGACTCCGGCGTCTAGGAACTGGGCCGTGGCCCCTCCCGGGGCCACGGGCTTCAGGAAGGCAGTGTCCAGCTCTGGTTGGCGGCTCCGGTGCACGACCAGATCTGCAGGCGCGTGCCGTTGGCCGAACTGGGTCCGGTCGCATCGAGGCACTTGCCCGACTGCGGGTTGAGCAGGGAGCCGTTCGCGCCGGGCTGCCACACCTGTGATTCGGTGCCGTTGCAGTCGTAGAGCTGCACCTTCGTGCCGTCGGCGGTGCCGGCCGACGTCACGTCCATGCACTTCCCCAGCGCGCTGAGCGTACCGGTGCCGCCCACCGACCAGTTCTGTGCATCGGTGCCGTTGCAGTCGTAGAGCTGTACGGCGGTGCCGTTGGCGGTGCTGGCGCCCGCCACGTCCGCGCACTTGCCCCCGTACCCGTGGATGGGTCCGGTGGCACGTGCGGGCGGAGGGGTGACCGGGCCGGAATGCCCTGCCGCCCACTTGATCTCCTGGAGGAGCAGCTGGTTCTGCTGGGCGCTCGCGAAGGTGGAGGACAGCGTGGTGTTGGTCGAGTAGTCCATCGCGTTGTGGCCGAAGTTGTTGTAGACCATCTTGTAGTGGCGGTTGGACCACACGATCGGGTAGTAGCCGCTGTACCAGGTCTGGTTGGGATCGGTGCCCACCGGGAAGGTGGACGGTGCCAGCGAGGCCAGGATGTCGATGTCCGGGTTCTGCCGCAGGTCGTTCTGCCAGCTGTACCACTCGCTGACCGAGGACGTGATGGTGGCGGGCAGGCCGGCAGTCGCCGCGTGGGTGGGATCGTCGATGCCCAGCGTCTCCGAGGTGGGTCCCCAGGAGTTGCTCCGGAACGTGCCGGTACCGAGAAATGTGTTGTGGTACCAGGGCCAGTCGCTGGTGTCGTCGTTGTACGCCGAGACGTGGAAGCCGATGAAGCCGCCCCCGTTGGTGACATACGTCTGGAAGGCGGACTGCTGCGCGGCTGTGTGGGGGTAGTCGTCGAGGAACATGACGACCTGGTAGTCGGCCAGGTTCGCGGTGTTGAGCCGGCTCCAGTCCGTGGTCGCCGTGTAGGTGAACCCGTTCTGTGCGCCTGCTTGCGGGAACCAGGCGTTGGCTTCGTGGTCGAAGCTGATGTGCGCCGCGTCGTAGGTGCCGTCGTAGAAGGCGATCATCCTGAAAGGGGTGGCGGCATGGGCCGGGGACGCGGGTCCCGCCTGGACAGCGAACAGCACGGCGAACATGGCGAACACGGCGAGCAGTCTTGGCAGTGGGCGGCCAAGGGGTAGTCGTGCGCGGGAGGTGATCATGGGGGAACCTTCCTCGTGCGCTTCTGCGGGCACCACGGGTGGGTGCCTCGCATTGAACTCCCAGCGCATGAGCATGTCAATTGGTTCAGACCATCGCATCACTCTCGGTTCCTTGAAGAACGCGAAGCGGGGCAGTGTGTGACACATGCGCCGAGAAGCCGACAGGGAGGTTTCCCACACGTGTCCGCTGTCCGCGCCGGCGATGAGCCGGCGCGGACAGCGGACACGCCGACGCGGGCAGCGTGCGCCGCGACCCGCGGCCGGTATTCCGCGTGGCTACAGTCCGAGGTCGAGCGCCAGGCACGAGTAGTACTTCCACGAGCCCTCAGGGTCGTACGCGGCCTTCCCTCCGCCACCCGGGGCGGCCTCCACCTCTTCAGTCATGTCCTCGAAGCGGATGCGCTCGGGAAGCCGGCCGAAGCGGGCGTGCCGTGCTGCCGCGTCGGAGTCCGTCGTGACGTCCTTGTTCATGTCGCTTCTCCACCTCGTCGCCGTGGACGGCGTCCTGCCTCAACGGCCGGACCGGATACCATCGTGCGCCTCCATTCGTCACCTGTCAAGATGGTGACGAAGTCGGATGGTGGTGCACGGGTGGGGCACATGTGCACGGCCGGGAAAGCGGCGGTCGCCTCAGGGCGGAGGGGATCAGGACGTCGTCCCGTCCGGTGCCGGGGGCGTCACCCGTGCGGGAGTCTGCGAGTCCGGGGCGACGGCCTCCGCCGGCGCAGGCGTCCCGGCGACGGCCTCGGCGCTCCGTGCCGCCCGCGCCGCCTGAGCCAGGCCGCTGGAGGCGCGCAGCGGGACCTCCTTGATGAACAGGGTCACCAGGAAGGCGATCAGGGCGATGGGTGCGACATACATGAAGATGTCGCCGATGGCGTGGCCGTAGGCTCCCTCCAGCCAGGTGCGGACCGGGGCGGGCAGCAGGGCGAGGTCCGGCAGTTCGCCGCTGCCGGAGACCTTGGCCGCCGTCGCCCGGTCCTGCGGGCCGAGCTGGGTGATGGTCTCGCTCGCGTAGTGGCCGATCCGGGTGGTGAGGATCGAGCCGAGTACCGAGACGCCCACCGCGCCGCCGAGGGAGCGGAAGAAGGTCACCGTGGAGGAGGCGGCGCCCAGGTCGGCCGGGTCCACCTGGTTCTGGGTGCACAGCACGAGGTTCTGCAGCGTCATGCCGACGCCGAGGCCGATCAGCACCATGCACAGCGCGATGAACACGTACGCGGTGTCGTAGCGGAGCATGCCGAGTAGGGCCAGGCCCGCCGTCAGCAGGACGCCGCCGGACAGCAGCCAGCCCTTCCACCTGCCGGTGCGGGTGATGATCCGGCCGGAGACCATGGAGGCGAGGAACAGGCCGGCGATGAACGGGATCGTCATGACGCCGGACCTGGTCGGGGAGTCACCGCGCGCCAGCTGGAAGTACTGGCTGAAGAACACGGTGCCCGCGAACAGCGCGATGCCGACGAACAGCGAGGCGATGCAGGCGAGGGTGATGGTGGGGTTGCGGAACAGCCGCAGCGGGATGATCGGCTCGCCGGCCTTCGTCTCGACGAACAGAAAGACGGCCGTGAGCACGATCGACGTGCCGACCAGCGTGTACGTCTGCCAGGACAGCCATTCGTACTTGTCGTCGGCGAAGGTGACCCAGATCAGCAGGACGCAGACTGCCGCGGTGACGAAGAAGGCGCCGGCCCAGTCGACCTTGACCTTGCGTCTGGCCACCGGCAGGTTCAGCGTCTTCTGGAGGACGACCAGCGCGATCAGCGCGAACGGGATGCCGACGAAGAGGCAGTAGCGCCAGCCGAGCCAGCTGGTGTCGGTGATGACACCGCCGAGCAGCGGGCCGCCCACGGTGGCGACGGCGAAGGTGGCGCCCAGGTAGCCCGAGTAACGCCCGCGCTCGCGCGGGGAGATCATCGCGGCCAGCACGACCTGTGCCAGCGCGGACAGACCGCCACCGCCCAGGCCTTGGATCACACGGGCGCTGATCAGCGTGGCAGGGTTCTGCGCGAAACCGGCCACCAGGGAGCCGATGACGTAGATCACCAGTGCCGACTGGACCAGAATCTTCTTGCTGAACTGGTCCGCGAGTTTGCCCCACAGGGGGGTCGACGCGGTCACGGCGAGCAGAGAGGCGGTGACGACCCAGGTGTAGGCGCTCTGGCCGCCGCCGAGGTCGTTGATGATCCTCGGCAGGGCGTTGGTGACGACGGTCGAGGACAGGATCGCGGCGAACAGGCCCAGCAGGAGTCCCGACAGCGCGCGCATGATCTGCGGGTGTGTCATCGGCGCGTCCGTCGTCGGCGCGGGTGCGGAACCTCCTTCGCGACGGGTGTGAGCCCGCACACCGGCGCCTGGTGTGGTTGTCATGGGTTTCGTTTCCTTATCTGGTGACAGCGGGTGTACGGGGGGACGGGATGTCCTCGGGCGGCTGGGCGGCCGGAGTCCGTCGGGCCAGCGGGTCGTCGCCCGGGGCCCGTCCGGCCCCCGGGTCGTCGAAGCTCGCCCGGAGCCTGGCCATGAGCCACGTCAGCCGGCGGACGTCCTCGTCGCTCCAGTCGTTCAGCCTCTCGGCTAGCAACCGGGCGCCGCAGTCCGACAGTTCGGCGAGCCGGGCCCGGCCCGCGGGGGTCAGGCGCAGGATGCGCGAGCGCCGGTCGGCGGGGTCGGGGCTGCGGTCGATCCAGCCTCGTGCGGCCAGGTGCGTGACGTGGCGGCTGGCGACCGACATGTCGACGGCGAGCAGCTCCGTGAGCCTGCCGATGCGTATGTCGCCGTGGCGGCGAAGCAGCGTCAGCACCATGACGACCCCGCTGGAGCAGCCGTCCGGGAGGATCCGGTCCAGCTCCCGCCGCACGGACCCGACGGCGCCCAGCTGACGCACCAGCTCCTCATACTGGGTCTTCTCGGCCACATGCGCCTCCAATGTCATTGCTTTAAGGCAACCATGGAGTTGCCCGATCACGGCGGGCGAGCAATCCAGGTGTGCCGTAAAGCACCCGCAAGAGATACGTATTCGGGACGCCCCGGGTCAGTGCAGGATCCGACGGGCGACATTGGTGTTGACCAGGTCGAGCAGTTCCTCCCCCCGGCCGGACAGGACGGTCCGGATGGCGTAGAGGGTGAAGCCCTTGGCCTGCTCCAGCGAGACCGCGGGCGGCACCGACAGCTCCTGGCGGGCCGTCATGACCTCGACCAGCGCCGGTCCCTCGTGGGCGAAGGCGCCCTTGAGGGCGTCCTCCAGGTCGCCGGGCCGCTCCACCCTGCGGGCCCACAGCCCGATCGCGGCGGCGACCTCGGCGAGCTGCGGGTTGTCCAGCTCGGTCGCGTAGTTGACGATGCCGGCCGCCTTCATCTCCAGCTCGACGAAGTTCAGGGAGCCGTTGTTGAAGACCACGATCTTGGCGGGCAGCCGGTTCTGCCGCAGCGTGAACAGCTCGCCGAGCAGCATGGTGAGCCCGCCGTCGCCCGACAGCGAGACCACCTGCCTGCCCGGATACGCCGCCTGCGCCCCCACGGCGTGCGGCAGTGCGTTGGCCATCGTGCCGTGGTTGAACGACCCGATGAGCCGCCGCCGCCCGTTGAACGTCAGATAGCGGGCCGCCCACACCACCGGGGAACCGACGTCCACGGTGAAGACCGCGTCCTCGTCCGCGAGCCGATCTAGGGTGCTCGCCACGAACTGCGGGTGGATCGGGGTGCGTTCACGGTCGTTGACGGCGAGCGCGTCCAGCGACCTGCGGGTACGGGCATAGTGGGCGAGGGCGCCGTCGAGGTGCCCCCGCCCGCTCTTGACGGTCAGCAGCGGCAGCAGCGCGGGCAGGGTGTCGCGGACGCTGCCGACCAGCGGCAGGTCGACACGGGTGCGGCGGCCTATCTGCTCGCCGCGGATGTCGAGCTGGATGACCTTCGCGGCCTGCGGATAGAACTGCCGGTAGGGGAAGTCGGTGCCCAGCATCAGCAGGGTGTCGGCCTCCTCGATCGCCTTGTAGCCGGAGGCGAAGCCGAGCAGCCCGGTCATCCCGACGTCGTACGGGTTGTCGTACTCGACGTACTCCTTGCCGCGCAGGGCGTGCACGACGGGCGCCTTGAGGGTCTCGGCGAGCCGGACCAGGTCGTCGTGGGCACCGGCCGCGCCGGCACCCGCCAGGATCGTCACCCGCTTCCCGTCGTTCAGCAGCGCGGCGGCCTCGCGCAGGGCCTCGTCGTCCGGGCGGACGACGCTACGGGCCGGGCGCACCACCGTGGGGGCCAGGTCGCGGGGGGTCTTGCCGAGGAAGATCTCGCCGGGTACGACGACGACCGCCACTCCCCTGCGCTCGACAGCCGCCCGCATCGCCATCTCCAGGATGCGGGGCCCGTGCTCGGGGCTGGTGACGACCTCCGCGTAGACGCTGCAGTCGGCGAACAGCTCCTGCGGGCGGGTCTCCTGGAAGTAGCCGGACCCGATCTCGCCGCCCGGGATCTGGGCGGCGATGGCGAGGACCGGCACGCGGCTGCGCTGGGCGTCGAAGAGCCCGTTGATCAGGTGCAGGTTGCCCGGACCACAGCTGCCGACGCAGACGTTCAGCTCCCCCGTCAGCCCGGCCTCGGCCGCCGCCGCGAGGGCAGCGCTCTCCTCGTGCCGCACATGGACCCAGTCGACGTCGTCCTCCCGGCGTATGGCGTCCGTCAGACCGTTGAGCGAATCACCGGGCAGGCCGTACAGACGGCGCACCCCGGAGGCCTTGAGCGAGGCGATGACGTGGTCGGCGAAGGTACGCATATGGTTGCCTTTCGACGGTCGTGAGCGCGACCGGTGCGGAAGGACAACCGCACGGGCGCAGGCCGCCCGCACCGGGGCTCGCCACGGGCGACGAGCACCTGATCAGTCTGGTCGGGCGACTTTAGGCAAACATCCGTCGAATGACTGCCTCGCCGGTGCCGGGATGCCTTCAGCTACTCGGTCGGACGACTGTCGGCTGCGCACCGGAGTGCGGACCCAACACATCCCGCCTGGACCGGCCACTCCGCCGCCACAGGCCGCATGCGAGGCGTGGCGCGCCCAACAGTGCGACACGTATCAGCAGGACTGGCCGGCGGGGACCGTCCGGGCGGATGACATGACGTCATTGGTGATCTGGGGCGCGGAGAAGTGCTTGGTGACGACCCAGGTGTACTGACCCTGGAAGTTCCTGTTGGACCACATGCACAGGGTCCGGTCGCTGTTGTTGATGACGGAGGACACCTGGTTCTCTATCGTCGACCCGTCCTGGAAGTGACTGTTGACGAAGTTCGCGATCTGGTAAGGCGACTCGACGAGAATTCTCTGGATGGAGACGCTGCCCTGGTAGGTCGCGTCCTTGTAGAGGCAGACGCTGCCCGCCGGGCAGGCCGTCGCCGCCGACGCACTGCCCGCCGTCACACCGATACCTGCTCCCGCGAGAGCCAGCGCGATCAAGGGGGTGCCGAGGCCTCGCCACCTGCCGGTCCTGCTGCCGTGCTTCATGAAGACATCCCCTGTGTGTGAGATCCAGGCGGGATTCACCCGCGCTAGCTGTTCATACATATTAAACGTGACATAGCCACCTACCCCATGGGTGACATACCCGCCCACCCCAAGACCAGTGCCCGGCCTCCACCCGTGCGCGGCTCCTCATCACTTGCCAAGACGGTGACGCTTTGATACGTATGAAGGTTCAAATTCACTAACATGTTCGTCACGTGTGCCGGTCGTCAATGGTCCGGCCCTGTCCACCCCTTCCAGGAGACCTGACCGTGAAGAGCCTGCCGCAGACCGAAGAGACCCTTCTGATCCGTACGGACTTCTCCGACGAGGCGGCCTGGCAGGCCGTCCGCACGGTGGTCACTACCCCGGACGAGGACGACTTCGTCGCCGAACTGCATATCGTGGACGACCTTGCTTACCGCGACCTGACCACCCAGCAGGTCGTCGCGCTCGTCCCCGACGAGGACGGCCTGCTGATCGTGGCGGACAAGAAGGCACTGACGGAGGCGGAGATGCCACTGCTGGCCGTCCTGAAAACGGATGAGGACGAGGACGGTTCGGAGCAGGGCTTCGACGAACTTCGGGTCTTCGCAGCTAAGTTGTGGGAGATCGAGAACAACATCGCCACGGCCAACATGGACTGGGAGGAGTTCGTGGACGCGGCCGAGGAGGACGGCGTCTTCCGCGGATTCTGACCCGCCCGGGCAACCCACCGGCCCCGCCGCCCGGTTCACTGTCGAGACGCACCGTCCCTTGACGGCGACTCCGAGCCGACCACGCCGGGGATCGCCCCCGCGAGACCGCCCAGGACGGTGCCCGGGGAGGCGCCCGCCTTCACGGACGACCGCCCGTTGTCGCCGTTGCCACCACTGATCAGGAACGGCACGGAGACCAGGAGCGCGCCGACGATGGCGGCCCCGGCCAGCAGACTCTTGTGCGGCCTGCCCGGGGCGGCCTTGGTTGCCGTCTTGGCCGAGTTGTTCGTGGAATCGTCGGATGCGCCGGCCGCGTCCGCGGTCGCGGCGGACGTGTCCGACGACTCGGCCGTCTTGGTGGCCGCCGCGGCCTGTGCGGCCGGCTCAGCGGCGTTGGCCGACTGCCCGGAAGTACCGCTGGTGGTCGCGGACCCGGTCACGCCCGGAACGGCGGGACTCGCTTCCGCCTCCTCGGATTCCTCGCTCTCCTCCCATCGTTGTTCGGGCTTCTCCGGCTCGGCTTCCGGCTCGGCTTCCGGCTCGGACATGGCCGGAAGGGGACGGCTGATCCCCCGCGGGACACCAGCGAGGTCAGGACGACACGCAGGTGTGAACCTGTGAACCGACGAGCAGGCCGACCCAGTGTGCCGATCGCCTTGGCACGCCGACCGCCTTGACACAGGACGACGTGACGCTCAGGACCGGTTCAAGACCGGGTGACTCGACCGGTGTTCAGTCGCCGATTGTGTGTCCGGGGAGGTCAATGTGTTCGCTTGTCGACGCCACCGCTCAGGATGCTGACGAGATAGTCCTCGGTGGTGAGCACGGGCGTGGGCCTGGCCTCGCTCTCCTCGGGTCCGGCATCGGAGTCGAACTCGTCGTCGGCCTCGGTCTCCTCCGAGGCAGGAGGTTCCGGCTCCCACTCGGAGTCCGCTTCAGGCTCCGCAGGGGCCACGGGCTCAGGCACCGGCACGTACTCGGACACGGTGACGGGCTTCCGCGCGGAGTCGACGACAGGCGAGGATTCGTGCTCAGGCCTCGGACCGGGTGTGGAATCACTCTCGGATTCCGGCTCGGGCAACTCAAGGGTCTCCACCTGCCGCACACGGTCACGGCCATCACTCAATAGCGGCACCGCCGGCACACTCAGGCGAAGAGCGTCCTCGTCCGCTTGCATGTCCTCCTCGGCTCGGGGAGCGGCCGCAGGTTGCTCCCCAGCTTCCTCCGTCGCCGAGGCCAACCGCTCGGGAGCGACGATCATGCTTACAGCGCCAGTGGGGTTCACATAGAGCTGTGTCTCTTCGGCAAGGTCTCGGATGAGGTCTCGAACCAGAACATTGCGCGAGGCGTAACGCCCGCCCGACCGAAGCTGCGGGATGGAGGTGAAGACCGGAACTACTGGGGCACCGTCCGGACTGCACGCCTCGACGGGGCGCCCGTCGGGCGCGAGCAGCACGCTGACCTCGGCATCGACGATCAGGAGGAAGACATCTTCCTCCGGGCCGTATCCGGTGGCCGCGAGCTGTATCGCCTCATCGATCGAATCGGTGGGGGCCGACCAGCCATTCGCGCTGGGGGAAGGGCGGTAGTCGTCGTTGTACTGCCATTCCACCACCTCGCCGTCGGCGTCTGACCGGTACTGCCCGACCACCGCCCAGGTCGGCGGATTGTCCTCCCCATGCCAAGCCGGATCAACGATGCCGAACCAGTGGTCGGGGGCCACCCGAGCGGCCTCCCGGATCGAGTCCGGCACATCGGCCAACGGTTCGTCGTGCTGTGGTGTCCGGGCTACGTCGGTCATCCGGTCATCAGTCCTTCGGGAAGAAATGGTTCGCGCCTGCCTGATCGTCCGCAGTCGCGAGGTGCATGCACATGTGTCGGCCATGTTCACACATCGATTCGTCCTCACGATGCGGTGCCGGCACGACTTGGATCGCTGAAGTCAGCCCTTCGGTCACACGCGCAGCGAACCATCGTTTCTGAAGGAACGGGGATCCGTTCGGCCCGGTGTCACATCCAGTGACGGCGCTCAGCGACGTTTCGGAAGCGGGATGCCCGGTCCGGTCGACGATCAGGTGGTGCTCGCTGCCCGACCGTGCGCGGGCGACCGGGCTTGGCCTGCTTTCGGGTCGGCCTGGTTCCAGGTGGTCGATCGTCGTGAACTCGGCTGCAAGCTGGCTGCGTTCCTCAGGTGAGAGCACTCCGTACCGTCTACGAACACGGCGGCATGGGCACTACGACATTCACAGCGAGGTCACTCGGTCTGATCCGCCGGTTCCTTGCTTTCCGGAAGAGGGAAAGATGATGCGTACCAGACAGAGACCGTTCCGGCGATCCGTGGTTTCGGTAGGCGCCATCGCACTGGCTGCGGCTGGAGCTGTCGTGGTTGCTGGGACGCCCGCATCCGCGGCCATCAGCAATCACCGTGTCCAGCTGTGCGCCCAGGGCAATTACGACGCCCGTATCCACTGGTCCACGGGCTACTACAGCACGCTGGTGCACCCCGGCGAGTGCCAGACGTTCGACATCGACGGTACTGGTGGGTTTGTCATCGGAGGCGTGTACAACGTCAGCCGTCAGAACTTCGACATCCAGGGCGTGGCCTCTCCTCGCGGTGGCTGGACTGCCGACTCGCCTGGCATGAAGTTCGGCGCCGAAGGCACAAGCACGGCCCCCTATGTCGTCCAGTGGGCCAACAACTGATCGTGGCATCCGTCAGGTGACGAGGGGACGCAGCTCCCTCTGTGCCGGAGGGGCCGTCTGCATCGCAGGCGGCCCCTCCGGCACCTGCGCTTCCGTTTTGTGCAACTCGAACGGCACAAGGCGCCGGATCCTTTCCCAGCGCGCCAGGTTTCAGTCCGGTAGTGCAGCGAGTCGTCCGCCTCCTCCGACCCCAGCTGTGTATACGTGTGAGCTTGCACCGCTTTGACGGGCACCCTCGGTGTGTTGCTCAGGCAGCAAGGACAGTCTCGTAGTCGGCGGAACTGCGGTAGCCGGAGCGGCCTTGCTCGCCCTCTGGCCGTAGACGGCGCCAGGACGACTGTATTCGAGTAGGTGCCTGACCGAACCGCCTCTCGACGACGCCGAAATCTGGTTCTGGATCACTTTCCGGGCTCTGTCGCTGATTTGGGGGTGGGTGACGATCAGGAGCAGGCGGGCATCAGCTGTGCGTGGGGGATGTGGTTCGCCTCGCTGACCTCCTTCTTCAGGGGGCCGGAGTCGAGGTAGAAGAGGTTGTTCTTGGGGACGCTGAGGTCCGTCTTGCCGTGCGGTCCACGGTGGGGTCGGCCGCCTGTCCGGGATGTGGATGGAGATCCTCGCGAGTGCACTGCTACTACCAGCGGTGTCTGGCGGACCGTCCCGTTGCTGGTCGGCAGGTGCGACTGGACCTGCGAGCACGTCGTCTCGTGTGCGGCAACAACAGTTGCGGACGTCGAACCTTCGCCGAGCAGATCCCGGACCTGACGCGTCGACACGCACGCCGCACGAATGCCCTCACCGCCCAGCTCACCGACATCGCCCTGTTCCTGGGCGGACGTGCTGGCGCCAGTCTGTGCGGACGCCTGGCCATCACCACCGGCAAGGACACCCTGCTCCGCCTCCTTCGCGCACTGCCCCTCCCGCAGCCGGAGTCTGTCCCATGCCTGGGTGTCGACGAGTTCGCCGTGCGCCGCGGCCGTACTTACGCAACGCTCCTCGTCGACATGGACACCCACCGCCCCGTCGACGTCCTAACGGACCGAACCGCGCACACCTTCGCCGCCTGGCTGCGCGAACACCCCGAGGTGAGGGTCGTCTGCCGCGACCGCGCCGGCTCCTTCCGCGACGGCGCCCACGCCGGTGCACCGCAGGCCCGGCAAGTTGCTGATGCTTGGCACCTGCTGCACAACCTCGCCGAGGCCGTCGAGCGCATAGTCGGACGACACCGCGCCGACCTGCGAGAACCCCTCACCGTCCAGGCCGGCCGGGACGACGTCCGTCCCACCACCCTGGGCGAACTCGACGTGCACGGACGGCAGCGGCCGCTGGCCGCCGGCACTCGCGAACGCCACCAGCAGATCCACGAACGCATCGAACGCGGCGACAGCCTGCGCGCCATCGCCCGTGAACTACGCCTCAGCCGCGGCACCGTCCTGCGCTTCGCACGGGCCGCCGATGTCGAGCAGCTCCTCGTCGCGGCAACCCACCGGCCAAGCATGATCGACGACTACCGGCTCTATCTGCATCACCGCTGGATGGAGGGCTGCACCAACGCCGCGGCACTCACCCGGGAGATCCAGCAGCTGGGTTACCGCGGAGACATCAACACCGTCCGCCGCCACCTGCGGCCCTACCGCACCGGGGCCATCCCGCCGGATGCTCCGCTGCCCCATCTGACCGTCCGCCGGGTCACCAACTGGATCATGCGCCGGCCCGAACACCTCACCGACACCGAGCGCAAGTGCCTCGGCGAACTGTGCGAACGCAGCCTCGCACTGGCCACAACCACCGAATACGCCCGGCGACTGGCCTCGATGGTGCGCGAACGCCGCAGCGAGCACCTGGCCCTCGACGTCTGGCTCGCCGACGTCCGCCTCGACGGACAACGAGAACTCCGCACTCTGGCCGCCGGCATACGCCGCGACCGCGCAGCAGTACTCGCTGCCCTGACCACCACCTTCACCTCAGGAGCAGTCGAGGGCAACGTCACCAGAATCAAGCTCCTGAAGAGACAGATGTACGGCCGGGCCAACTTCGACCTCCTGCGACGCCACATCCTCCTGTCACCTTGATCAACCGACTGACACCCCCAAATCAGCGACAGAGCCCAGAAGTGATCCAGAACCCGAACCCTGACTCTCTGACGGCGTATCAAATCTGACCCACTTGGCGATCTTCATCTGGCCCTGGCCTTGGTGATCAAGGTCAGGAGGGAAGAGATGATCCACGTGGAGGACTGGGCAGAGATCCGCCGGCTGCACCGGGCCGAGCAGACGCCGATCCGGGCGATCGCCCGGCACCTGGGCATCTCGAAGAACACGGTGAAACGCGCGCTGGCGCATGACCGGCCCCCGAAGTACGAGCGTCCGGCGACGGGCTCGGCCGTGGACACGGTCGAGGTGCAGATCCGCGAGCTGCTGCGGGAGACGCCGACGATGCCGGCGACGGTGATCGCGGAGCGGATCGGCTGGCAGCGCGGGATGACCATCCTCAAGGAACGGGTGCGCGAGCTGCGGCCGGCGTACTTGCCGAGGACACCTCACCGAGAGAAGCCGCCAGCAGCACAACGCGACCCTACTCGGCGAGCCCCGGTGTCGCCTGTGGATCCTCGCTGCTGTGGGGCTGCGGAGTGAAAGTCAGCCATTCAGCCTCCTTGCCATCCGCTCTCGGGGCGAGACCCAACTGCACGTTGACACTCGAATTGGCTGCGAACACCTTATTTCCGATGGTGTTTGCGACGACTTGAGCCGGTGCTGGTCCGCTGCCGCTTTTGGAACCGGCATCGCAGGCCACCAGCATAATCCGCAACGAACCCAGACTACGCCGACGACGGAGATACCCCCCAAACTCATCGGGACTGATACCTGTCTCCTCATTGCCCGGTGTCCGGACATCGAAACCGACTGAGTCTTCGTGGTGGGCATCCACGGGATAAAGTTGACGGTTCACCGGCGTAGGCGCCGGCGATTCCTTGCCGGTGGTATTGCCGGACGACACCACGACGTGTTCGGCGAGCCTCGGGATATCTTGCTGTAGCTGCTCATACCTGTGATGGAACTCTCGTGTATGCGCCGATCGGCCGATCGGCCGATACGTATTGGCGTCCGGGATCGTAGTAGTCAGAATGAAGGAATCAGGAAGGATCTGCCCATCACCCGTGAAGACAGCATCCGCTACGGGTTCCTGGAGTGCGGCACTGCGGAGGTCGCCCGGGTGGCTGAGAGTCCACAAGCCGTCCTGTCGCCCCGTGTGGCCCGTGAAGACCGTCACCCTCGCCTGCCCATCGGATGCCATCACTTCAAGGTTTCTGGTGAACGCCCAGACCTGGCGTCCGGTGCGTGCCGCCAGCAGCCTCGCCAGTTCCAGATGACCTGCACCGCCATAGGCAATGAGCAGCACGATGGGGCCGTCGACGGTGTCGGGCGGAAAATCATCGGCGACTCGGGCGGCGAACTCGCGGGCCGACAAGCTGCGTATAACTCCGTTGTTGAACTGCAGCAGGGTGTGCTCCGGGGCAAGGGCCATCGCTGCCCTCACGAAGAAGGGCCGCTCCTCGGGCGGAGAGATCTGCGTCCACGGGGCCTGGCTGCTGGTGCTGTTGGGTAGCCGGTCATCTGCCTGGGGATCAGCGATGAAGATTTTGTCGGTCACCAGTTGCGGCAGTGCGGTCGCGGAGCGCGTCGTCAGCGGGACGTAGTCGAGGCCAATGGTGGCGGTGTCGTCCGTCTCGATGAGCGTGTGCACCGGCATGGGAGGATCTGACGGGATGAGAGGCGGCGGGACCTCGGTGTAGTCGACGGAAAAGTCAAGGCCTGCCTGTTCGGCGAAGTTCCGCAGTTCTGCCGCCAGTCCGCTGGCTTCGTGTCGCGTCGAACGGTCCCAGAAGGGGAGGACCACGCGCTCCACGTCCTGCCAGCCGAGTCCGCCTGGAAGGTCTGCGCCGAAGTGGACGGCGTGGAACCGGCCGCTGTCCCGTTCCCGCAGCAGCTCCTGGTCGTGGGCGTAGTCGGTCGCCTCGGCCAGCGCCAGCCGTACGGCGGCCTCGTCACCGCGGACGACGAGCGCATGCAGCGACGACAGAGTGAAACCGGAGTAGAAGTCCGATGGCACCGGTGCTCCGTCGTCGGGAACCGCAGTTCGCGTCGGTACCGGGGTGTGCAGGGCACGCCTTCTGAGCCCGTGCTTCCAGTGGATCGCTATTCCGGTGTGCGGCGCTGCTCCAGCATTCTGCCGTTGTTTGGACGCGAGCGCGGCTGGTACCAGATTGAGGGGCGCCTCACCTGTGGTGTCCGAATTCACCGTCACACCGAGAAGGTCGTCGAGTCGTGTGTCCGGAGCCTCCATGAACGTCCGGAAACGACCTATGTCGACATTCGTCACGGCTGTCATCGCAGGCGAGGTGAGGTGGCGGTGCAGCGACTGCAGCAGCACCAGCGCCTTCTCGGGGTCGGCGAAGCCGTAGCCAGTCCTCCATTCCAGGTTCAAATGGGCAAGCCGGTGCAGTGCGGCCTTCGTCAGATGCCGCCGCAGTTCCTGGGTTCGCAACTCCGCCGCGAACAGCTCCAGCCGACCGCGCCGGTCGATCTGGTTCCACGGGATCTCCTGGCTGTCCAGCCCTGAGTAGACGTGAAGGGCGGTCAGCACCTCATCGCGACGGCGCCTCAGGTCCTCGGCGTCTGTGAGCGGTCCGGTGGTGTCGCCGAGCTGCACCTGGCGGAGGTCTTCGCCCAACACCTTGGCCGTTACGAACATTTGCTCCGCGGAGGCATCAAGTTCCTCGAGATCGGCCTGGCTCAGGAGCCACTGCACGCGTGGATCCAGCTCCCGGGTCCCGGCCGCGTCCCGGGTTTCCAACTCGGTACGGATCGTGGCCATCTGCTCATCGAGGAATGCTCCGAACTGGCGCAGGACAGTCCTGTCGTAACCACTTTGGTCATCAGCGAGTTGCGCTATGGAGAGTTCCACTTCCGCACGCCACTCCTGACGTTCCTTCCAGGCCTTCAGAAGGTGCGCGGACGGACTCTCCAAGAAAGAGTCCATGACTGGGCTCATGGATTCGGCCTGAGCTTCTTTCCAGGCGTCCTCAATGCGTCGCGTCCTGGCGCGGAATCCCTCCGCAGCTGCATTACTGACCGCAGCAGCCGCATCACTGTCCCTGGCTCGTCCGATCGAACCAAGAATGCGCCACTTGTCAAGGTTGATCCTGCGGTACGCAAGCACGTCGCCGATGTGCGGGGCATACTCCCGGTGCTGCTGATGGGTAGTGGAATTCTGGCCTTGGGGAATCGACTGAGTGGTCGACTGCACGAGTTCGGCGAGACTGGCCGCGGTTCTCTCACCGACGGAGAGAGGAGCCGGCCTGTCGGTGATCGGATGGGGACCCCCGGCCACCACGGCAGTGAACGCGTTCGCCATCCACGTTTTCCGAACCATGAGATCGTGAAACGTCTCGCCTGCGGACGGACGGATGAGACGCAAGCTCCAGCACTGACCCTCGTCCGGAAGCCCCATGCGTTCGCTAAGAGCCTGGAAGGCGGCCATTGCTTTCGTCTCTTCGGCTTGCAGGGCGCTCGGGGCCGATCTTCGCTGATTTTCGTCGACCGCCGACCGCAGCGCGATCAAACGCGTGACAAATTCGAGCGACGCCTCGGCGATCTCTTTCTGTTCGGCTGAGTCGGCCGCATGCACCCGTGCTTGCGTAGACGCATGCAATGCGGTCAAGCGGTCACCAGGGAATCGATCAAGATTTTTATAGACTGCGTGAAAGAGGAGTGCTGTCCGATTCCCAGAATGAGTGACGTTCTCCAACGTAACGTGAGAGTCCCCGTCTTCGCTGGCCAAGACGACAGCGGCGTAATGACGGCCGTACGGAGTGCGCGCCTCGTCGAAGTCCTGGTCGTGTTGTGCGAGTTCCTCAGAGTTCGCACCGGATCCGGCGATGGACTGAGTCACGTAGCCCTCACCGACCTTGGCCAGAGCGCTGGCGTTTCCACCTGTACGTTCTGTCAGCCCACGGAGAGCGGTGTCCTCCTTCACATGGGCGGCGTAGCCTCGTCCGGCCACGTGAGGGCCCTCCAGCTCCGAGACATCCGGCCCACCCCGTGACCGGATGACCTCAGCCGCCCACTCGGCGTCGGAAAAGGAGCGCACGGGATGTCCGAACTCGATGGAGTCGATCAGCGCCGACACAAGTCGGTGAACCTCGTCCAGTCGGCCAGTGGAATCGATACCGACCGTGGCGGTGCCGCCCAGCGGATCACGGAAGACGAGGCGATTCGGCGAGCCGCCCATCGCCAAAGCGGTCAGGTTCCGCGAGTCGACGTCAGGCCGTCCGGACAGCTGCGGTGTGACGCGGTACAGCCGCCTCGCGCCGCCGCCCCGAGGTACCGGAACATCAACGTGGTGTTCCTCCTCAAGCCGAAGCCGAACGGCACTGCCCGCCGAAGTCAATGCCGCATTGGCACGCTCAACTGCTTCCATGGTTGCGAAGGCGGACTGAAACGGACCGTCCGAGCTGACGGCGAGAGTGCGGTCGGCGGAAAAACTCAACATGGCACTCTGATCCCGCTGCCGATGCAACAGAGCGAGGCCGTCGCCCTCCGGCTCAGCGATCTCCAGACGAGATGATCCGGTGAACACGGCTTCGATCTGCTCTGGCTCATCCTCCGACTCATACGCGTAGCCGAAGTCGGAATCGAAGTCCGAGTCGGGAGAAGCCGATCGGCTTGAGTCCTCGGACGGGTCAGAGGCCGGCACTCTTGTCGACTGGTCTGACGCGGCCAGGGGTCGAGACACGTTGATCAGGCTGACACCGTCCTCGGAACGCGATGCCCGAGTGGACTGCGGGCGCGCGGATCGCCAGGAGTCATCGTTACCGGAAAGCGTCGTAGCACCCTCGACAGGCACGCTCACAGAACGGTCACCGGACTCGGCGTCCGTGGCAGCCGTGGCGTGGCCCCTGGCAGGGAGTTCGCCCATCAGCTGCGCGAAGACCGACAGGCCGACCGACGCTTCGGACTCCGATGCAGTCGTCTGCTCTTCAATCGCCTGCTGAGACGGCGCTATCGACTGCTGTTCGGTGCTTCCTTCGCCCTTTCGTGCGGTGGCGGCCAAATCCTCAGCGTTGGCACTGGTCCGAGAAGTTGCCGGGCCAGCCTCCACGGAGTCGAGCCCCGCCGTCTCGTCATCGGTCCACCCAGTCCGAGCACCGGCGTCGAGCAGCCCGGTACGGGGCTGGCGTGCCACAAACAGATGGACGAGGCGTGTGGCTTGCGTGGCAAGGGGTTCGGACCGGTGATCAGCCGACAGCTGCTGATAAACACGCTGAATATCATCGGCCGTGGTGCCCAGTGCCGCAGTGCGACTTCTCACGTGGGCCAGAATGAATGCGGCATCTTCCGGACGCTCAGCAGCGAAGGCGTTCCACGCGTCATAAGGAGTGCTGACTTCACCGACCACAATGCCAGCCGAGGCGTGACCGCCAGAGTTTTCTACCGGTCCAGAAAGAGCCGACGTGACGGCCTCGGGGAGCTGGGCATCGAGACCGCGGACCCAAAGGATTCGGCGAATCGCACCAGACTCAACAGGGCGCGCCGGGGTGTCCGGCGGCATGCGGTACATCGTCTCGTCCGGGACGCTTCGCATGCCTCCGTCCTCTATGGATTGGCGCAACAGTTTTGCAAACCCACGGCGCGGCCGGCCTGCTCCCTGCAGGTCGCGCCAGAGGTCCAGGAAGTGAACCAACTCACCAAAAATGATATTCGAGGCAAAATAGGGGACGTGCCCCCGATTCTCACTGTCAGCGAACCAGGCCCTGTTCTCTCTGATTCGTTGCGCGACATTTTTGTTTCTGATGAGATTCGGCAGATTTATCCAGGACATGTCCTTTTCTCGATCAAGCAGCACCAGGTCCGCGACCGTCTCGGCGTCGTGGGAGGTCACCCCTCCGCGGACAAGCAGGTAATGAGCCTGCCTCGTCTCCCCCTCCGTCAACGGGCCTTCCAACCGTTGATGCAGAACCTGGTTCACCTGACGCAACAAGAAGACCGCCCCGATCGTCGAGTACTGCGCAGCGGCAGGAGGCTCCTGCGCGGTCGGTGTTGCAGACACCGGCCTGTGCGGCACAGCCTCGGCGGATCGAGCGGAGCCGCCCTGAAGCTGAGCCTCCGGATTGTCGAAGCGCTCGGCCATGATGACGTCACCTTGCCCGTCGAGACCGCCCCCGTAGGACGACCCCGGCAATGCGGACTCGGCCACATACCGCAGCCGCTGCTCCCCGTGACCGTCAGAGTTTTCTACCAGTTCGGGAAAAGCCGATGTGACTGCCTCTGGGAGCTGGGCATCGAGACCGCGGACCCACAGGATTCGGCGAATCGCACCAGAATCAACAGGGCGCGCCGAGAACGTGTCCGGCAGTATGCGGTACATCCCCCCCTCCGTGACGCCTCGCACGCCTCCGTCCTCTATGGATTGGCGCAACTTGAGCACCAACCGAGAACCTGCTGCCTGGAGATCGCTCCACAGATCCCGGAATAGGGCCAACTCGCCAAAATTCTTGACGACATCCGGAGGAAAATAGGGGACGTGTCTCCGATTCTCACTGTCAGCGAACCAGGCCCTGTTCTCTCTGATTCGTTGCGTGGCCCTGCCGTTGTCAGTAAGAGTCGCATCCGCCCAAGTCATTTTTAGTCGTCGATCAAGCAGCGCCAGGTCCGCAACCGTCTCGGCGTCTTGAGGGGTCACCGCTCCGCGGACAAGCAGGTGATGCGTTTGCCTCATCTCCCTCTCCGTCAACGGGCCTTGCGACCGTTGATGCAGAACCTGGTTCACCTGACGCAACAAGACGACCGAATGCGCAGAGGCAGGAGGTTCCTGAGCAGTCGGCGGTGCAGACACCGGCCCTTGCGGCACAGCCTCGGCGGATTGAGCGGAGCTGCCCTGACGCCGAGCCTCCGGATTGTCGAAGCGCTCGGCCATGATGACGTCACCTTGCCCGTCGAGACCGCCCCCGTAGGACGACCCCGGCAAAGCAGACTCGGCATCGCCGCCCCTGGCCTCGGTCCCCTCTGCGTCCCGAGCCGCCTGGCCGCGCGCGGCGATGACCTCGACCGCGGCGATGTCCGACGACATCACCTGGCCCGCCCCCACCGCATCCCGCACCTGCTGCTCCTCCTCAGCAGACAGGACACGCAGTTCCACACTCTGCAGATGCTCGTTCACCTGATCAACCAGAGAAGCAGCAGCCCCGGAACGATCCCACCCGGCGCGGTCTCCAAGAAATGCTTCGGCCCGAACGGCATCGTCGCCGGCCAGGGAGTCAGACCCGAATGGCATCGCGGCTTCACGAGCCGCCTGGCCGCGCGCGAAGATGACCTCGACCGCGGCGATGTCCGAAGACATCACCTGGCCCGCCCCCACCGCATCCCGCACCTGCTGCTCCTCCTCAACGGACAGAACAGGCTCACCGATGCCCTGCAGATACGCGTTCACCTGACGAGTCAACGAATCCGCCACCAGATCAGCATCCGTGTCCGACTCCAGGCCACCTCCCTCGGAGTGCACACGCACATTCTTGTAATTCGGGCCGAGCACTTCGAAGATCTCGAGGATCTCTTTCGTCACCGCATGGATCAGTCGATACCCCATGCGTACGTTGTTGATCCATGTGCCGAGTTGACAGGAAAGCGACGTGAAGTCCTTGAGGCTATTCCTATGGTCACCAGTTATGCCTTCGAAGGACCCGCGTTCAGTCACGAACTCCAACAAAGCCCGCAGCATCAACACGTCTTCTTCGGTCTTCGTCCCGACGGTCACTCCGCCGTCAGCCCGCAAGTCACCCGTGAGCAGTCTAAGTATCCGCTCGACCTCTCCATCGACGACCGAGGCGGCTTCCCCAACGGCCGGGCCGTCGACCCTCCATCCATCAGGGTATGACACCGACACTTCATGTTTCGGCTTGATTATTTGGAGAGACAGAAGGATTGCTTTCGTCGGCGCGTAGATTTCCCTGCGCCCCTTGCGTACTTCTCTGACCCAATTGTTAAGCGCGCTGGGGACCAGCCTTGTCTCGTCCTTCAGCCGTTTTCTATTATCGGCGAGCACACCGCTTGCGGACCCATGCTCGCAGATGTGCTCCAGCGCGACCTCAAGCATCACCGAATCACGCGCCATCTCCTCAGGAATCACCGTCACGTGACTGACGTCCTGCCCCATGGCCAGCATGACGAGCTTGTACGCCGACTTCACCGCCTCGCTAGTCGACATACGCCCGGAACGCACATCCTCGACCAACGTAGCAATGCCATCCTCGAATTCTGCCCCGCCGTTCAGCCTCCCTCTGGCGGAGCGTGCCAGAACCTCACCCGATATGCCGTTGCTGCGCGCATAATCCCGTACAGCCCGCAATTTCCGAACCGCCGGGACGACGAGGCCCTGAAGGCCGACATGACGGGAAGGGCCGGCGCCCAGCCCCTGAGTCGGTGGTACGACGGTCTCGTCCATGTGCGTCCCCGACACCTGAGCCGGGGCACGTGCCGGCTCTTCGCCGCTCCAGCTGCTTCGGACCGCAGCGACACGGTGGGCGATCTCAGCGACCTCCAACCGCGACCACTGCTCCAGCGAACGCATGACCTCCACCAGGTCACTGTCGTGTGCCAAGGAGAGCTGCAGCCGGTCCAGCGCGTCCTGCTGGGCAGCGGGGTCGTCCGCGTCCTCCGCCGCCGCACGTCGGACGGCATCCAGCCGGGCTTCCTGAACCCGGCGCGCCCGGACATCGCTCTCGAACGTGCCACCGTGCAGCTGCCGGGCAACGAACAAGTCCCGGACGCTGTACCCCGTATCAGGGGAGAAGGTCTCTGTGGCGAGCGCCGCGCCGTACTCAGCGGCGAGCGCGTCACCGTCCTCGACGAGAAGGTGCATCCAGCGCGGCACCTGTCCGGGAGCAGCACCCGGTTGTCCCTCGCCGGGCTCGTCGGTGTCCTCGACCCAGGGCAGGGGTGTGTCCGGCAGCAGCGTCCGCCACGCGTCCTCGGCAGCGGCAAGACGCCGGGAAGCACGTTCGAGACGGCCGCGTACCGAAGCCATCGCCGACTCGGCAGAGCTGCTCGGCATACCCTGCGCCGTTGCCCGTCGCGGCTCCTGTGCGGCGCGGGCCGCGATGGCTTCGTCGAGTTCCAGACGGGCGGCGACCAGCTCGTCACGAGCGCTTTGGACCTCGGCTTCATCGACTTCCGGTGCCGCGATGTCGGGCTCCGGAGTGGCCCTGCCCTTGCCCTTGTCCCGCGGTCCGGCGGGATCCCCGTCCAGGGCTTCCTGAGCGGTTGCGTCGTCCAGCCTGGTCCGGTCCACCGCGCCGGTACCCGCCTTCGGCTGTCGGTCGCCAGGGGCCGCGGCGACGCGAGACGGTTCGGCGATCTCACCTGCGGAGTCGCCACTGTGCCCATGGCGATCCGGGACGGAACGCCGGGATGCCTCGGGCGCGAAATGGAGAGTCTCCGATTCGTCATCGGTGTCCGACGAGTCGCTCTCGGACTCCGACGGCGCCGACTCGCGGTGAAGATCCTCGCGGAAGCCATCGAATGACGCGGCAGGAAGCTGCTTGCTCAGCTCGGTGAGGAAGACGTCGTCGCCCGTCAGTTGGCGACGCTCCAACGGGCTCAGCCTGGCAGCAAAGAGCCTCCTCTCACTCTCCGGCTTCGACGCCAGGTTGTCCGCGGTGAGCAGGGCGCGCAGCACTGTGTAGCCGTCTGCGTCGAGGCCCTCCTCCAGGCGGAACAAATGATGGGGAGCTTCCCGTATCAGGCCGCGTTGTTCAACGGTCAGCGTCTCGGGACCGAGGACACCTGCCAGCAGTTGATCCGCGAGAACCGCACCACCAAGATAACGGGCAAATGATTCAAATTGGGCCGGGGTCAGCGAGGAGGCGAGGCGTTCCTCGATTTCCGGGCTGTCGAAAATCGCGCGACGCCCCTCCGGGTCCGTCAAGTCCACCTCGACGGTGCGCTCGTCGTCGCTCATGGCACCAAGCGACTCGGCCCACGACGCCGCGGCATCGGCGATCGGGCCGTGGTCTCCGGCCGTCTGCGGCTCGCCGCCGCCGTTGTTCTGCGCGCCGCCTCCCATCACGGAGTCGTCGGACGGACGTATCGGCGTGCCGTGCCGGAGGGCCGGCACGGCCACCGGGTCCGTGTGGGCCACATCGTCGCGTGCGGCGGCCGGCGTCGCAGCCGGCTCGCCGCCCGCCGCGACCAGGGCGGCCAACGCCTCGTCAATCGTTGGCCGCGTCGGGTCCGCCCCGGTAGCCTCGTGGACAGCACGGACGTCGACCGTGTCGATCTCCGGCTCCGGCGCGTCCGCGGAGCGTGACGGCGGCTCCTGACGGAAGTGGGCCGGATCCTGCCGGGTGATGTGCGTCCCGTGCGGCGCCTGTTCCGGCATGGAGGAGGCGCCGGATCCGGACGTGGCTGCGGAAGCGGGCTGCTGAGGCCGGGCCAGGAGGAACTCGGAGCCACGCCGGAACAGCGTGACCCGCCTGTCCCGACCCGGCTCCGCCGCCCGGTAGGTCTCGTGCGTCCCGTCCTCACGGACCACGACGACCTCGGTCCCGTAACTTTTGGCGGCGACCTGGGCGGCAGTCGCCACGGTGGCCTCGTTCCACTCGTTCCCCAGGAACAACTGGGCCTTGATCAGATCGCGCCGCTGGCGCGCGCTGAGTACGACGTCGTGGGGCAGTCGTCCGCCGCTGGTGCGGAATTCCTCCCGCTGCGCGCCGGTCAGACGTCCGGCCCTGATTCCTTCGGTCGGCTGCCGGTTCGTCGAGTCGACCCTGGCCCACAGCAGGATCTCGTGGGTGAACGGTGTCTCCGGATCGAGCACGGCGTCGTCGGGCAACCGCTGCCCGACGACCCGGTTGACCAGGTCGCCGTCGCGGTCGTCCCGGCCGAAGGCCTTCTCGAAAGCATGCCAGAAGCCGTTGCTGTCGTCGCGTGGTTCCTCCAGCCGGTACTCGGCGCCGTCGGGACCGACCAGGAGCGTGGTGTCGCGCCGTGTGAAACCTGCCCCGCCGAGCGGATGGGTGTTCCAGGGGGCTGCGTCGTGAAGCGCCCCCAGCGCCGGTCCGCGCGAGCCCGGCGGCAGGTCCTCGGGGGGTGGGGCAACGACCTGCTCGGGATCGGGTTCCGTGGGCGCGAGCGCGTCCGGTCGCGCCGCGGACGCGACATCGGCGGACGGCTGGACGCCGACGGGCAGCGCGACGCGGAAGTGATGGGCCGTCTTCCACAGGACGACATGGGGCTTGTCCGTCTGCGTGTCGTCCGCGCCGAACTCCTTGACGAGTCCGTCACGACCCACGACGGTCACCCTCGCGCCGAGCGCTCTCGCTGCGAGGGAGGGCAGCAGTTCGGCCGCGCTCGCCTGCCAGGCGGTGTCGTTGCGCCGGCTACCGGTCCGGTGAAGCAGTACTGCGGCCAGGCTCGCTCGCTGCTCGAGGGAAAGCCGGTGGTAGAGGGGGATACGGCGGGTCTCGGTGAACTCCCTGTGCTCGGGGCTCCCTTCCTGGAAACGGATGCCGGCCTGTGCGATCTCCTCAGGGGTGACGACGCCGAAGGACTCGGAGTCGAGGTGCTCCACCAGGGCCGAGCTGTCCCGTGTGGTCAGCGCGTGCGCGAACAGCGACCGGAGTGTCTCGACCGTCGCGTCCCGGTCGCCGGCCAGGTCACCGCCGGACAGCTCCGAGGGGGCGGCGTGATGGAGCGTTTCGGCGATGGCGTGGAAGAAGCTGCTGTCGTCGTAAGGGGTGTCGTGGACGGTGTACTGCCCGGCACCGGACCATGGCCTGCCGCCGACGGTCGGCGGAGGCGTCAGCGTCTGGACGCCGTCGTCCGTCGTGACGTCGCCGAAGCGGTCCGGGGCGGGCGGGGTTCGGGGCGGCTCGACGGGGTCGGGCTGGCGGAAGGTGACAGCGGGCGGCATGTGCACGCCCTGCCTGGGTGCTTGCGGATCCTGCGCGGAGTCCGCGCGAGGCAGGCGGTACCAGCGTGTGAGCGCGTCCGCGGCGGCCCGCACCCGGTGGTACTCGGCCGCCAGGTCCACCGCGGCCACGTGCCACCGCCGAAGCAGTGCCGGGGCCTCGTTCAACGCTGCCCGCGCGGCATGGTGGGACTCGGTCGCGCGCTTGATCGCGTCACGGGCGTTGAGGGCCTGCCTCGAAGTAGGACCGTAACGGTCGACGGCCGTCTCCATCGCGCGCTTGGCGTCGGTGAGCGCGTGATGGCTCGTGCTGTATGCGGCGACCAGTCTCTCCTGACGCGGCTGCCACACGCGCCGCTGGTCCCAGTAGGCCTTGTCCGCCGCCTGCCACGCCTTGCCCGCCTGATGGACCTGGGCCCAGGCCTCGGCGACCTGGGGAGGGAAGTTCTCGTCGGTGATCAACCCGTGCCGGCGCGCGATGTCCTCGCTCAGCC
Organism: Streptomyces sp. FXJ1.172; assembly: GCF_001636945.3. Lineage (NCBI taxonomy): Bacteria > Bacillati > Actinomycetota > Actinomycetes > Kitasatosporales > Streptomycetaceae > Streptomyces > Streptomyces sp. FXJ1.172. The sequence continues at coordinate 231,167 of NZ_CP119134.1, read as the reverse complement.
AGGCGACGACGTGGCTCTCGGTCTCGACCGCCTGCGGGCCGGGATTGACGTGGCCGAAGGACCCCAGTTGCCTGGAGAACCACTGCCCGAGCTTGCTGTCCTTGATCTGATGGTGCACCTCGGCCACAGCGAGCCAAGCCGTCGGCACGGCGAACAGGAATCCTCGTCCGACCGTGGGCTTGATGGTGATCTGCGTCGCGTTGGCGTCGACCTGCCTGCTGCCTTCGCCTTCGGTGCCCGACCCGTCCGCGGGGGAGAAGACGGGCTGTTCCCGCGGTACGTCGGCCGAGCTGATGCGCGTACCGCCGGAAAGGATGACTTGCAGGATCTGACTGATGCTGAGTGAGCTGTCACCGCCCCTGCTGTCCCTGAACCCGTTCTCCATGCTGATCACGGGAGCCACCGACAGCAGCTCGGCACCGGTGAAGTCGGGCCGGGAGTACAGGTGGAACGCGCCGCTGGTGCTGCCGGCCATCGCGTCGTCCGTCAGACCGGGCACCTGGTAGCCGAGGCGCCCGGCGGTGTCCGCGTAGAACGCTGTGAGGCTCGTGTTGCTCAGGCCCTCGGACAGGGCGAACGAGGACGCGGTACCCGTACGGGTCAAGCCCTCTTCACGTGCGTTGGCGAGCAGCTGGTTCAGGTCGTCATCGGCCATGATCTGCCCGGCGTGGAGGCCGAGGTTCGTGCCGTAGGCGCGGGAGATCGCCAGTTCCGCCGCCTCTTTGATGGTCTCCAGACCTGTGACTCGCCGGGGGGTGTACCCGACCTCGGGATGGGCGAACGGCCGGCCATCGGGCAGGCCGCGTCCACGCCACTGATCGATCTTCTCCCGCGTGATCTCGTGCGTCGGCCAGAAGGTGACGGCTCGCTCCGAAGCGGGCAACCGCGGGATCCCGAGCGGGTGGTCGGGACCGACGGGGTGTTCCATGGCCGGAACACTCAAGCTCACCGGCACAAGGCTACGCAGGGAACCGACCTCGTCGGAAAGCCGGATCTGCTCCTTGCCGCCACCGGGGTGATAAGTGATCTCGAGCCTGTAGGACGTCAGTTGATCCGTGTGTGGCTCGTCCAGGATGACGATGTTGTTCGCGAACGTCGCGGCCGTGCTGCTGTTCGTACTCTGATGGACGCTGGTCCCCTGCTCGATCACGCTGGGGCCGGAGGTTTTGAACAGATCGTTCCCGGTACGCGCGTATTCCGACGCCAGCCCGGCAACAAGCCAGGACTTGATCTTTCCGGAAGCCTTCTCCACGGTCCGGGTCGAGTGCCGCCCGTCCTTGACCACCGTGCCGTGCCCGAGTCCGTCGAACCGTGTTTCGCCGGGAATCAGCCGGATGGTGACCGTCTCGGTACGGCTCAAACGCATCTTGGACATACCTGTGCGTACCCGAGTCGGTTTTCCGGTCAAGGACATCTGATCGAGCAGCGCCCGGATCGCACGGGGGCTGAGCAACGAGCGGACGCGGTCTCTGCTGGTCGTGCCTACGCCGGCGGCTCGCAGTTTGCGCTCGAATTCGCTCAGGATCTTTGCGGTGTCGAGGCTGTTGACCGCATAGGTCCCGAGCGGGTCGCCCGCCAGCAGCGGCTTCCAGGGCAGTTCGTCGTATTTCGGCACTCGGCCCAGGTTGTCGGCCATGAGGTGCAGCAGGTGCGCCGTTTTTTCGGAAACATGGCCGTACCAGCTGTCTGGCATGTAGACCCGCCGTCCGGCCCAGTGGGCTCGGTGCGCGGTCGCGAGAGTGTGTACGGGCTTGAGCAGGCCGTCCGCGTTCACATGGGCGGCGATCTCGTGGTGCATGTTCGCGGCGAGCAGGACGTGAGGACCGCTCATGACCGCGTTGACATCTGCCAGGGCTGTTTGGGTGGTGGTGACGGAATTCAGCGACGAGGTGGCCTGGCTGATGAGCCCACCGTACGTTCCGTAGATGCCGGGGCCCACGTTGTGGGTCTGTCCGTACGAGACCGCACCGCCCCAAGTGAAGCTGTGTATGTCCGTGACGGCACCGGACGTCTGGGTGTCGGCACCGAGAGTCTGCTCGATCTGGACCTCGACCGGAGCCGATATCACAAGCGGCTTGCGCAAATGGGAGCGGTGCACCACGAAGCCACGTCTGTTGAAATAGGGCCCCTGGCCGAAGAGCCCGTTGACGGAAAGGCCTTGCGTGCTCGTGAACTGGTCGAAGTTCGCCGTCAGATACTGGGGCTGCAGTGGTCGGAGCGCGCTCTCGTAAGCCGGTGCGCCGGGCTCGCTCACATGCCAGGAACCATGCGAGGCGTCCCGCAGGGCGGCTGCGGCGGCCTCGATGAGTTCAGCATGCGCGCCCACGCCGAGCACGTGGTACGGGTAATTTCCGAAGGTGTTCGCCGGGTAGTTGAATTCGGTCCCGGTGGTCAGGGCCTTGGCTCGGTCTCGCGTCAGCGGACTGGTGACGACCTCTTCCCGTACCCCCAGTCGGCTCTTGGGGTCGTACGAGTTGGTGTGCTCGTCAGCGACGGACAGGGTCACCCGTCCTGTCACCGCACCGCCCGCCGTGCCGCCGACCAGATCCGTCAGCGGCTCGTGGAAGACGAAGTGATGAGTGCCGAGCAGACCGAGTGTAAGGGTCCCGCGCAACAGGCTGCGGAAGCGCCAGTACCCGCCGATCTGAGCCCGCAAGGAAATTCGGTAGGAATAGAGCTGCGAGGTTGAGGTGCCGATGTGCTGCGTTTCGTATGAGGCCGTGGAGCCGTATCCGGAGCGCTTACCTTGACTGACCCCCTTACGAGGACCCCCGCCGAGGTAAAGGATGTGCTGCGGAATCTTCAGTTGGTCTCGGTGGACGTCTCGTCCCCCGGCCGATACGTCGAATCCGACCTCCCCGCTGCGGACCACGTTCTGTGAGCCGTCCAGTCGCTCGGTGGCAGTGGTGCCGGACCGCACTATGAGGTCGTCCTGGACGCCTTCATAACGGAGATCGGTCAATTCGGCGCTGACCAGAAGGTATCGGTGAGCCCGGCTGATGCTGCCTGCCGGCCCCGGGCCGGGAGCGACGAGCGGGATACGCAGCCCTGTGGTGCTCAACGTTTCCAGGTTTCCGGCCATGGCATAGAAAGACAGCGCCTTGATGACCGTGAGCGTGTTCTGCAGTCTCAGGTCGTAACTCTCAGCCTGCCGCAATGCCTTCTGCCACCAATGGGGTTCAGCGGGAACACCCAGCTCCCTGAACGGGGCGATCATGTCGGGATATCTGGCGTGGGCCGCCTCGATGACATGCTGGGCGAAATCTTGGAGCAGGTCCGGCTGCGGAACCCCGGCCTCGGTTTCCCGAGCAGTCGGCGGGCCGCTGACGTCCCTCGTCGCGTCCGTGTGAGTGGAGTCGGCCGCGAAGGCTTCGGTCCGGCTCATGCCCAGCACGATCGGGTGGTCACGCTTTAGGTACACAGGGGGTGCCGGGGCCTTCCCCTCTCCCAGCGTCCGGGTCCTGCCGTCATCCCAGCCCGCGAGACGGCGCGCCTCACTGCGTGGAATTCGGTCAAGACTCCATACCCGGAACCTCTGCGGTACCGCATCTCCTGTATAGCGGACATAGACGTCCTTGAGGACGAGGTACAGATCCGTGGGGACTTTCTTCAGCTGCCCCACGATCTTGCGGTTTGCAGTGCCTCCGAACGCGTCCGCATATGAGTTGGAGCGACCGTACTTGACATACAGCGCGGCCAGGACACGCACTCCGTACGGAGACCCGAAGAAGGGCACGAAGTCGGAACTGGGGCCGACGCTGCCGTAGAGCATCTGACTGTACGCCCTTGCCAACACCTGTTCGTTCCGGATGCCTTGTTGCGTCGAATGACGCATTTCGACGTCCAGCGTCTCATTGAGCAGAAGGCCCTCGACCGGCACGATCCGATCGACGAGAAACGCGCCGAGCGGTCTTCCCCCTCTCTCGCCTCGCAACAGGTTCGTGGGCACGGGCCCCATAGCGGCTCGCTGGGCGATAAGGCGAAAGTTCTCCCTCCTGAAGAACTGGGCGACCTCCTCGTAGGCGGGATCACCGGCGGCAGCGTCGATCTTGCTCAGAGCCCAGTCGCGAATGGGACCGACGGCACCGAAGTCCTCGGAGCGCACGAGCCTCATGTCGGCTTTCGTATCGAAGCGCAGGTGGTGCGGTGCCCTGGTGCCGAGCACGGGCGAGGTCACGTTTTCGGGGAGTCGCACCGTCAGGCCGGAAAGCATGGTGAAGGAGAAGTGACTCTCCCCCGGAAAGAGCTCGCCCGTTGACCGGTGCTCCGGGCTGACGACATGAACGTCGTAGTGAACGTCGGCCAGGTGCACATGCGAGCGATCTAGCGACCTCGTCTCGCTCTGCTGGAGCGTCTGGTCGTGCATGGCGTAGTCGAAGGACTTCATGAGACCAAGGCCCGCGCCGATTCGCCCCAAGGCAGTCAGGTCGCCGGCCACCGGACCGATCGCGACAGAGGGAAACGCGCGCAGCGTGGAACTCTGCATCGCGCTGGTTCCCACGGAGAATTGACTCCGCTGCACCGAGTCGAACTTCAACGGCGAACCGAAATCGTCCTTGAATTTGTCCCATTTGTCATGCGGGCGCGTAGTGATGTGCAGAGCACGAGGGCGACCGTGCCTGTCCAGGAAGGTAGGTGTTCGGTACCCCTCCCCATGAAATACCCAGGGAGTGCTCTGCAGGACGTTCAGGAGAGCATCCAGCATGCCGGCTTGGCTGGGCTCGCCGTCCGTACGGGACAGGCCGGCCCTGGAAGCGATCTCCTCGACGACGTCATCCGGGTTTCGCAGCGTGACACGGGCATGCCCGTAAGCACCGCTCTGGGTGTCGGGGTTGCCATCACCCGTCAGATAGGTCGGCAACTCGCTGCCGTCGCTGAAGGTGACGCGGCGGCCGTTCCTCGGCGGTGCCGGCCTCGAGCGGACTATTCGAGCCGGACGATGCCTGTCGAGCTGGGTTTCGATGGTGAGGGCCGGCCGCTCCGTCGCCATCCCCGGCTTGCTGCCGTCGGCGAAGTGCACCCGCCGCGGAACGTCGGTGGTCTGGCTGAGGGCGGTGTGGTCGGCCAGTGCCGTCCACAGTGCGTCGTCGTGATCGGTGACGGAGAGCGCGTTGGCGTCGAGGGACTCGGCGGGCGGCGCTCCGAGCACATCTCGCAGGATGCCGTGCATGCCCGGATCGTGGGCTTCGATCCAGGCGGCCCCGTTGTTGCGGGTCTGGCCGGTGTGGTGGTCCCTGCCGTGGTTGGCACCGACGTAGGCGACGACGCTCTGCGCGAAGTACTCCTCAACACTCGAGGAAGCATGGTTGCCGGTAAAACGCCCGTCGCTGGTGGTCAGGGGCCCGTCCACCCACCGCGCGGCTGGACCTTCAGCCCGGTGAACCCGGTAGAGGGCGGAGACAGCAGCGCGGTGGGACTCGGCCAGGGCGAAAAGATAGAAGAGATGGGCGTACTCGTGCAGGGCCGAGGAATACCCCTCGGGGTGCGCGTGACCGTGAGGACCGGTGCCCTGGCCGAGGAGGTTCTCCTCACTGACGGCCGCGAGGCGCAGGCCGGGGAACGTCCACCCACGCGCGTCTTCCCGGAGTGACGTCTCTTCACCGGCCCGGGGGTAACCGGAGGACCGCATGAGATCGCCAAGGCTTTGGTTGCGGGGGATGACAACGACTCTCGCACCGCTGTCCTCGAACCGCCGGGCCAGTGCGGGATCGTGCAGGAGCAGCGAGAGGAGCCGTGCAGCTTCGGCACGGACGGCAACGGGACGTTCCACACCATCGGGGACATCGATCAGCCCCCTTGCCGTCCGCACAGCACGGGACACCTCACCCGCGTGAGTGAGATCGACCGAGGCGCCGAAACCCCGGCCGTCGCCCGTGCGCACCGCGGCGTCCACACCCGGCACCGGCTCACCCCAACGACCGGCACCATACGACCCGCCAGCAGGCCCGGATCCGGCCTGTCCCCACTGCCCGCTTCCGTAGTACTGGGAGCCGCTCGCCCCGTACCCCTGTCGATAGACCTGCCCCGGATTGTGTGTCCGGACATGGACCGGGCCCTGTGTATAGGCCTGGGCCTGGGCCTGGTCGCGCTGCTGCGTCGACTCGAGGTGCTGGCGCATCTGCCGAACGGCTTCGCGCGCCTGGTTCAGGCTGGCGGTGTCCTGCGGAGAAAGCCGTATTCCTGAGGTCAACGTGGAGTGGAGCCTGTGCTCGGCGTCGCGCAGATCCAAGAAAAGAGCGGGCGGCAACGGGGTGCCTGTGACATGCCGGGCTACCGCTGCCCCCAGAGCCGCACGGTCGACAGGTGCGAGTGCGGGAACAAGCAGTCGTCCTGAGGAGTCGGATGTTCTCACATCACCGATCATGGTGAACGCATCTGCTGTCGCCTGAACAGCCGGGTCGTCGAGTACGGACCGTGCGGCCCGGGCGTCGATGCCGCGGCGCCCCACGAATCGCGCGGCCTGCCGGTATGCGTGTTGGGCGGCCTTGGTCATCTGCTGGGCGGCGGACTCAACCACCTCGTCTCTCATGCGATTGGCCCGCCGCTGAGGAACGCGTGTTGTGAGGTCGCTGGAGACGTCCCGGAGCTCAAGTAGGGCTAGTGGCAGGGTGTTCCGATCCGGTCGGGTGTCCAAATGCGGGTAGTCGACGATGCCGAAGAGCTGTTCCTGGGAAAGTGATCTCCCGTCCCCCGTTTGACCGAGCATGGCATAATCCAAAAAGTCACCAACGGTGCCATATATGCCGACCTCATTCATTGCCCGGTGCGCAGTAAGATTCATTGCGGGATGCGTAGTAATTCCCGGTTCTCCCTGACGCTCGCCCCACCACATCCTCTGATGCTCGACAATGAGCGATTGGAGTTCATCTCTAAAAATGTGATCAACTTGTTGGATATGGGCATCCAGATGATTGCGCGTACTCGCCGTCAAGCCCTGATGCAGGACATGGAACGGGTGACGTGATGCCGCCACCAGAATGTTCTTGGTGAGCGTTCTTTCAGTTTCAGTGAAGAAGTTCCATATAACCCTTCCGGCCACATGCTGAAACACAAGCCAGGAATACCCGTAGATCTCGTCCACTCCTGCGAGTTCGGTGAGGAACGAGACCTGCTGTGGCAATACGTCACGGCCGATCAGGACACTGGCATAGTGCGCCGCGACGCGCTCACCGAACTGGCGTCCGGCCGCCATCAGCGGCGCCAAGAAGGGATAATCCATTCGTTCTTCCGCGACGTGCAGGATGGATTTGAGGCCACCGACAGGGACACCCACCGTGAACTGCGTGTACGCGGCATGGTCAGGCCCGGACGACGACGGAAGAACGAAAACCTCCCTACCGGTATCCGTGAGCGTCCAACCAGGGTCCCGAGCAAGAATCTGCTCGAGGGAGACCGACCTTTGAGTAGAGTCCGTCACACGCAGCAGATCTCTGAATGCCCGGAATCTTCGCAGTCCCTCGGCAACGGAAGTCGAATGAGCTTCCCCGGGAATAACAGCCATAGGGGGTGAGACGAATTCGATAATGGGGACGTTCACCAGCGTCCCCGGGTCCCCCGTGACTGCGGCAGCCTGCTCTGCCGTGTCGTAGAGACGGCCGTCACGACCACGTTGGAACATTTCCCGGTCGATCTCGAGCCGGCCTCCCGAGCGATGCTCCGCCAGTACCATCTTGACCGCAAGCACGACCCCCTCCCGCGCCCACAGGGGATGCCCGTCCTCGACCTCGAAGCCGATCGCGCCGATGAGTTCGGGGTCGGCGGGCGGATGCGTGAGCGCGTCCACAGATCTCGACGGGTTCTGCCGTTGGCTGTCCATCGCGTGTTCAAGGACACGCCCCCCACCGTCGATGACCACGGCACGGGTGTGGAGAGGCTGTCCCATACGCGGTTCCAGGGTGACGCGCTCAGACTGCGGCGCCTGGAGATCGACCCAGCGGATCCCGTCGGTGGTGTGGTGGAGGGCGAAGGCGTGTCCCGGCCCTCGGCTACGGCGTACGACCACCAGGCCAGTGGCGCCGGGGCCGGCGTCCGTGACGGCGTTGGCGAGCGCCTCCCAGGAGGTGACCGGGCCCCAACCGGGTCCTTGGACGAGACGTCGCTCGGTACCGGTGTCGCCCGTGGAAAGGTCATCGAGGGTCGTGGCGGCGCGGACAGCAGAAGACGGGAACGTTCGGCCGGCAGTACCGGCAGAGAGGTCATGCGCGGGATAGAGCTGACGCTTCAGTCCTTCGAGAAGCGTGACGCAGTTGAGCAGCCTGGGTTGCGCGAGTGCGGCCTCCTTCATGCCTGTCTCCGCCGCTACAGCGGCCACGGTCGCGTCGGCCAGAGCCTTCAGGGCGGCCTCGCTTCGCAGTTCGCCCCGCGGCGCGGCGGCGCCCGGATTCCGGTGGTCGTACGGTTTGCCGGTCTCCGTGCGGATCAGCCCGTCGGCAGCGGGTGCGGGGCTCGCTTCCCGCTGCCGTGGCCCGTCCTGCCGCGTGTCCGCCCGGCCCTTACCCTTGCCGGAATCGGAGATCTGCCTCGGCGGCACGCGTACCGGACCGGCGTAGGGATCAACGAGAGGATGGATGATCCGCTGCTCGCCGTCGGCCGGAGCGGAAACAGCGGTGATGTTCCGGGAGTCCGGCGACTCGGCCCAAGGCCTGAAAAGGTCCTCGCCCGGGATGGGCGCAATCGATTTCTTGCGCGAGTACTGCCCCTCGAAAGTGGGGCGTCGGCCAGGACCGTACGTCACGACCGGCTCGTGGCCACTTTCGATGTGCCTCGTGATCCCGTTGAAGATCACATCGTCCGCGGGTGTCCTGTCTTTCCAGTACATGGCAGGATCGTGCTGGACATCCGTCACCTCACGCCTGATCTCTTTCATGGCAAAGTTGAGTGACTGCGGTGAGAGCTGTGTACCCCGGGTCGGTGTATAAAGATCGTACAGATCGATATCGCTGGTAATTTTCTCTTCGCCAAGATGGACGATACCGTCAACGATGCTGAACGGATCTTTGTTCATCTCGGCCGAGTACTTGATGAACTCCGCTTGGCGCATCGTGTACCGCGCCCTGATCTTCTCCTGATCTTCCTTGCTGTACGCAGAGAGGTCATCGGGGAGCTTCGTCGGCGAGTAGAGCACGACCAGGCCCAGGTCTTCCTCCGAAAAGAGGCCGTCCGCGAGGATCAGGTCGTACTTGTTGAGGGTTTTCGCCTTGACCTCGAGCGGCTTGGGCAGTGCTCCCTCTGCGCGACGTTGTGTGGCGTACTCGTTTACTTCCCGCGCCACAATGAACACGTTCAGGTCACGGCTGAGCTTCCGGAAACTATCGGAGTTCTTCGCGGAGATGCCGCCGATTTTCTTGGGCTCATCGAGATCGGGATTCCACCCGTTGTAGGAGCCGCCGAAACCGGAGGCGGTCTCCACAGGCGCACCACTGTCGTCCGCCCGTCGAAGACCGGACGGTCCGGCGTTCCCGAGAGCGGAGAACGGGCCCGGACCGGACACCGGTGACACGGACTCATGAGGCCCGACCGTCTGACCCCAGTCGTAAGGTCGCGGCATTGGTGACACGGACTCGTGAGGCCCGACCGTCTGCCCCCATGCGAAAGAGCCGAACGGCGAACGCACCGACCCCGCGGAAGCCTCCGCCGGCCCGTCCGGCTCCTGGGCGGGCTGCGGCAGCGGCGTGTCCGTCGAGACGACGTCCGGTGTGTCGTCCTTCGGCCGCTGGTGCTCATCCGCCCCGGTGAACATGGCGACCGTGACGTCCTCGGCCGGGCGGAGGGCAGGCAGCTTCGCGTGGGGCGGGGCGGGGTCGTTCGCACCCCGGCCTGCGGCGGGAAGGCTGTCGATCCAGCGAGCGATCTCCTCCCGCGACTGTGGCAGTCGCCCGGCACGGGCGACCTTTGCCGCCCCGTCGCTCACGCCCTTGTCGTCCTTGAGATCGACGAGGGTGTCACCGGAGATCGACTCGTCCGCGCCGAACGTGTCAGAGTCGTTCACGACGGGCTGCCGCGAATCATCCTCGGTGATGACGTCCGGATGTTCGGCCCGCGCCACCGCGAACAGATCACCGCCGAATACATCTACCCGCATGGGCTGCATACGCGGCTGCAGTTCCCGTGCCATATCGGGACCGGCTTGGTTCTGACTGATGGTCGGGCCGAGTTCGGTCTGCTGGTGCACCCGCGCCCTGAGTACTGACTCCAGGTTCTCGGCGAGGAGCTTATTGTTAAGAGCATCCGTGGTTTCGCTCTGGGTGAGCGCCATACCGACAACCGGATACCGCGTTGCGGAGGAACTGGCTTTACTGCGGGCGCCTGTTCGCTCAGTCGAAATTTCTGCTGATTTAGCTCCGGGCCCCTCGGTCCGTATACGCTGAAAGAATCGCAGGATGTCTTTGGCGTACCGGCCGGCATCGGCGATGGGGAGACTTTCTCCAGGGCCTTCGGGCGCGACCATACGGATCTCGAAGACGAAGAGCAGCTCCCCTTCCTCACGCATGTCGGGACTTGGCATCTCACCGATGGACCGCATGAGGAACGCAACTTCGTCCTTTACTTGCGGAGAAAGTCCAGCACCGCCAAGGAAGTGTTGCATATTCGCAGCATTGAGGTAGTCACGACCTTGCGTGATGCCTCTCATCCAGTCACCGATGGTCAATTTCGCCAAGGCGGTGTCGACAGCGGAGCCTGGCCCGCGCTCGAGGCCGCCGGTGCGGCCCTGACGCAATGGCCCGGGGTTCGGACGGATCAGTGAGCTGTCTACGGAAAGCTGTCCGTCCCATCCTCCTTTGCCGAAGAGTGGGTTCGCGTTCGAAATGTGAAGCAGGTGGCGAATCACGATATCGGGGGCCGCACGCATCGCGTTCTGCTGGATAGTCGGAAGAGACGCGAACATCTGCGCGAAGTCATTGCGCGGCATCAATGACAGTCGCGATTTGACCGTGACTCCGGTTCCCGCAGGACGCTGCAACTGCTTCATGGTCAACAACACAGCCGACAGAAATCCCGCCAACTGCCCCGTGTTCCCACGCAGGGCCTTAGCATACGCAGTCTCCGTCCGCAGGGAAGAGACCAGGTTTCTGGCCAGCGTCGGCACCCGACCCTGCATGGAGAGCGCTTCATTCGGCAGGCCCTCGGGATAGAAAATCCGGCGCACCTGCTGCCGCTCCCTAGACTGTTGCGGCGTCTCGCCCGGAACGTCACGCCCCATGCGCTCCATCACCTTGGGCAGGGTTTCCAAGGAGATTCCAAATGTCGCCTGCATCTTGACTCGTATGCCGTCCGCCAACCCGCCGGACAGCAGCACATCCTTGGCATCCCAGCCCGGAGACCCCTCAAATCCATGGTCCATGTGGCGAACATAGTTATTTTTATAGTCGCGTACCGAGAGTGGGTGGCGGTCCTTTACACCGAGTTCCGCAGGACCCGGCATCCCGGCCAGAGCACTGAGTCTTCTGTCAATATCCTTGAGTTCGTTGACGGCGACATCCAGACGCTGGGCACCCGAATCCGTCTCATCGAACGGGTCGGTCACAAATTCGAGTTCAGCGTACTTCTTGGCGGTATTAGTGTCCGCTTCTAATTTAAAATAACTGCCGGAATGCAAAACACTCTTGCGCGCGGCCGGCACCACCTCGTCCTTGTCCAGCACATTGAGCACACCGCGCAGTGACCGCAAAGACGACATCTTGTCAGACTTCACTCGCTGCCAGACTCGCCAGTCCCCTTCCTCGAACTCGAATCCCACTCCGCCCCCGACGATCCGGGGACGTGTGAGCAGATCGGTCCTGCTGATCTCCAAAGTCCCCCGAAGGGATTCCCAGGCGTCCGTCAAGGCCGTACGGGCCCTTTGGAATCCATCGTCGGCAACTTCCAGCGCAGCCTTCGTCGCGTGCAGCTCCGAGGGACCTTGGGAAGTTCCCTCTCCCTGCCTTTCCCATCGCGCCTCAGCGTCGCGGTGGGCAGCCTCGGCAGCGTGCAAGGCCTTCTTGGACTCGATGTACGCAGCCAGGTCGGAAGCGATCTCGTCCTCGGACCGCCCGGTGGAACTCTCTGAAACATCGTCGGACACCGTCAAAGGACGTTTACCCGCGGCAACTTCACTCAGTGAGTATCCGACGCTCTGTGTGCCGCCGTCTGACAGCACGGCTGCCGCGCCCACCGGTTCTGTTTCCTGTGCGTCGGATCGCGACGGGACAGAGGTCGTGGTGAGGGAACGATCAGCTGCGCGTTGCGGGACAGCGACAGACGCGTCGGCCAGGTCCTTCAGATCCCCCTGACCCGGTCGAGGACCGGCCGCGCTTCGCAGACGCATGAGTTCGCTGTCGTGTGCGGTTTCGGGCGACTCGTGCTCCTGCGCCGCGCCGACAGTGACGTGCACACCGGTCTCGGCGATCTGTCCGCCGCTCACCAGCGCGTCGACGCTCAGATGGAACTGCTGGATGTTCTCGGCGGCCTGTGCCCAGTTCCCTGTTTCGGCGGCCTCCTGGACGGCCCGCACGTACGCATCCCGTCGTGCCGGCGGCATCCCGGCGTCTCGTGCCAGCTCATCGAGACCGCGCATGGCCGTGCGGATCTGCCCGGCCGTCTCCGGCAACACGGTCCGTGTGCCGTCCGGGCCCACCAACTCCCGTGGGACATCGGGCAGATGAAGGTCCCGCAGAGCGGTTGCGATGCCGTCCCAGCGCGGCACCGGACCAGCGCCTGCGACAGCCGGCGGCCGCCCGGCGGAACCGCCCGAGGGCACCTGCGGCGAACCGTCGGCAACCGTCCGCACCGGCCCGGCACCTCCGGCCGCGCCTTGTGTGCGCCCGGGGTAGGGGCCGGCGGCCACCGTGGGAACGTCCGTTTCCGCCCCGTCCGGCCCGTGGCCGGTGGTCGCCACACGCGGCGGAGGAGCGGGCGCCTGCCACTGCCCGTCCAGGTCGTAGTCGTTGACCAGTGTCCCGGTCGACTCTCCCCAGTCGTGGGCGTCGGGCGGCAGCGACGGGTACGGACCGGCATTCCCGCCCTCGCCGGGCTCCTTCGACGGCCGGTCCCCGCCCGGAGACCCGCCGCTGTCCGGCTTGCCCGTGAGCGCACCGCCGCCCGGAACACCGCCGTTCACATCCGCCGGGTTCAGATCAAGCTGCGGCGGCTTTGCGAACAGGGACGCCTTGATCTGGTTGCCCAGATGCACCGCGTTCATGTGCAGCACGCCGCTGACGATGCCGCCGCCCGCACCCGAGATCCCTGTCGCAAACGACGTGGTGAACCTGCCCGTGGTCAGCGTGTTGAAGAAACCCTCGGAGACGTTCTGGTGCGCGGCGTTGACCGGCGACTCCGCCAGCAGGCGTGCGAACTTGCCCACCGTGGCGAAGTCCAGCCCCCGCACCACCCCCCGCGACAGCGCCAGGCGCAGCTGCTCCCGTCCCATGCGGTCCGGCAGCCCGTCCAGCGCGTTGTACAGCTCCCGCTGCAGGCCCGGCTTGCCGACGTACTTCGTATACGCCAGCGCCCACTGCTGCCCCGCCGCCCGCGCCGAGTCACCGAAGGCCTGCTCGAACAGGTTCCCGATGCGGGCGATGAAACCCTCGCGCATGTTCAGATCGACGCCGACGTTCATCGACGACGTGAAGCCGGCCACCTCGTCGGCCAGGTCCCGGCCGAACACGCTCAGCGGCGGTGGCACCACCTCGCCGTCCGCCCCGCGCACCACACCCCGGACGGCATCCGCGGTCACGTCCTTGCCCGCACCCGACACCGCGTCCCCGGCGAGGTTCCGCATCGCACCGGTCGGACCGTGCAACGCCCTCTCGATCGACTCGCGGATCGAATCCGCGATCAGCGGGTTGAAGGCCTTGTTCACCAGCTTCGCGATCGGCTCCGTCGCGAACGGCACGAACGCGCCTATCGCACCCTGGATGGCACCGAACACAAGCGACTGGTGCTGGTAGGTCGACCCCTGTGTCGTGTGCTTGCCCTGCAGCCCGAGCGCGAACCGCACCAGCCCGTCCAGCGCCGCCGCCAGACCCACCGACACACTCATGATGATGCCGGCCTGCAACAGGAACCTCGTCAGCGCCAGCTTGAAGAACTCGCCGAAGATCCTCTGCAGCGCGGCCTGCTCCGCCAGCGCTCCCACCGGATCGAAGATCGCCATCACCAGTGTCAACGCCCACTCGAACAGGAACACCACGACCTGTCCGACGATCATCGCATTGGTGTAGTCGATCTGATAGGCGAACTCCATCGCCGCATCGGCCAGGTTCGAGGCACCGTCCTGCAGCGCCTGAATGTAGTCCGCGCCACCCCCGGACACGAAATCCGCAGCGAGTTTCACATACGCCGCGGGCCACTGACCGTTCGCGCCGGTGAGCGTGCCGTTCGCGACACCGACGACATTGCTCTTGACCTCACCCAGGTCCCGCACCTTCTGACGGTGCGGGAGAACGAACTCCTGGTAAATCCGCTCCGAGGAACCCAGCGGGACGTTCATCCCCGAGAGAAAAACGACGAACTGGTTGTACCACGGCTCTTCCTGCACCGGTTACCGCCGACCGCCCGTACCGTGCAGGTCCGAAATGCTCTTCTTGGCGTCGTCCTGCGCGGTGCCGAAACTCTTGCCCGCATCCACCGTCACATCAGCAAAACCGCTCAACGCATAGTGCAGAGCCCTTATCCCCTCCGCTATACGCTCGTGCTCAGCACCGATCGAGGCCGCGAACTCACGCCCGCCGGCATCAGCACCGAACGGCGAATCCTGCGGATCCCAGCGCGTCTCGGTGACGTAATTCTCAGCCAGCAGGCGCACACGCTCGCCCACATCGCCGGTGGCTCCGCCACCAGCCCTGATCTGATCCGGATCCGCGACGAACGTGCTGTCGTCAGACACGACCCCCGCCTCCCTTCCGGCGCGGTGCCAACACCTCGTCCACACCGGCAGGATCAAGCAACCGGTCGAGGTCGACACGGTCGAGAACAGACGAACCCGCACCGGCCGGAGGCCCACCCGCCACCGACTCGAAGATCGCTGTGGCTCGTGTGGCCGCCTCTGTCCTCGCCACGCTCAGGGCCTCCAGCACGCTGGCGGCCAGCGCCTGCCCAGACATGCTCTGGAACTTGTTGTTGGGAAAACGCATACCGGACGCCTCCCCCTTGGCGCCGACCGTGACCTCCACGGAGCCGTCCTTGGACCTCGCCGTGACCGAGATGGCCGACACCTGTTCCTTCGCCTCGATCAAGGCCTTGTGTTTTGCGGCGAACTCGGCCATGGCCTGCTGTAGCTGCTGCTGGGGTGAGTTATCCATCACAAAGTGCTCCACATAGCTGAAAGTCGTGCGTCAGTGGCCGATCGAGGCCGGCAGACCGCCGTCCTTCGTACCCCAGACATCCTCGTCGTCCGCATTCCACGACGAGGATGTCTGCGTACTCGCCCGAGACGCACCACCCTGGCCGAAAGGCGATTCGGTGACGTGCCGACGGGGAGCGAGCAGCTCTTCGGAGTCGGACTCCTCCTCCTCGTACTCCTCCGGGTCCGGCGTGGGTGCCGTGCGCGCGGCCGTCATCCCGCTGTGCATGAACGCACCGTCGGATTCCCGGTCTTCATAGGTGTCACGGTTGCGCTCTCCGCTGCCGCCTCCCTGCTGACCACCCATGCGGTTCATTCCCATCATCATCATCGGCGACAGCAGCCCCATCGCGTTCTGGCTGTCGGAGAGAGCACCGACATTGGCCGCAGCACCCGCCGAGGCACCATTGGCCGCCGCCGCATTGACCGCCGCTGCTCCGGCCGCGGCGGCCTGGGCCGCCGTCGCAGGGCTCGGCAACGTCTGGTAGTTGCCGTCCGAACTCGTGATCAGGCTGCTGCCGTCGGAGAAGACGGTTTGCTTCGTGCCGTCGGGATGGGTGGTCACCGAGCCTCCCCCCGGCAGATGGGTGATGGTCCTGCCGAAGTTGGGGGCGGAGGTGTCGACGCTCGGATAGTGCGGGATATTGGAATTCCCGTTGAGGTTCGGTCCGGAGCCGTGGTCCGCCGGGGCCTGGGTCATGGTCAGCTTTCCATCCGGATGCAGCGTCGAAGTGCTGCCGTCCCGGTAGTGGGTGATGATGTCACCCTTGCTGTCCACACTAACGGTGGTGCCGTCGGGGTTGGTGATGCTGTGGCCCGCGCTGAGGTGGCTGGTGGTGCGGTGTCCGCCGGCGTCCGTGGTGGTGACGTCACCGTTGGGGTGCACCGTCGTGCTTCCATGACCGGGGAAGTCGGTGGTGAGGCTTCCGTCCCTGTTGAGGTGGGAAACGATGCCGTCCGGCGAAGTGATCTGCTTGTGCCCGTCGGCGCCGACGATCTCCGAGGTGCCGTTCGCGAAGGTCGTGGTCTTCGACCCGTCGGTGCCTGTCTGTGTCAGGCTGCCGTCCACGTTCCGGGTGATTTTGGTGCCGTCCGGGTTTGTCAACGAATGGCCCGCCGCCAGATGACTGGTGGTGGAGTGCCCCCGCGCATCGACGGTGGTGACGTCACCGTTCGGGCTGACCGTGCGGGAGGTGCCGTCGGGGTACCTGGTTGTCAGGCTCCCGTCCGCGTTGCGTGTGGTGGTGTGCCCGTTCGGAAACGTCGTCGTGCTGATGCCACTGGGTCTGAAGGTCGTGCTGCTGCCGTTGATGTTGCTGATCGGGAAGCCGGTCGCGACAGGCGAGAAATCGGGCGCGGTGAGGGAAGTTCCGTTCGGACCCGTGAATGACGTCCCCTTCGGACCGGTCACTGACGTTCCGTTGGGACCCGTGAGTGACATTCCGTCCGGACCGGTCAGCGACGTTCCGTTCGGACCCGTGAGTGACATTCCGCCCGGACCGGTCAGCGAGGCTCCGCCCCCGTCCAGCAGCGACTTGCCGTCCGGACCGGCGAGACCGTGGTTCAGGCCGTCGGACAGGTCCTTCAACCCGTTGTTGAGGCCGCCGCCCAGGCCGTCCGAGAGGTTCTTCAATCCGTTGTTGAGGCCGTCGCCCAGGTTGTTGATTCCGTTGCTCATGCCCGAAAGGCTGTTGTTGAGCCCGTCGTTGATCTTGCTGAACGCGTTGTTGAGGTCATTGCCGTTCTTGTCTGCGGCCTCGTCCGAAACCTCTTTGGACAAGGACGAGTTCGACGTGTCGGAGAACGAGAAGGCGCTGTTCCATTTGGGGTCGAGTACCCGGCTCCAGCCCTGCTGGAGTGCGTCCACCGCTGTGCGTGCCGGTGCGTCGAGATTGGTCTCGATATTGGTGGTCCACCGCTTCACGGCCTCCTGGGCGGCGGCGGCCCAGTGGCTCGTGTCCACGAGATGTCCGTAAGACGTCTCGTCAGTGTAGCTGTCGTCCGTGGTTGCCCCGTCGATCTGGCCAAACCGGTTCCGATGCGAGTGGACGTGCGGGGCGTTGTGGATTCCGATCCAGTCGGCGAGCTCGGCGTAGACCTGGTTAAGGATGTCACGCGGGTCGGCGGGTATCTGGGCCGAGGGGGTGCTGCCGTCCGGCCTGCGCACCGTGATGGAACTACCGCGCTGCCAGAAGAAGTTGTAGTAGGCGTTGTAGAGATCCTGGTAGGCCTTGTGCAACGCCGCCTCGGCACCGATCAGGTCGTCGCCGTGCAGGGTTGTGCTCGTCTTTCCCGTGGAGGGCGACGTGTACTTCGGCGAGAAACCCGGAGGCTGCAACTGCGCGGTGTAGCCTTCGTATTTGCGCTGGAGGTCATCAAGCAGATGCCAGAAAACCCCCGCCGCATTCCCCTTCCAGGCCGCCTGCTCACTGCCGAGGTGGTCGGTCCACTCTTTGAGGATCTGAGTGTGCTTCTTGAAGAAGTCCCCGGCCAGGTCGAAAGACGCCGCAGCGGCGGGGAAGGTACGGAGATCGACTCCTTCGCTCGCGCTGGGCGCTCCGGGCACCGAACTGCCCGTGACGATAGAGGTGAAAGGTTCCTGCAGCAGGCTCGACAACGCCGTTTCCGACTGAACCCAGTACTCGGACCCGGGAGTGAGGTCGGCATAGGTGATGGTCACCTGATATTTGTGGACGCTGCCGCCCCTGCCCGCGAAGAACTCCATGTGCCAGCCGTTGGGAAGCATCTCCTGGTGGAGCAGGAAGTCGTCCGTGCTGTCGAGCTTACCCCGTGCCTTGACCGCGATCTCGACCCAGGGAGCGGAGCCACTGCCACCGTGGATGCCCGTGATGGTGTCTCGCTTGTTCATGTGCCAACCGGTCACCTGGTTGATGGTGTTTTCCCAGTTGTCTACTGCCATGACGCTCGCACTCCGCAGGGAACGTTACTCGGATGATTCGGCCGGCCTACTGAGTCAGGAGACCCCGGTGCTCACTTGCTGCTGTTCGTGGTCGGAGGATTCAGGCCACCGGTGTCACCGATGCCGGCCTCATAGCCGTCGATCGCCGTCAGGAACTTCTGGGCCTGGATACTGGTGAGATTCTCGCCGTGTGCCTTGAGCAAGTCCTTGACGACATCCTGCAGTTCACCCCTGAGCGCCGTGAACGCCGTTACGTGCTTGTTGAACACGTTGTCGATGGCGGTGGCGGCTGTCTTCATATTCGTGACGACGCTCTTGCCCCCCGTGTTGTCGTCGCCCTCGAGGTTCCCGAGATGCAGAGGGTGCGACGAGGAGGAACCGACGTCGTACAACGACAGTGGGGTCTGCCCCGGGGCCCGCACATGTGTGATGTCATCGATGAAGTGCGAGACATCCGTGTCGATGAACGTCTGCAGCGCGGGGGCGTCGAGCCGGGTCAGGTCTGTGCTGTGAACGTCGGCCACGGGGTGTCTCCTTCGTCGTGCGGCTCGGCCGGCCGAGGTCAGAACCTGGTGTTTTCCATGTTGTGGATGCTCATGTTGACCGCGGTCTTGTAGGTGTTCGAAGCCTCCGAGAGCACGCGACCGTAGGCGGTGAGGTGGTCACCGAGGTTCGTGACCTCCTCGTTCCACTGCCTCTGGATGCCCGAGTAGAACACCTGGTCCGGTCCCTCCCAGTATGCGACCAATTTGGCAAGCGAGGCTTCGAGGTTGGTGATGATGGTAGTTACTTGGTTGTTGAAGGGCGTCATGTCGTCGGCGAACGACTCCGCGTGCCCATGGTTGATGAAGATCTGTCCGTCGGACATGTCTGCTCCTCCTGAGGAAAACGTGCCGGTAGGTCGGGCATGGATCGGTCGGGATGCCGCGCAGGTGTCAGTGCTGCAGACTCCGGAACGTGGCCTCGGCCGTAGCGGTCAGCTGCTTCTGGTTGTTCACCAGACGCACGTTGTGCTCGTTCGCCTGAGCGGCGAGGTTCCGGCCCTCGCTCAGGTGGGTCATCAACTGCGTGCAGGTCCCCTTGATGCGTTCGACCCGCTGCATCCACTCCTCGATGACGCCCTGGAAGGCGAGACCGTCCTCGCCCTGGTAGTGGGGCTGAAGGTCGACTGCCCGCTGGTGCACTCGGTTCTGTACATCCCTCAGGTCGGACAGAGCGCCCTCCAGCAGGTCAATGCCCTGCTGGTAGACCTTGTTGGATGATGCTTGCTGCGAAGAAGTCGTCATGTCTTCTCTCCGGGTACGGGTCGACGGCACAGGCTTCAGGGCCGTTTCCTCGGCATGTCAACCGGCCCTGGAAGCAAGGACGTTCATCATCGGGGGTGGCCCCGCCGTGGCGCCGGGGGGACCGCCCTCAACCTTACGAACGAGAAGAAACGTGTCATGGGTTCACGGTTTTTCTTGGGAATGCCTTTAGAAGGGCCTGCGACTCCGCTCGCCCTCGCACGGGGGCACACCTGTGACCGCCGCCCGGCCTGCGACGGCAGCCTCCGGGGACAGGTCGACGCCGGTCGGGACCATGGCCAGCAGCGAGGCGGGCAGACCCTGGGCTTCGGTGAGATCGTATCCGAGGTCCTTCGCCGCTTCCGCACTGGTCACACGGTATTTCACACCGGTGTCGGTGACCAGGTAGACGGCGGTTCCGGCTCCGGCACCAGCGCTGCTCAGCGCGCGGACGAGGCTGCCGCCGCTCGGCGGCACAGCGATCGCGTCAACCGCCAGGCAGGCGGGGGCCGCCGCCCGCCCGGGAGGCTCCGCGTGTGTTTCGAACGCCGCCACCGGTACCAGCGCGAGGGTCAGCCGCAGGCTCGATGATCCCCGTGCCGTCAGCCTGATGCACGCGCCGTCCGTGTCGCCGACCGTCACCAGCTTCGGCGGGGCGGAGGGCAGTCGGGCGCCCTCCTGCCGCACCGCCGTGCCCGCCCCGGAATCCTGTGGGGAGAGGGCACCGCTGAGCGCCTGTGCGGACAGGGGCAACTGCGTCGGTGTGTGGCCGCCGTACGCCTTGACACGTGTGTCAGAACTCACCAGCGTGAGCGCCGCCTGGGTCGTGGTGATCCGGATGAGACCGTCGCTGCCGAGCAGGTAGTACTGCTGCGCGGCTCCGGGTGTCTGCACGACGAACACCTGGCCGACCCGGGTCTGCCGGCCGTCCAGCTGCGGTCCCGCGGATCCTGCGCCGGAGACGCTGGGCGCGACGAGGTCGGGGCCGGCCGGAACCGAATCGAGGAACGCGGCGGAGACCGGGAGGGCGTTCGTGCCGCCGTAACCGAGCGCCGCCGCGGCGGTCCGGCCGCCGGTGAGCCGGAACCTGTTGTCCTGCCAGAGCAGATAGGTACCGCCGTCGGGCCCGCTCACCAGGATGCCCTGGTCCCCTTGTACGCCCGTGCCCTGCTCGCCGACGTCCACGCCGAGCACCGTGACCGGTTCGCGGGCACCCTTGTCATCGGTACGGGCGGCGGCGCACACCTGCCAGGCTCCCGCATTCAGCCGGTCGGCGGCGGGCAGCGCGTCGGGCGCGCCCGGTATGCCGACGGGACTGCCGTGCGGGGTACCGGCCAGGGAACCGGCCGACACGGATTCGGTCGCCATGTCGGCACCCAACAGGAGCCGGGCGGACGGGTAGTTACGAATCGGGCGCAGATTCCCGTCGTACACGTAGCGCGTACCGGTTCCCTTCTCGATGATCAGCGAACGACCGCTCTTCCATGAGGTGTTGCCACCCGGCGAGAGCAGGCCGAACAGCAGGAAACCGGCCGAGACCACGGCGCCGATCACCAGGCCGTAGGCCATACCGCGGTTGGTTCGCCGCGTGGGTGGCTCAGCGATGTCCGGGTCGGCGCGCAGGAGGCCGGAGGTCAGCCGGGACACCAGGAACTGGTGCGCCTGGACCTGATCGCGTCGGGACTGCATGAGGACGGCTCCTTCCGGTTCAGCCGTTCACGGCGCGCAGGCGGTGGTAGATGTCGAGAACCCACAACGCGGAGGGAAGCAGCGCCAGGGCGGCGGCCGACTGGAGAAGGTCGCCGGCGCGTCCCCAGTGCGGCAGCACACGACGTCCGGGAACCGTCCAGGACACGACCGCGGTCACCGCGGCGAGCGCCAGCAGTACCGCGGCGCCGAGCAGCGCACTACCGCCGCCGTGCCGGCGAGCCGCCTCCACCACGAGCAGCACGGTACCCAGACCCGCGGGCAGGGCCAGCGAGATCCGCTGCCAGGAGGTGCCCAGGCCGCGTCCGTGCAGAGCGAGCAACACGGCCAGCAACAGCGCGGTGACCAGCTCGGGCAGGTGTGGGCGCCGCGCCATGGCCGCCAGGCAGGCCATGCAGACGACTCCCACGGCCGCGTACAGCGCGGTCATCCACTGGTCGACAGCCGCTCCACCGGCCGAGATGTCGGCCTCCGAGCGCGGCTCTATACCCTCCTGCAGCTGCTGAGGGTTGGTGGGCAGGAGCGGCAGCCGCAGGCCGGAGAGCGAGAAGGACATCATCGGGATGAACGCGCCCAGCACCACGGCGCCCAGCACCACAGCGGCCGCCGCCTGTGGGAGGGACACGTCCAGCGCCAGCATGAGCGCTCCGCCGAGCACCGCGGCCAGGCCGAGCACCGCGCTCGCGGCGAACACCGCCGGGTACACGGCCACCGCGGTGGAGGCCAGCACGAGCCCGACGGTGCCGGCCGCGCCCGCGGCGAGCAGCCGGGCGCCCTCGCCGCGCGCGGAGTGGTCGCCGCCGACCAGGAGCACACCGCACAGCGCCAGATAGGCCGCGCCCAGCAGAGCGAGCAGCACGGCACCGGGTGCGTCGTCCAGGATGCGCGCGGCCGCACCTGCCCCGGACAGAGTCAGCAGAGCGGCGCCCACGGACAGCGCGACCCGGTCGCTCGCGGCACCGCCGGAGGCGGTGAGCAACACGAGGCAGCCGATCAGCGCGGAAGCGGTCAGCAGCCTCAGCAACCACCGGCTGGTCTTGGGTGTCCACGCGTGTGGCAGGTCGCGGACGGTCGCGGACACGGCCTCCACCAGGCTGTCGTATCGCACCGGTGGCAATGCGGCGACCTGAGGGCGCAGGAGCAGAGTCTCACCGTCGCGCAGGTCCAGGGAGGCAGCGGTTCCTTCGATGTCGAGCGGTTCACCGCCGATACGTTGCAGGGCCCAGCCGCCGTGTTCCAAACCTTCCTCGGCCAGGTTGTCACCCACGTGGTTGGCGATGACCGGAAGCAGGTCGGCGATCGGGATGTTGGAGGGGACGGCCAGATCCAGGGTCTTTTCAGGGGCGCGCACCGTGAGCCGGCACAGGCCGTTCACCGGGCTTTCGCTCATAGGACCAGCAGCCTTCCTGAGACGTGAGCGACCGCGGCGGGCGACGAGGTGTGAGCGGGTCGCGGCCGGGCGAGGTGATTGGGGAAACCGCTCCATTCGGACGCAGACACCAGCGGGCCGGTCGGAGCACGCGGCGGCCGGCAACCGCCGAGGGCCGTCGGCACAACCGCCTAGGGCCAGATACTCTCACGACTGACTATCGTGTTGCGCCGGAGCCCGTGCCCTCGGCGGTAGTCCATAAGTTCCGTCGCCACCCGCGGTTCCGGCCACGGGCCGGTCCACGCGGCACAGGACAGTGCGTGCCCCGTCGTCCCACGGCAACAGCCGCCGAGACCGCCCATTTCCGCTGTGGTCCCGGTGCTTCTCGTGCACAGCTGAAGGAGAGCTCCCGTTGAGCGTGGTTTTCTTCCGCAGGCCCGCCCGTCGCCGCGGTCCCGACCTACCCGACGGGGAACTGGCGCTCCAGGAGCCGCCGACACTCTCGGAGATACCTGCCTCCTCGGGCGCCAACATGCTGAACTACCTGCCGATGGCGGGCATGTCCGTCGGCATGATGCTGCTGTACACGCGGCTGGGCAAGAACTCGGGGCCCGTCATCTATCTGGTGGTCGGCCTCATGCTGTTGTCGATGATGACGATGCTCATCGCCCAGTTGGTCAAGGCCGGCTCCGAGCGCAAGCAGAAGCTTCAGGGTGTGCGCCGGGACTACCTGCGTTACCTGGGCGGAACACGGCGCAGGGTGCGGGCGGCCGTCGTCGACCAGCAGCGCTCCCTGGCGTGGAAGCACCCGGGCCCGGAATCGCTGTGGTCGTTCGCGCTCACCACCCGGCTGTGGGAACGGCGGGCCACCGACGAGGACTTCGCGGAGGTCAGGCTCGCGGTAGGCGAGCAACGGCTCGCGCTGCAACTGGTCAACAAGGCGACCAAGCCGGTGGAGGACCTCGACCCGCTGACCGCACACGCGCTGCGCGCTTTCATCAACGCCTACTCGACGGTGCCCGAGCAGCCCATCGCGATCTTCCTGCGGGCCTGGGCGCGAGTGCTGTTGCGCGGTGACCGAGAGAAGGTGCTGGCCACGGCCCGCGCCCTGCTCGGGCAACTGGCCGTGCTGCACGCCCCGCAGGATCTGCTGATCGCGTTCTGCCTTGCGCCGGACAACCGCGCGGAGTGGGAGTGGAGCAAGTGGCTGCCGCACACCCTGCACCCGCACGAGACGGACGGCGCCGGACCGGTCCGGCTGGTCACCTCCAGCCTCAGCGAACTCGACGACCTCCTCGGCGAGGAGTTCACCGAGCGGAGCGCCTTCGAGCCGGGTGCCTCGCCGACACATGACGAGCCCTACGTCGTGGTCGTCCTGGACGGCGGCCAGGTCCCTTCGGGCCACCGCTTCGACCGGGCGGGCGTACGCAATTCAGTGGTCCTGGACCTGTCCGACGGCCTGTCCTGGCGGCCCGGTCGCACGGTGCTGCGTCTCAGGGTGGAAGCCGCGGACGGCACGGCGGCGCGGACCGGCGAGAACGGGGCCGACGACACCGTGGCGGCAGGCGCCCATGACGAGGTCAAGATCGTCCGCACCGACCGCAGCCGGAAGGAGTCCCTCGTCCCGCTGGGCCGTGCGGACCGGCTGGGTCCGGCCGGTGCCCGCGCGCTGGCCAAGGTGCTGGCACCCATGCGTACGGGGACCACGAGCGAGTCGGCGCAGCCGCTGTCGACCGACATCGAACTCACCAGTCTCCTGGGCATCACTGATCTGCACCGGTACTCCCCGGAAGCGTACTGGAAGAACCGCACGTCGCAGCAGCAGCGCCTGCGGGTGCCGATCGCGGTGGGTGCCGACGGCCGTCCGGTCGAACTCGACCTGAAGGAGTCGGCACAGGACGGCATGGGCCCGCACGGCATGCTCATCGGCGCCACCGGCTCCGGCAAGAGCGAACTGCTGCGCACCCTGGTGCTGGGGCTGGCCCTGAGCCACTCCTCCGAGACACTCAACTTCGTGCTCGTCGACTTCAAGGGGGGCGCGACCTTCCTGGGATTCGACGAACTCCCGCACACCTCCGCGGTCATCACCAACCTGGCCGACGAGGCCGCGCTGGTCTCCCGTATGCAGGACGCCCTGCGCGGCGAGATGATGCGCCGCCAGGAGCTGCTGCGCAGCGCGGGCAACTACACCTCCGCGCTGGACTACGAGAAGGCACGTGCCTCGGGTGCGCCGCTCAGCCCGCTCCCGAGCTTGCTGGTGGTCGTCGACGAGTTCAGCGAACTGCTGGCCGCCCACCGTGAGTTCATGGACCTGTTTGTGATGATCGGCCGGCTCGGCCGCTCGCTCGGCGTCCATCTGCTGCTCGCCTCGCAGCGGCTCGACGAAGGCCGCATGCACCAGTTGGAGAGCCACCTGTCGTACCGGATCGGCCTGCGGACGTTCTCGGCGATGGAGAGCCGTGGTGTGCTGGGTGTTCCGGACGCCTACGAACTGCCCTCCCAGCCCGGCAACGGATACCTCAAGAGCGGCATCGAACCGCTCACGAGGTTCCGGGCCGCATACGTGTCGGGCGCGTACCGGCAGCGAGTGGGTGTGCTGGCTCAGGAGCAGGTCGCCGGGCAGGTCATGCCCTGGACCAGCGAGTGGGTCAACGCGCGCCAGGTCCCGGTGACGCCTGCCGTCGAACAGAACGACGACGCGGACGAGGACGGCACCAGCCTGATGTCGGTGGCTCTCGGCAAACTGCGTGCCTCGGGCCCGCCCGCCTACCAGGTGTGGCTGCCCCCGCTCAGCGCCCCGCCCACCCTGGACGCTCTGTTGCCGCCGCTCGTCCCGGACCCGCGGTTCGGGCTCTCGGCGGACGGAGACAGCCGCGGCACCCTGCGCGTGCCGGTCGGCATCGTGGACCGGCCCTTCGAGCAGGTACGCGAACTGCTCACCGTGGAACTCGACGGAGCGGGCGGCCACATCGCCATCGCCGGCGGTCCGCAGAGCGGGAAGTCGACGCTCGTACGCACTGTGATCACCGCACTGGCCCTCACTCACACCCCGCGTGAAGTGCAGTTCTACTGCCTGGACTTCGGCGGTGGCACACTGGCCGGGCTGGCTGGGCTGCCGCACGTCGGCGGGGTGGCCGGACGCCTGGAGACGGAGCGGGTCAACCGGACGCTGGCCGAGATGACCACGCTGCTCGCCCACCGGGAGCGGCTGTTCCTGGAGCACGGCATCGACTCGATGGCCACACTGCGCCGCCGCCGCGCCGCCGGGGAGTTCCCCGAGGAACAGCACGGCGACGTCTTCCTCGTCATCGACGGCTGGCAGACGGTACGGCAGGACCTCCAGGACAGTGTGGCCACGATCAGCCAGATCGCCACGCAGGGACTGAACTACGGCATCCACCTGGTGACCTCCACCACCCGGTGGATGGAGCTGACCGCCTCGATCCGCGACCAGTCGGCCACCAAGCTGGAGCTGCGGATGGGCGATCCCATCGACTCCGCGGTCGACATCCGCCTGGCGGGGACCGTCCCGCGCATCCCGGGGCGGGGCATGACCACCGAGAAGCTGCACTACCTCACCGCGCTCCCCCGCATCGACGGCAAGGAGAGCACCGGCGATCTCAGCGACGGCATCGCCGACCTGGTGGCGGCAGTCTCCGAGAACTGGACCGGTCCCCAGGCTCCCCCCGTCCGTATGCTCCCCTCGGTGCTCGGCGCCGCGGATCTGCCCGCACCCGAGGAGGGCAACCGGTTCCGCGTCGCGCTCGGTGTGGAGGAGAACGAACTCGCCCCGGCCTGGCACAACTTCGTGGACACCCCGCACCTGGTGGCCTTCGGCGACAGCGAGTCGGGCAAGACGAACCTGCTGCGGCTGGTCGCCCAGGCGATCACCGAGCGGTTCTCCCCCGCCGAGGCGCGGATCCTGGTGGTCGATTTCCGCCGTGAGCTGGTCGAGGCGGTGCCGAAGGAGTACCAGCTCGGCCACGCGGTCTCGACGGACCAGTTGGAGGAACTGGTCGCCGGCGTGGCCCGGGCCATGAAGGCCCGCACACCGGGGCCGGAGATCGAGCCGGCCCGGATGCGGCTGGCCGACTGGTGGTCGGGACCCCGGCTGTTCGTCCTGGTCGACGACTACGATCTGCTCGCGAATCCGGTGCGCCCCGTGTTCGAACCCCTGCTGGAACACCTGCCCCTGGGCTACGAGGTGGGCCTGCACATGGTGGTCACCCGCTCGGCGGCGAGCGCCATGCGCGGTCTCAGCGACCCGCTGGTCCGCCGCATGCTGGAGGTGAACTCCCCGGGACTGCTGCTGTCCTGCCCGCCCAGCGAGGGATACGTGTTCGGCAACGTCAAGCCACGTCTGCTCCCGCCCGGCCGCGGCCACTACGTCACCCGCCGCAGCGCCGTGCAGATCCAGACGGCCCTGCTGGGGGACACCTCGCCCGACACGCCTTCCAAGGTGTGAGCACCGGGGGCCGGGATCCCACCCGGCCCCCCTGGGAAGCGTCAGCCTCGGTCCGCCGTCACGTCGTACGCCGCCGGAGCCCCTCGCCGACTGCTCGGCGCGACCTGTGCACCCGGGCCAGCGCCGCCCCGGCCCCCACCAGGAGAGCCAGCAGGGCGCAGCCCGCGCCCAGCAGAACGGCCCGGCGGGCGCTCCCGCTCTCCTCGGCCGGTGCGGCCAGGTGAACGGCCGTGCTGCTGCCACCGGGTGCGGGCCTGGTGGTGGGCAGGACCGCGCTCAGCGCGTTGTACGGGTCGAGCAGCGGGACGGCCGCCGGGGCGGCGGTGCCCTTGAGCCGCGCGGCCACCTGGGGTGCCGTCAGCTCCGGCAGGTGCGCGCGCACCAGGGCGGCGGCCCCTGCCACGAACGCGGCCGCGAGCGACGGCCCGTTGCCCACGTAGAGGCCCGATCCCGCGGGCCCGATGCCCGTGATCCCGCTGCCCGGCGCGGCCAGGTCGGCGTGGAGCGGCACGTAGGCGTCCTGGGCACGGGCACCGTTGATGTCCACGTCGAGCACGGAGAGCACCCCGTCGGCGGCGGCCGGCCAGTAGTCCGCGGCCGCGGCGCTGCCGCCCGCGCCGTTGCCCTGGACCGTGCCGTCGGGTACCGCGGGCGCCACCACCAGGGCGTCGTGGTCGGCCGCGAACGCCAGCGCCGCGGTCAGCTCCTGCGTCCGGGCGGGCAGGGCGGCCGAGACGTCGACCACTGTCGCACCGTCCTGCACGGCGGCCCTGATGCCCTGGGCGACCGCCGCGGCGCCCGCGGTGCCGACCTGGCCGGTGCCGCGTTCGGCGACGATCCGCGCCCCGGGAGCCACCCCGGACAGTCCGCCACCCGGGCTGGGCGAGGCGGCGATCAGACCCGCCACGAACGTCCCGTGTCCCACGCAGTCCTCAGCCGCGCCGCCGGTGGCCTCGACCCGTCCGGCAAGCCGTTCGGCGCCGGGTGCGACGCCGGTGTCCACCACGCCCACCGTGATCCCGGAGCCGGTGGTGTAGCGGCCGACCCGTCCCAGCCCGAGGCTCTGCTGCGCCCAGGGCTCCGCGTCCACATGGACCTTGGACGGCTTGGTGCACGCGGTGGAGGCAGAGGTGAGGGACGACGGCATCAACGGCAGCCGGATCTGGTTCGACGACGCGGCCGGCGCGGTCCCCACCGGAGCGGAGTCGGCCACCGCGACCGTGGGCGGCACCAGCACGAGCGCCGCCCCGAGCACCGGTGCCACGGCGGTGAGCCGTGACGCGCAGGTGTGCGGACGGCGCTGACGCGGTGTACCCGTGCTCTGGCTCCCGCGCGGGACAAGGATGTTGCGCTTCATGTCGTCGGATCCCTGGGGGACGGCGACCGGTTCGGCGCCCGTCGCGGAAGCGCGTGAGAAACGCGCTTCCGGAGTGCGGGGCGCAACGGCCGCTGATCGGTGAAAGTCGTCGGCTGACCGCCGGATGTCGCGTCATGCTACTCGGCCGCCGCCGGACGCCAGGCTCCGGCGGCCCGTTGACTCCGGGACGGCACGTGCCGATCGTTCCCGAAGGATGAAGGGGTTTCCTCGCGCTGCGCTCGCGGCGGCGGGTAAACTCAAGTCAAAAGGGCGCGTGCGGCGGCCGGTCGGCACGGACCGCGCACGAAGTCCTCCGGTGCGGGCGGGTGTCCGTCTGCTTCCTCCGGCCTGGCGCGGTCGGCGATCACCGGAACCCCTCCTGACGGGACGGGGTCCGCTGTCATGCCATCGACCCGACGCGACCACAGGCTGTGAGGACCGTATGACCGTCACCCCTGCGCGGAGCGCGCGATGATCAGGCGCGGTGGCAGGCGACGGGCCGCGCGCGCCGCCCGGAGCGGCTCCACGGACCTCGTGGTCTCGAGCGGTGGTCCCCGCATCCACCTGGTGCACCGGGGATGGCGCCCGCCCGCGCGACTCGCCGAACTCGCCGGGTGGCTGGCACCGGCTCCGCCGGAGCAGACCACCGTGCTCGTGGGAACCCCCCTGGGTGACGGAGGAGTCGACACCCTGTGCGAGCGGCTGGCACCCGTGCTGGACGAGAGCCGTGCAGCAGGCGTCCGTGTGCTGCGGCTCGTGATGTCCGCCGGGGCCGACGAGGGGGGCGGACAGCACTCGGTGGCCCGGCGCGTCTGCGAACGATGGGGCTTCGACGTCTTCGCCACGGCCGGCATCGCGGTCGTGGTGCCGGACGGCACGCTGTTCTCGCCCGAACTCCCGGACGCCCCGGGCGGCTGGTGGCACTTCTCCGACGGGGTCGTCCCGCAGCGCGTCGGCACCCGGCTCCCGGTCCCCGCCTGGGAGTCCGCCCTGGAGCGGGTCGACCGTGACGTCGCTCCCGGGTACGTGGTCGAGCCGGTGCCGGCGGGGCTGGTGGTCCGGTCCGCCGAGGCCCGCGCGAGCGGCGTGGACGCGCTCCGCTACGCCGTGCCACCCGACCCGCGTCGGCCACTGCTCCTGGTGGGAGCGCCCGGCACACCGCCCGTGTCGCCCGACGCGCTGGCTGGCGTGATCGTCGCACTGCCGGGCTCGGTGCGCAGATCCCTGCGACTGCTGTCCCCCGACGGGCACGACATGCTGACGGCCGGCCAGGCCGTGGCGGACCTGCTGGGCACCGAGATCCACGTGGCCAACGGCGTGCCGATGCTCGTCGACGGGGCGGCGCCGGACGACGTCACGGTGTCGTCCTGGCTGCTCGGCGGCGACGGCGAACCGTCCTGGCGCCCGTACGTGGCGGCCGCCAGGTGTCTGCCGGCCACGAACGGCCGCCCGTCCGCACCGCTCGCGGTGGAGTACCGCGCGCCGGCGGCCGGGCTGCGCGACGGCGACGAACCGGGCGTCTGGCTGCTCGACCGGCGCTGGCAGGTCACGGCGACCCCGGCCGGCCTCTGGGTCGGCCAGCGCGGCTACCAGCCGCCACCCGCGGCATCCGCCCGGCCGGTCGACCCGGAAGTCACCACCGTGGACCTCGGGTTGCCCAGCCGTGCGCTGGACGACTCCTTCTGGCCCGCTCTGGACCGCCTCTTCGGCGCCCTCGACTCCGAAGTGCGGGTCCGGGCCATGGTCCATGTGCACGGCGTCCTGGGCAGCAGGGGCGGCGACTCGCTGCGCCGGCTGGCCGTGCGGCACGAGTTCTGCGTCATGCCGCAGCGGCCGCGGTCCGACGCCGACTCCGCCGCCCCCCAAGCTCCGCTGCCGTCACCCCTGTTCGCCGGGCAGGACGACGACGAGCCGGACGAGGGGGTGCCCGGCGCCGGTGCTGTCACCCGGCCTACGGCACCGGTCGCGGCCGCCAAAGAGCCCTTCGGCACCGTCACGTCCTGCGCGGGCGACGTACCGGCCCCGGGCCCGCCTGCGGCCGGGAAGCAAACTGCCACGGAAACGGCACCGGTGACCGAGTCGGTCCTCGGCAGCGTCCCCGCACCGCGCCCGACGGCCACGGTGTCGGCTCCTTCCGTCCCGGCGGCGTACGACCCGCAGCGCGTCGCAGCCGGGACGACCAACACCACTGCCGACGGCGGCAGCGCCGGCCCGCGCGAGGCGGAGCCCGCGCGGGCGGAAGACTCCGCGCGGACGGCATCCGCCGGTGCGGCCGGCTCGCTCGCGGGCCGTCTTTCGACACCCCTCGGACCGACGGCGCCGGACAGGGCCGCCGAGCGCCCGATGGCGGCCGGGGCGAGCCGAGCCCCGAAGTCCGCAGGACCAGCCCGCGTCCAAGAACGCACCGCACACGCCACCGAGACTCCCCCGTCGGGCACCGCCGCCTCACCCGGCCCCGGCGCACGGCCCGGAACCGAGCCGACCGCCGGGACGACGACGCCGTCCACCGGCAGCGCCGTGTCCTTCTCCGGCGACCTGCTCGTACGGCCCTCGCACCGCAGCACGCCCGCGGACCGCGAAGCGCTCCGGGAGTTCCTCGGTGCCCGCTGGGACCGGCACACCAGCGCGGTGTCCCGCGCTCTGACCCGCACTCCCGGCCTGCGCGGCGAGGAGGTTTCCGCCTCGTCCGCCGATCTGGCCGCCGTCCACGCCTACCTGACGGACGCCGACAGCGAACAGCTCCGCGCGTCGCTGGCAGCGGGCGACGCCCAGGTCCTGACCTTCCTGCGCTGCCTCGCGTCGGGACTGCGCCGCCTTCCTTCCTACCGGGGGGTGGCACTCCGTACGGGCACGTGGCCCGGCACGCACATGACGACCGGGACCGCCGGCACCGACCTGGGCGAGGCCGTGCCGGTGCGCGCCCTCGCGGTGGACCGGGCTCATCCGCTGCCCACGGCCGACCACTGCCTCATCTGGTCGGCGACCGGCCGGCGCACCAAGGCGCTGACGGACTCCGACACCTCTCCGGGTTGCGACGACCTCCTGTTCGCCCCAGGTGCGCGGTTCCGGCTCCTGGAGGTCGGCCGACAGGGCACGGCGACCGTCGCCCTGCTGCGCGAACTGCCCGAGCACGCGTCTACCGATCCCGCCGAGGGGCTGATCGAGGCAGATCTGGCGGTCCTCGACCGGCTGCACGCCTTACAGGCCGCCTCCACGGTCACGCCCGGCCGCCCGGACAGCGCGGCCTCCCGCACCGCGGGCGGCGGACCGTTCCCCGCGAGCGGCACGTAAGCCGCCCTCTGACGACGTGTCCGACAGCCCTCTCGTGACCCCCGTGAAGTCCGCTTTCGCCCCACCGTCAGCATGATGAGCAACAGGAGCGCCATGTCCCCCCGATCCTCATCTTCCGCCGGTCAGCCGGCAGCGGCCCACGGTGCCGCCCGCCCCGCCGGAGCAGCACCCCGGATACGCCGTTCCACGGCACTGCCAATGCCCGACGGAGAGGCCGTGGGCACGTTCGCCCCCGCGGATCCCCTGGCGGCGGCCACCGACCAGGAGACAGTACGCGCGCTGGCCGCCGCCCCGGCTGTGCCCGAACCCGAACCTGCCGGCGACCGGACCGACTGGCGTCCGCGGGGTGCGGCACACGACGACGCGGAGTCCGCGACGTCCGCCGCGTCCGCGGTCCCCGCAAGCGACCGGCCGGGCCCGCAGCGCACGGGAACACGTGCGGGTCGCATCCCGCACCGACCGTTCCTGGTGGCGGCGGCGGTCGCGGGCGCGGTGATCACCGCAACGCCCTTCCTGTCCTCGAACGCCAAGAACCACTCGACGAACCTCGAGGGCCAGGACAGGCCGGACCCGGTCGCCGCACAGCCGGGAACCGGCAACGACCGGCACCCGGACGGGTTCCCGCGCCAGATGCCGATCCAGAACCCGGTCTCCGGAAGCAGCGACGGCTCCTCATCGGGTGACGGCTTCCCCTTCGGCGATGCGGCGGACCCCGGGGACGGCCCGGCCGCACCCTCCTCCGTGCCCGGAGTGCTGCCCGAGACCCACCCGGCTGCGGACCGTTCCGCGGCGGACGGCCCCGCCCATCAGACGCAGGCCCACGCGGACACGGCGGCGCCGTCGGACAGCACCCCGTCCACGCGCGCCGGACAGTCCGACCAAGCACCGGTTCGTCCCACCCCGGCGAGCGCGGTCGAGACCGCCGGGAGCCCGGCCGGCACCCACACGACACCGGCGAGCGGCCCGGCCAAGGCACCCGTCCGGGCCGCGGCCGCTACGGCCAGGACGGCCACCTCGAGCACCGCCCGTACCACGGCGCGTACCACAGCGGCATCCGTCAAGGCCGCCGCCGCAACGGCCCCGGTCACGGCCAGGACCACCACTCTCGCCCACGCCACCACGTCGGCCAGGGCCTCCGCCGAGCCGCTCAAGCCGGTCGACCCATCCTCCCCGGCGCACCCCTCGACCGGCACCGCGCAGGCCACCTCGTCCGAACCGGTGCATGACCGGGCGGCAGCGACGCCCTCCGAACCGGCCGAGGACCGGGCCGTAGCCACCTCCACCGCACCCACCGAGAACCGGGCCGCGGCCACGGCGCCGTCGACCCCGCCCCGGAACCGGGCCGCAGCCACCCCCTCCCGACCCGCCGCCCAGACGCCCGATCCCAAGTGGAGCACCAAGGTCGTCACCGGCCCCTACGTGCTGCACACCGGTGATTCGGTGGCCTCCAACCGGATGCGTGTCACCATGCGCGCCGGCGGCGATCTCGTCATCTCGGACGAGAACGGCGTGGTCCGCTGGTCCTCCCCCACCACGGGCGAGGGCAACTCGGCCGTCTTCGGGGCGGACGGTGACCTCGTGGTCCGCTCCGCGTCGCAGCGGCCGCTGTGGAGTTCCGGCACCGGCGGACACGACGGAGCGAAACTCGTCATCCAGAACGACGGCAACGTGACGGTCCTGACCGCCGACGACCGCCTTCTCTGGGCGGCCGGAACCCAGCACTGAGTACGCCGGGACACATCGACATGCACAGCGCGCAGTTCGTCCGAGGCGGCGAAGTGCCGAGGCGGCCGGCCCGCGGCCGGCCGCAGCAGATTCTGGGGAAGGAGCCTTCGTGGCACGCCAGTTGATCACAGTCGGTCGGGAGGGCGGGAGCGACTACCCGACGATCGGCGCCGCACTGGGCGATGCCCGCCCCGGCACCATCGTGAGTGTCCGCCCGGGCCGGTACCAGGAGACGCTGGTCGTGCAGAACCGCGTCACCATCGTCGCCGACGGTCCGCGCGGCAGCGTCGAGATCGCCCCGCTCACCGGCGCGGCCGTCACGCTGGCCGCGGACGCGGTGATGCTCACCGACCTGCTGCTGCGCGGCGGCGAGGGCGAACTCCCGGTGATCGACGCGGTGCGCGGCCAGGTCGCCCTGGACGGATGCGAGGTCCTCGGCACGGGATGGACCGCGCTGCTCAGCCGCGGCAGCGGCTCCCTGGCCATGCGTTCGTGCCGGATCAGCAATCCGGTGGGGGCCGGCGTGGTGGAGGCGGGCACGACCGGGAGCGTCATCGAGGACTGCGTGATCGAGAACCTCGGCACCTCCGCGGTCGTCATCAGCGAGGACGGCCGGGCGACCCTGCGCAACTGCCGTATGCGCGACGCGCGCGGCAACGGCGTGCTGGCCAACGGTCAGTCCCGCGGTGTGCTGGAGGACTGCGAGATCTCCGCCACGGACAAGCCGGGCATCGCCCTGGAAGGCGGTACTGCGCTGAAAGTGGTGCGCACCACCGTCCGCGACTGCGCGGTGGGCGTGTACCTGGCGAGTTCCTCCCGCACCGAGCTGACCCATGTCCAGGTGCACGGCTCCGGCGGACACGGCTTCGTGGTCGCGGACCGCTCCGACCCGCAGCTGTCGTACTGCGAGACCTCCGGTACCCGGGGCAGCGGCTTGTACGTCACCGGCCGTTCCCGCGGCCACTACACCAACTGCGTCTTCCACGAGGCCGAGCAGCCCGCCGTCCACATCGCGAAGTCCAGCACCCCGTCGCTCACCGGGGCACGGATCACCGACAGCACGGACATCGGTGTCCTGCTGACCGAGGAGTGCGCCGCCGAGTTCGACCACCTCGACGTGCTGAGGGCGGGCGGCGTCGGAGTGTCGGTCCTCTCGGGTGCCGATCCGCTGGTGCGCCGAGCGCGGATCACCGAAGCCCGCGGGAACGGAATCCAGGTCGCCGACCGCGGACGCGGGCGTTTCGAGGACTGTGAGATCGGCGACTGCACCGGCCACGCGCTGCGCATCGAGCGGGAGGGCGATCCACACGTCGGGAACTCCGCGCTGCGCGGTTCGGGGCAGTCCGGTGTCTCCGTGGGCGCCGAAGGACTCGGCACACTGCGCGACTGCGAGATCTCCGGCTCATCGGCGTCCGGAGCGTCGGTGGAGCAGAAGGGCTTCCTGACGCTGGTGCGCTCCCGCGTCCTGGGGTCCGGCGGCCACGGCGCGCTGATCGGCGCGGGCGGGCGAGCGAGCCTCAAGTCCTGCGAATTCAGCGGAAACGTCGGTGACGGCATACGTATCGAAACCGAGGAACCGACGGAGGTGACCGACTGCACGGTGCGCTCCAACCGCGGAGCGGGCATCAAGAACTCCCGACCCGGCCATTGGCTCACCCTCTCGGGACTGACCAGTTCGGGCAACAAGGCACCCGACTCCGGTACCGAGCCGCCCGCGGCGGGCGAGGCCCCGGCCGACGGCGCCGCGGCGGGCGCCGCCGACGAGGGCCGGGCGCAAGAGGGCGGACTGATCGGCGAGCTGAACGCGCTGGTCGGCCTGGCGAACGTCAAGGAGCAGGTCAGCATGCTCGTCAGCCTGGGCAAGCTCGCCCAGCGACGGGCCCGGCTCGGCATTCCCGCACCGCCGATGAGCCGTCACCTCGTCTTCGCCGGGCCGCCCGGCACCGGCAAGACCACCGTGGCACGGCTCTACGGCGGCATCCTCGCCTCGCTCGGGATGCTGTCCTCCGGCCACATCGTCGAGGTGTCGCGTGCCGACCTGGTGGCGCAGGTGATCGGCGGCACCGCGATCAAGACCGCCGAGGTGTTCGAACGGGCCCTGGGCGGCGTGCTGTTCATCGACGAGGCCTACACGCTGCTCTCGGACAGCAAGGGCTCCGGCGCGGACTTCGGACAGGAGGCCATCGACACCCTGGTCAAACTCGTCGAGGACCACCGTGACGACACCGTGGTGATCGTCGCCGGGTATGCCAAGGAGATGGAGGACTTCCTGGCGGCCAACCCCGGCATGGCCTCCCGCTTCACCCGCACCATCCAGTTCGAGAACTATTCGGTGGACGAACTGGTCACGATCACCGAGAACATGTGCTCCGCCCACCGCTACGTCCTCGACCCCCTGACCCGCAAGGCACTGGAACTGCGTTTCTCACGGATGCGACGCGACGCCACCTTCGGCAACGGACGCGCCGCACGGCAGGTCTTCGAGGAGATGATCGACCGCCAGTCGCTGCGCCTCGCCACCCAGTTGGAGGCCAGCGAGGCGGATCTGATGCTCATGGTCCCGGAGGACGTCGGGGCCGACGAGGCGGAGGAGGTGCGCGGCGACGAGGTGAGGACCCCCGGCGACTCGGGCGCGCTCGCCCAGCTCAGGGCCATGACCGGGCTCGCGGCGGTCAAGCGCGAGGTCGGCGGCATCGTGGACCTGCTCAGCGCGTACCGGCAGCGGGCCGCGATGGGGCTGCCGACCCCGTCGATCAGCCACCACCTGGTGTTCTCCGGACCGCCCGGCACCGGCAAGACCACCGTGGCACGGCTCTACGCCGACCTGCTGCGCTCGTTCGGGGTGCTGCCCCGCGGTCAGCTCGTCGAGGTCGCGCGGGCGGACCTGGTGGGCCGGTACATCGGGCACACCGCACAGCTCACCACCGAGAAGTTCGAACAGGCCCTGGGCGGCGTGCTGTTCATCGACGAGGCCTACACCCTCACGCCGGAGAACTCGCCGCAGGACTTCGGCCGCGAGGCGGTGGACACCCTGCTGAAACTCATGGAGGACCACCGCGACGAGGTGGTGGTGATCGTCGCGGGATACCCGGCCGAGATGGAACGGTTCCTGGAGTCCAATCCCGGTCTCGCGTCCCGGTTCTCACGCCGGGTGGCCTTCGAGGACTACTCGACCGACGAACTGCTGGCGATCATCGAAGAGCAGACCAGGACGGCCGGCTACGTGTGCCTGCCGCAGACGGTCGACACCCTCCGGGCCCACCTGGACGGCCTCCCGCGCAACCGCTCCTTCGGCAACGCCCGGCTGGCCAGGCAACTGGTCGAGGGAATGATGACCCGGCACGCCGGGCGGCTCGGCACCATCGCGGCCCCCGACCTCGAGGCCCTCACCACCCTCCTCCCCGAGGACCTGCCCGCGACCGCGGCCGGCAAGGCCCCGGTGTGACACCTTGTCACCTGCGCCGCGCGGCTCAGCAGGTGAGGCACCGGCCACATCCAGACCCCTCCGAACCTGACACGCCGCGATCTCGTGTATCCAGGGGGCGTCCACGCACATGTGGCCGTGACCGGGCACGTACGGCGCCTCACACACGACGTCTGAGCGTCCTGGAAAGGAAGCCTGTGAACTCACCCGAACCACGCAAACCCGCCCGGGCCGCGCCCGCGAACGTCCCCGTGGGAAAACCCATCACGCAAAGCGCGCCCGAGACGGCTTCGGCCAAGGGCGCCACTCCAACGCGGCCCACACGTAAGACGGCCA
This sequence comes from Streptomyces sp. FXJ1.172, assembly GCF_001636945.3. Lineage (NCBI taxonomy): Bacteria > Bacillati > Actinomycetota > Actinomycetes > Kitasatosporales > Streptomycetaceae > Streptomyces > Streptomyces sp. FXJ1.172. The sequence goes on along the minus strand of NZ_CP119134.1, from coordinate 193,971 downwards.
CGTCCGAGGGTGCGAAGCCGACATCGCCCGGCAGTCCTACGACAGTCTCGGCCGGGACCACGAAGACGGAAGCCGACAGGGCCGCCGTCACCTCGTGGCTGACCCGTCTGTCCCGCGCCGCGCCGCAGCCGGCGCCGCGGAAACCGGACACGTCCCGCGCGGACACGGAGCCGGTGCGGGCAGGCGTCCGTTCCGACACGGGGCTCGGCACCGCGACCGGAACAGACCATGACACCGCCGTGGACACGGTCGCCGCGACGTCGGCCGCGGGTGCGATGAAGAGCAGGGCGTCCCGCAGGGCGGCTCCCCGGACTCTTCTGACGTTGGCGGCCGTCACCGGGGTCGTCCTCGTGACCGGCGTGGTGGTGGCTCTGGGAACCCGAGGAGGAGGCGCCGCCCACGCGGCGCGGGAACCCGGGCCCGCGGCGTCGCTGCTCGGCCAGGACCTGCGCGACGGTTCCCGCGCGGGCGTCCCTGGCGCACTGCCGCTGCCCTCGGGCAGTCACGCCGCCCCTGGCACGCCCGGCCACACCCCGGCACCCGCGACGGCGGGAGGCGGCGACTCTCCCGCTCATACGGCGCAGCAGGCCGCCGCCGCCACCAAACCGCACACGGCGGCGGGCTCCGGCACGCATACGACGGGCTCGGCGTCCCCCCAGACCGCCCCTGCCCCGGGGACGAGCGGGCACACCGGCTCCGCAAGCACGGGAACCTCGGGCGGTGGCGGAAGCGCGGGCGGCACACAGACGACCGCGGTTTCCGGCGTGGCCCTGTTCAGCCACGCCTCGCACCGCTGCATCACGGTCCCCGGCGGCCAGGGCACGGACGGCACACCACTGGAGATCTACGACTGTGACGGTTCGGCCGCGCAGACGTGGACCTTCGCTTCCGACGGTACGGTGCGTGCCTTCGGCCTGTGCATGGATGTGGCGGGCGCGTCGACCGACAACGGGACGACGATCCAGCTCGCGAACTGCAACGGGGGCCAGGCCCAGCAGTTCCGCCTCAACTCGCACCAGGACTTGACCAGTTCGCTGGACTACAAGTGCGTGGACGTGCGGGACCAGAACACCGCCAACGGCACCGGCCTGCAGCTGTGGTCGTGCGCCGGCACCGACAACCAGAAGTGGTCGAAGGAGTAGAGCCCACGGCCCTGCCCCTGTGGTTCACCAAAGGCTCCCGTGTCCGACAGGACGCGGGAGCCTTTCTTCACGCCCGGTCACCGCGTGCGGTACCGCACCGGCAGGGACAGCACGCCGCGCACCATCCCCGCCGGGAACCAATCGAGGGTCTCGGCGGGGACCGCCAGTTCCAGGTGCGGGACGCGGGTGAGCAGGGTGTGCAGGGCGACGCGGGCCTCCAGGCGGGCCAGCGGGGCACCCAGGCAGTGGTGGATGCCGTGGCCGAAGGAGAGGTGCCGGGCGGCGGGCCGGGTGATGTCGAGGGTGTCCGGGTCGCCGCCGTCGGGCAGGGGCGCGTCGCGGCTCGCGGAGGCGAGGGCCACGGCGACGATGCCGCCGCGCGGGATCCGCACCCCGCCCAGCTCCAGATCCTCGGCGGCGTAGCGGTTCGTGGTGCGCTCGACGGACGTGTCGTAGCGCAGGAACTCCTCGATCGCGTCGGGCAGGAGCCCGGGGTTCTCCCGCAGCAGCCGCAGCTGGTCGGGGTGCCGGAGCAGGGCCAGTACGGCGTTGCCGAGGAGGTTGACGGTGGTCTCGTGGCCGGCGATGACGAGCAGGGCCGCGGTGCCCGCCAGTTCGTCCCGGGAGAGGCGGCCGTCGTCCTCGTCCCGGGCGGCGACGAGGGCGGACAGCAGGTCGTCGCCGGGAGCGCGGCGCTTGTCGTCGGCCTGCTGGCGCAGGAACCCGTGCAGGCTCGCCACGGCCGTGGCGTACTCGGGGTGGCCCACCTGGAAGGCGAGTGCCGTCCAGCGGCGGAAGTCGTGGCGGTCGGCCTCCGGGATGCCGAGCAGTTCGGCGATCACCGTGACCGGCAGCGGCGCGGTGAAGGCTTCCACGAGGTCCAGTTCACCGGAGGGCGGCATGGCGTCGATGAGCCGGTGGGCGATCTGGCTGATGCGCGGTTCCATCCCGGCGGTGCGTTTCGGGGAGAAGACGCCCGACACCAGACGGCGCAGCCGGGTGTGCTCGGGCGGGTCCGCCTCCAGCATCTGGCCGCCGAACCCGGTGCCGCGCTTGTGGCCCAGGAAGCCCGCCGCCTCCAGCATCTCGGTGGCCGGCTCGGGGTCCTTGAGCAGCGCCGGATGGGTCAGCGCCTCGCGGGCGAGGTCGTAGTCGACGACCACCCAGCCCGTGATGCCGGGGAAGAACTGCGCCCGGTGGACAGGTCCTTTCGCACGCAGCCGCGCGTACTGCCGGTGGGCGTCCGCCTTGAACTCGGGGCCCATGATCACCAGTTCGTCCGGTTCACCGTCCGGCCGGGCCTGCTGGTACGTGTCCATCGTGTGTCCTCGCCCTGTACGCGGAGATCTCTCCGGAGCCGCCCGTGCCGACGGCGAACCGCGCGCTCCACGGCGGCCGTCCTCAGAAACACGCGGGCCGCCCCCGCGAAGGTTCACGTGTGCGACGTTCGCACCGGTCCCCGCCCTTCTACGAAGCCGCCGTGTCGCAGCCGGCCCCGGGGGGCGTCACCGGACCCGGACCACCTCCAGGCTGCTCGGTCCGTTCGCCGCGCCGCGCAGCGTGATGTCGAACAACAGCCGTCCCCCGCCGGGCCGGAGAGTTGCCGCGCGGCCCGGTCCGAGCGTCCGGCGCGGACCCTCGTCGAGCACCCCCGGCCGGGGGCCCGCTATGTACGTCACGTACACGCGGGAACGGCCGGAGTTGCGCACCGTCACCTGCGACGTCCGCACGCATCGCACGCCGTCGTGGGTCTTGGCGGGGCAGGCATAGCGCAGGTCGCCGAAGCCGTACGTGCCGCAGGACAACTCCATGCCCCGCGGCAGCTCGGAGCGGCACACGCGGCCCGCGGCCACGTGGTCGGTGGCCATCCGGCCCGCGGCCACGTGGTCGGTGGCCATCCGGCCCGCGGCCACGTGGTCGGTGGCCATCCGGCCCGCGGCCACGCGGCCGGCGCCGCTCGCCGACCCGCTGCCCCGGCCGTGGAGCCAGCAGGCCACGACGGCCAGCACCAGCACGGCCCAAGTGCATGCCGCGGGCCACAGTGCCGGCTCCCGGCGTGCGGATCTCATCGGCGGTACCCTTCTTCCCGTTCACACCTGCGAGACACCTTATGGGGTCCGGACACACCCGGAACACCGCGTCGGGTGTGAAGAACTCATGTACAGAGACGACAGAGGCCCGGGGTGGGAGGGACGACTCGGTAGGGTGCGCGCCGTCCCCATTCACACGTATTCGCACTCGGACTTTGGATCCCATGAGTCACATCCAAGAGGAAGACCAGATGAGCAGCTTCACGCCGGGTGGCCGACGCCGGCATCGCAGGACGAAAGAGAGCGGCGGGGGTGTCCGGCGCGGCGTCGTGCTCGCGATGGCGGTTCCCGTCGTCTCCGCCACGCTGGCCGGAACCTCGGCCTTCGCCGCCGACAACGGCACCACGGCGACGGCCCGCGACGGCGCGTCCAGCCGCCTGGACCTGACCGACCCCGGCGACCGGCACATGGCCGCGAACCTGGACGCCCGCGTGCTCGACCAGCGGCTGGGCTCCGACGTGAGCGGCGTGGTCCTCGACGCAAACTCCGACGCCACCGTGTGGAGCCACGACGGCTCCACCGCGCTCATGCCGGCTTCCAACGCCAAGCTCGCCACGTCGACCGCCGCCCTGACCGTGCTGGGCCCCCAGCACCGGTTCACCACCAAGGTGGTCTACGGCAACGGCACCCTGACCCTCGTCGGCGGCGGCGACCGCACCCTCAGCAGCGCGGATCTCACCGAGATGGCGCAGAGCGCGGTCGCCGGGCTGAGGAAGGCGGGTCTGAGCACGGTGAAGGTCGCCGTGGACGACAGCCTCTTCCCCGAACCGACCCTGGCCGACGGCTGGAACGCGGGCTACTACCCGGACACCGTCGCTCCCGTCCGCGCGCTCGTCGTCGACGGACACGGTGTCCAGGACACCTCCATCGACGCCGGGCAGGTCTTCGCCAAGCTGCTCGCCAAGGACGGCATCACCGTCGACGGCGACGTCACGCACGGCACGGCGAGCCGCACGGACGTGCCGGTCGCCCGTCACCGGTCGGCGCCGCTGGCGGACATCGTCAAGCAGATGCTCAAGCACAGCGACAACAACATCGCCGAGACCCTGCTGCGGATGACCGCCCTGCACGCGGGACGCCCCGCCACCTTCGAGGGCGGCACCGACGTCGTACGCCACGTGCTCAGCCACCGCTACGGCATCTCCCTCGACAACTTCGTGCTCCACGACGGCAGCGGTCTGTCCATGACCGACCGCATCCCGGCGGCCACCCTCGCGCAGATCCTCGAACTGCTCACGGAGCCCCGGCACGCGCACACCCTGGGCGCCATCCTGGACGGCCTGCCCGTGGCCGGCGAAGCGGGCAGCACCCTCGGTCCGGCGTACGGCCGCTTCGACGACCCCAACTCCCGGTGCGCCGTCGGCAAGGTGCAGGCGAAGACCGGCACCCTCACCGGAGCCGCCGCCCTGAGCGGCCTGACCCGGACGGACGACGGCGAGTGGCGGGTCTTCTCCTTCGTCGAGAACGGCTCGACGGCCGCCCCGAACGACGTCAAGGACGCGATGGACGGCCTGGCAGCCACAGTGAACGGCTGCTGGGCCTAGCCAGGTAACGAGCAACGGGCACCGAGGCGCCGTCCGACCACGAGGTGGGACGGCGCACGTGTTCGCGGCGCCGTCCGCCCGCGGCCGTCGGCGGCGTCGTCCGATGAGCCGGTTTGAGTCCTTGCGCGCGGGCCGGTATGAGTCATGTGTCACACGCCGTAGAAGTGAGCCGAAACAACGGCGAATCCGCTACATGTGTGGCAGGGCCGGACCGTTCAGGAGACCGGCCGCAGACCCCCGCAACGCAGCCGTCCGTGCCCCGCGCTCCGCTCGAAAGGAACACATGAAGCCTCCACACACTCCCCGTTCGGCGGGAGATCTCCCCAAAAGGGTCCCGGGCAGCGCCAAACGTGTCGGTTCCGGTTCTCCGCCCGCACGCAACGGCGAGGCGGCCGACGACGCCGAGCCGACCGCGCCGAAGAGCGACGAACGGGCGCCCGACAAGGCCGAAAGCGGGGCCTCCCCGCCCCGGTTCACCCGGTTCTCCTCGCTCGGGTCGCGAGCGAACACCGGACGCGGCCCCGCCGCACCCTCCTCCACGGCCGACACCCCGGTGGACGGCTCGGTCGGAGACCGGTTCGACGAGAGCTTCGCACGTCACGGTGAAGCCCGCACAACCCCGGCCGCGGACATCGTCGTACCGCTCGACCCAGCCGGCCCGCCTCCCAAGGGCAAGGTCGGGCGCGCGGGATCCCGCGGCGCCCTGGGTGTCGTGGGCGTCGTGGGGCTGCTGGCGGTGGTCGGGGTCCTGCTGGCCCTCGGCCTGACCGGTGGTCATGAGGGCGGCAGGCGCGACGCGTCGTCGGTGGCCGTCGGCTCCGACGGCCACGGCAGCGATGTCGTCGACGGGCTCGGCGGGCCGGCGGCGCCTTCGGCGAGCGCGGGCGGCACCGCGCCCGGCAAGAAGCCCGCCGGGTCGGGCAAGTTCCCGTCCGGCTCGGCCACGACCGGTGCGCCGGGCAAGGCCTCCGCGTCCGCCGGCGGGCACGCGGCCCCCTCGGCAAAGGCGGCGGCCAAGGACGGCACAAACGCTCCGGCGGTGGCGGCGCCGGGTGTGAACGTGTCCAGCCACGCGTCGCAGCGTTGCATCGACATCGTGGGCGGAAAGGCCGTACCGGGCGCGGGGCTGATGATCTGGGACTGCTCGCAATCCGCCTCGCAGCACTGGACGTTCTCCGACGGAACCATGCGCGCGCTCGGTATGTGTGTACAGCTCGCGGGTGGCTCGACCGACGACGGCACGGACCTCGAAATGGCGTCCTGCGACGGGAGCCCGGCGCAGCGGTTCGACCTGAACTACCGTCATGACCTGGTCAGCGGTCCCGCCAACAAGTGCGCGGACGTACGGGACGACCAGACGGCGAACGGCACCAGGATCCAGCTGTGGTCCTGCTCCGGTAACGACAACCAGAAGTGGTCCGAGGACTGAGATCGCCCGGGACGCAGGGCTCCGGCGGGCCGTCGAGCGGCCCGCCGGAGCCGCGGTTCAGTCGGGGTGCCCGCACCAAAGGTCGGACTGCAGGGTGAATATCGTGGACGACGTCCCCGCGCGGTAGTCGAAGGCGATTTACTTGCCCGGGGGCAGGTCCGCCACGCTGACGCTTCCCTCGGGAATCCGGTGACGGGGGTGCCGGAGGTCGCGCTGATGCGGGTCAGCCTGGGAGGGGCGCACGGCCGGCGTCGGGCGGGACTTCGACCGCGCGGTCGTCAGTCGCCCCCGCCCGGCGCGTCGGCCAGCCGGTTGAGCCACTCGAGGAGCAGGGTCCGCTCGCCGACGCTGAGGGCCGCGGTGCCGTCCTGGCCGAGGGCGGCCAGCAGGGCCATGGCGCTGCCGGCGACGCCGGAGGCGGGGGCGGGGGCCCCGTCGTCGCCCCCGGGCGGCAGCGCGAGGGTGTTGATCACCATCTCGCGGACGGCGTCGGCGGTCCGCAGGTCGCGCACGTCCTCCGGAAGACCGATCAGGGTGAGGATCGTGCCCACCCCGGCGGAGTGCATGACCTCGGTGGCGCGTTCGACGCTCATCCGCAGCCGTCCGGCGGCGGCGACCCGGGTGATCATGTCCCGCAGGCCCGCGGCGGCCCGCAGGCCGGCATGCGGCACGCGGCCGGGGCGCACCTGGCCGTAGACGAGCGCGTAGTACGCGGGGTGTTCGAGGCCGAAGCGGATGTGCAGGTCCCAGGCGTCCCGCAGCACCTGGACCGGGTCGTCGCCGGTGAGCAGTCCGGCCTTCGCCTCAAGGTAGCGCCTGAAGCCGTGCTCTGCGACCTCTTCGAGCAGTCCGTCCTTGTCTCCGAAGATCCGGAAGATCGACGGCGTCGGCACGCCGGCGCGGGCGGCGACAGCGCGGGTCGACACGGCTTCCAGGCCCGCCTCCTCCAGTAGGTCCGCGGCGGCCAGGACGATCTTCTGCCGCAGGGCGGGACCAGTCTGTTTCGATGCCGTCTCCGTAATCACGAATCGACGATATCAGTCTTACGAATCATTGATTTAACCATCGACATCTCCCATTCCGAATCAGCGATTCACCCTTGGATCCTTGGGTCATGGACCTTCGGCACACAGTGAGTTCAACGCCTGGGGGAGGGCGCACGGACACCTGCCGGGTGAACTCCCCGCACACCCACGACGTGTTACGGACAGGCGGTGCGGCGGCCCGGCCCACCACGTCCACCGCGCCCGACGCACAGCCCTGCACTCAGGGCGTTCGCCACGCAAGGAGAGACATGGCCGACACCGCCCCCACAAGCAGCGCCCGTGTCGCGGGTGTGGGACGTACCGCCTTACTGGTCGCCGCAGCACGGGCGATCGAGACGTCGCGGCCGGACGCACAGGCCAGGGACGTGTACGCGCAGCACTTCGTCCGGGCGGCACCCGACTGCGCCGGGTGGCCGCGTCACTTCGACGAGGTGTCCGGCGGTGACACCGATCCGCTCTGGGGCCGGCTGGCCCGCTTCTTCGGCCTGCGCACCCGCGTCTTCGACGACTTCCTGCTCAGCGCCGCGGCCGGCGGCTGCCGTCAGGTGGTCGTGCTGGGCGCCGGTCTGGACACCCGCGCCTACCGGTTGCCGTGGCCGGACGGCAGCACCGTCTTCGAGATCGACCAGGAGGAGGTGCTCGCCTTCAAGCAGTCCGTCCTGGACACGCTGGATGCCGTGCCGCGTGCCGGACGCGTCGCCGTCGCCGCCGACCTGCGCCGGGACTGGACGGCCACGCTGACGGCGGCCGGCTTCGATCCGACGTACCCGACGGCGTGGCTCGCCGAGGGGCTGCTGCCGTATCTGTCGCCGGCCGCGGAGCAGGAACTGCTCGCGACCATCAACGCGCACAGCGGTCACGGCAGCGCGCTCGGCTGCGAGGTCAAGCACGGGGTGAACCCGGCCGAGCAGCGCGACTACCCCGTCTACGCGGCGGTGCGGGAGCGGCTCGGGATCGACCTGCTCGCCCTGTTCAGCACGGCGCCCCGCCCGGACCCGGTCGCCGACCTGGCCGCCCGGGGCTGGAGCACGGCCGTGCACACCCCGTTCGACGTCCCGGGGCGCCACGGCGACACTCTGCGAGCCGTGCCGGACGACGCGCTGGCCGCCAACCGGTGGATCCTCGCCGTGCGCTCCTCGGCCCGAACCCCGCAGCGATCGGAGCTTGCGGAGACCCACCCGGACGTCCGCGTGCAAGCGGCTCCACCACGGGCCGAGGGGACGGGGCGAAACGGCCGGGGGAACACGCCGGCGGCCCGGCCTCGGATGGCCGGGCCGCCGATCGGGGCGGAACCGGCCTCACGACCACAGTTGGACGCCGGTCTTCCCACATCCGACGCCGGCGTGCGTACGGCGGCGAATGCTTCCCCATCTGCGGAACGGTCCGGCACCGCATCCGGGTTCACCCGTACCGCCGCGGGTTTCCCGGCCGGGGCCGGGCGCGGGTGACCCGCGCGCGGGCATGTGTGCGCGTGGAGGGCTTCAGGGCTGCTGTCTGGTTCACCCCCCACCTCACCCCCAGCGGCTGAGCCCGTTCGCGGACGGCTCCCCGGAAGAGGTGCCCGCCTCGGCGATACTCCGGATACCCATGTGGTCGCAGAGCGCCGCGAACGGTATCCGAAACGTACGCCAGAGACCTCTGGTAACCACGGTCACACCTCTCCATGGAGACACGGGACGACGACGGCCAGACCCGTCTCGGCCAGGATCGGCTCGGCCCACCCGTGCCGGTATCAGTCACACGACTGGGATGGCGACGGAGCGTGCTCCGGACAGGTGTGAGACCCCTTGCTTTAATGGCCATTCCAGAACTGGTACGTTCGCTGCGTCCTGCGGCAGCGGGCCCGCCTGCAGGGGCAATCGGAACATGGCCCGGGGGGTGGGGATGGACAGGACGGCGTTCGGCCGGCTGTTGCGTGAGGCGCGGCGGCGTTCACTGCTGACGCTGGAGGGTCTCGCCGAGGCGTCCGGGGTCAGCGTCCGGGCCATCAGCGACATGGAGCGTGGGCAGAGCCTGCCGCGCCAGGCGACGCTCACCGAGTTGATGAACGCCCTGGAGCTGGGCGAGGACGAGCGGCGCCGGTTCGTGGAGGCGACGATGCGTCGCACGGGCCGGGCACCGCGGCAGGCACCCGGGCAGGTGCCGAGGCAGCTGCCGCCCGCACTCGCGGCGTTCCGCGGCCGAGCGGAGGCGCTGGCGTCCGCCCACCGCCTCACCTCCCAGGTCGCCGGCCGGGGCGGGCCGGTCGTCGTCTCCGCGATCGGGGGCATGGCGGGGGTGGGCAAGACGACGCTCGCGGTGCACTGGGCGCACCAGGTGGCGGGCCGTTTCCCGGACGGCCAGCTCTATGTCAACCTGCGCGGCTTCGAGGACACCGGCCGGCCCCTCGACCCCGGCGAGGCCCTCGGCGGGTTCCTCCGCGCGCTCGGGGTGCCCAGCGGCGACGTGCCGCGCGACACCGCTGAGCGCAGCGCTCTGTTCCGCACGCACACAGCCTCCCGCCGGCTGATCGTCGTCCTCGACAACGCGCGGAGCGAGGAACAGGTCAGGCCGCTGCTGCCGGCTTCGGCCGAGTGCCTGGCCATCATCACCTCCCGCAGCCGGCTGTCGGGCCTGGCCGTGGCCGAGGGCGCCAGTCTGGTGACCCTGGACGTGTGGACCCGGCAGGAGGCTCTGGCGGGCTTGGCCGCACGGATCGGCGAGGAACGGTGCCGGGCGGAGCCCGAGGCCGCCGCCGAGCTGGTGGAGCTGTGCGGGTTTCTGCCGCTGGCGGTCGCGATCGTCGGTGCGCAGCTGAGCGCGTCCCCGGACGTCCCGCTCGGGCTGGGGGTACGCGAACTGCGCGAGGCCCGGCCACGGCTGGACGCCCTGTCCGCCGATGACCGGCACGTCGATGTCCGTGCCGTGTTCTCGTGGTCGTACCGGGCCCTGACGCCCGCGACAGCACGGTTCTTCCGGCATCTTGCCCTCAGCCCGGGGCCGTCGGTGTCGGCGGAGGCCGCCGCCTCGCTCGCCGGAGCCGAGCTGGCCGCGGCCCGGCGGGAGCTGCGGGCGCTGACCTCGGCGAACCTGCTGTCGCGGGACGCCGACGGCCGGTACGTGCTGCACGACCTGGTACGGGCCTACGGCACCGAACTCGTGGAGCAGGAGGGGGACGACCGGTTCGGCGCCGAGAGACGCCTGATGGACTACCTGCGCCACAACGCGTCCGCCGCCGGTCGCGTCCTCGACTCACACCCCGGGCCGGAGGCACCCGGCTCCCTGACCGCCGGCGTGATACGCGTCGCGGTCGACAGCCGCGAGGAAGCGCTGGAGTGGTTCCGTCGCGAGGAGGCGACCGTCACGGCCGCCCTGCACGCACTGGACGATCCGCGGCTGCTGCGCTACCGCATGAACCTCACCGCGGACTGGGTGAGTTACTACTCGGTGATGGGCCGCTGGGCCGACGAGATCGCGGCCAAGCAGATCGGTCTGGAGGCGGCCCTCGTGCTGGACGATCCGACCGCCATCGCGAGCAACTGCGCGGCCTTGGCCCGCGCGCTGGCGGAGTCGGGCCAGATCGACGAGGCGGAGGCGCAGGTCGGGCTGATGCTCGCGCAGTTGCCCCGGCTGGACCCGGCGCAACAGGCCGCCACCGAACGCAGCATCGGCTGGGTGCGTGGTCGTCAGGGGCGCCACACCGAAGCCCTGCACCACGCCAGACGCGCCCTGACGCTCTACCGGAGGCTCGGGAACCGCGGGGCCGCCGCACGCGAACTCAACGCCGTCGGCTGGTACCTGACCCTGCTCGGCGATCACCGGCAGGCGATCGCCATGTGCGAGGAGGCGATCCCCATACTGCGGGAGACCGGCAACCGCCGCAGTGAAGCCGCGACCTGGGACAGCATCGGCCACGCCCGGCAACGCCTGGGCGAGCTGGACGCGGCCATCGCGGACTACCAGCGGTCGCTGCGGCTGTACGAGGAGGTACTCGACGCCTACAACCAGGCCGAGGTGCTGGACCACATGGCGTCGGCTCATCTGGAACACGGGGACGGCGCGCAGGCGCGGGCGAGCTGGGCGCGAGCGGCCGAACTGCTGACCACGATCGGCGATCCGCGCGCCGAGCAGATGCGAGCCAGGGCGGCAGAGACGGAGGGGGCGAAGGCGCTGGGCGAGACCGGCAAGCGGTGACGTACCCGCTCGCCCGGCCCGCCAGGGGCAAACTGCATGCGAACTGCCTGGATCCGCGGGCGCCGCCGCGGTGGGATGGGAGCAGGCGGCAGAGCGCTCCCTGGGACCGGGGAACCGTTCGCCGCAGAACAGGGGGCATCGATGAACGCACAAGCCACACTCTCCCGCACCGCACCGGGCGCGCTCGGGCCGGCAGCGGCCAGGGGCCCGCTCACCGCCCGGGAACTGCGGATCGCCGAACTGGCCGGCCGCGGACTGTCCAACCGCGAGATCGGCGAACTGCTCGATCTCTCGCCGCGGACCGTCGTGGTGTGCCTCTACCGCGTCTTTCCCCGGCTCGGTGTGACGTCACGGGCGCAGCTCACCGAGGTGCTGAGGGACCATCAGGCGGCCTGAGGACGGACCGCCACCTCCGGGGCGGCCTTCCGCGTGCGGGTGCGCACCCGTGCCAGGCATACGTTTTCGCCATGCATGTGCGTTTTCACCCGGACATGTGCCCGTCCGCGGACTCGTCTCCCGCACCGACCGCTGCGCAGAGGTCACGGATGCTGATGTCGGCCCCGAATCTGAGGCGGCAGAAGACCCAGTCGATCGGGTCGCACTCGCGTGCGCCGGGCAGCTCCACGACCAAGGGCACGGTCGTCGGGTGATCGGCCGAAGCGCGCCGCCAGGCTCCACCGGCATGGCGGGTGAGGACCTCGCCGACGTAACAGCCGAACCCGATCAGGGAGTCGGCCATGTCGTCGTCCGAGACGCCCTCGGCCCGGAAACCGTCGACGATGTCCTCCACCACAACGATGCTCTCGGGGCTGTAATCCAGGTCGGCATCGCTGATATCGGCTGCGGTCGCGACGATGGCAGCGGCGTGCCGCGGCGCGTGGGCGGGCTCCAGTGGGAGGTTCAGATGCTGCATGTTTGTCCTCGGGCCGTTGCCGTCAATGTGGTTGAGGCTAACCGCATGGCACCGGGCCGAACACGCCCCCGGGCCATATCGAACCGGAACCACCTGCTCATGGTCCACCTCACAGGAAAGGATCTCGGTGTGGCGCGCCCTCGCGCATTCGACACGGACGTGGCGGTGGAGCGGGCCATCGGCCTGTTCCGAAGGCGGGGCTACCATGCCACGCCGATGCCACGACTGACGACACTTCTGGGAATCGGCAGCGGCAGCCTGTACGCGGCCTTCGGTTCGAAGGACGGACTGTACGCCCAGGCTTTGAAACGCTACTGCGACGATCTGCTCGCGGATCTCGACCGAGACCTCCGGGCCGGCTCCGACATCCGCACGGTCCTTCGGCAGTTACTGCTCACGATGGTCACGGCCGATGTGGCGGACCCCGAGCGGGGCTGCCTCCTGGTCGGCGCGGCCACCGAACGCGCGGCTCACGACAGCACGGTGGAGCAGGTACGTGTGACCATGACCGCCATGGAGTCCGTGCTGACCGAGGCACTGCGCCGCGCCCGGACCCGGGGAGAGCTGGAGGACGAGTTCAGCCCGGTGGAGGCGGCCCGTTTCCTCACCACGTTCATCCAGGGCATACATGTCATGGGCCAGGCACACACCGACCGGGCGTTCCTGGAATCCGCCGTCGCCGGGGCGCTGCGGGTTCTGGACCGAGGCCTCACGCCTTTCGGTCATCCACTTCCAGACCTCTGCGAGCGACAGTCAAACGACTGATCCGAAACGCTCCGACGGCTCCGACAATGAGGGCACTGGCGACGATCCGGAAAGGAACCGCATACCCATGACGGTCATCAACAGCCCGCTGCCGGACAAGGAGCGCGTGATCGCGGGGAGCGCCCTGCAGGGGACGCTGGTCGACCTGCTCGACCTGTCCCTGGTGGCCAAGCAGGCCCATTGGACCCTGTACGGGCCACGCTTCCGCTCCATCCACCTCCAGCTCGACGAGGTGGTCACCACCGCGCGCGAGTACGCCGACACGGTGGCGGAACGCGCCGCGGCGCTGGGAGTCAGCCCGGACGGGCGGGCCGCCACCGTCGCCGCGACCAGCGGTGTCCCCGACTTCCCCGCGGGCTGGACGAAGGACGTCGATGCCGTCGAGGCGCTGGTACAGACGTTCTCCGCCGTCATCGAACGGGTGCGGGAACGCATCGAGAGCACCGGCCCGGCCGACGCGGTGACGCAGGACCTGCTGATCGGCCTGGCCGCCGACCTGGAGAAGCAGAGCTGGATGTTCCAGGCCGAGAACCGGGGTTGACACCCTCGAAGTAACCGGCTTGACGGGTTACGACCGTTCATGGAACCCTCTCGTCACCGGTCAAGACAGTTACTCTTTGGTGAGGAAGCCCCCATGGCAGTCGTACGGTTCCATCTCGTCTCCACGCTCGGCCCGAAGGACGTGCTGGGGGTGCTGACCGACTTCGGCCCCTCGCGCGCCGATGCCTGGCCCACCATCGACGCCGAACACTTCCAGGTCCACGAACTCGGCGACACCTGGGCCGAGGTCACCGAGGGCACCGCCGCCGCCTGGGAGCGCGCGCGCTACGAGTGGGAGCCGGACGGTGACACGGTCACCATCACCACGCTCGACTCCAAGCTCTTCGGGGCGGGCGGCGGTTGGGTCTTCCGGATGACTCCCGAGGGCGACGGCACCCGGGTCGACGTGGAGCTGACGCGGCAGCCGAGCACGCTCAAGGGCAAGATGCTCGCCGCACTGCTGCCGGTCGCCGCTCCCCCGTCCCTGCGCAAGTCCTTCGCGGTGCCCCTGCAGGCCGCATGACCTGCCCCCGGCCCCCGGCCCGCCGGGACCACCGGTGCACGACGCTCACACCCTGAGGGGCCGGCAGCGCGAACTGCCGTCCCCCGTACGTCCACTGCGTGGGGAGAGGCGCGGGCCGCGCCGGGAGCAGCTCGCCGGGCTCGCCGCCGTCGGCGCCGGCCGCCTCACAGTGCCAGCACCGCTTTGCCCGTGTTCTCGCCCGCGAAGAGCCCGAGCAGCGCCTGCGGGAACCGCTCGACGCCGCCGGAGATCACATGGGTGCGCTCCTTCAGCTGCCCGGAGCGCAGCCAGTCGGCCAGCTCGGCCCGTGCCTCGGCATAGCGCGCCGCGTGGTCGAAGATGACGAAGCCGGTCATGGAGGCCCGCTTGACCAGCAGTTGCATGTAGTTCGACGGGCCCCGCACGCCCTGGGCGGAGTTGTACTGCGACACGGCTCCGCTGATCACGACCCGGGCCCCGTGGGCGAGCGTGGTGAGCACGTCGTCGAGGATCTCGCCGCCGACGTTGTCGAAGAAGACGTCCACGCCGTCCGGCGCGAGGTCCCTCACCTGTGCCCGCACGTTCCCGGCCTTGTAGTCGACGGCGCCGTCGAAGCCGAGTTCCTCCACCAGGAAGCGGCACTTGTCGGGACCTCCGGCGATGCCGATCGCGCGGCACCCCTTGATCCTGGCGATCTGCCCGGCCAGCGCCCCGACGGAGCCGGCCGCCGCGGAGACGACCACCGTTCGGCCGGGCGCGGGACGGCCGATGTCGAGCAGGCCGACGTAGGCCGTGAGTCCGCTGTAGCCGAGCGCGCCGAGGTGGACCGGTGCCTGGCCCAGCGAGAGGTCGACCGGGGCGACGTCCGCGCCGTCGCTGACCGCGTAGCGCTGGACTCCGAAGAGGCCGCTCACCACCTCGCCCACGGGGTGTGCCGGGTGCCGGGACTCGACGACGTGCCCGATGCCGGCGGCGCGCATCACCTCACCCAGGCCGACCGGGGGCACGTAGCTGCGGCCCTCGTTCATCCACGAACGCATCGCCGGGTCGAGGGAGAGGTAGTCGACCCGGACGAGGAACTCGCCCTCGCCCGGCTGCGGGGCGGACTCCTCGACGTACTCGAAGTCGGAGGCCGCGGGCAGGCCGACGGGGCGGGCCGCGAGGCGGTACTGGGCATTGGTCCGGGTCACGTTCGTCTCCATCTCGAGAGTGGTGCTGCGGTCGGGGCGGGCCCGGCCCTCACAGCCGGTCGGTGCTGATGGGCAGGCCCAGCAGGTGGCGGCCCGTCACTTCGTAGGTCGCGGCGTTCACCTGGAGGTGGGCGGTCACCGTGTGCGCGTCACGGAATCTGCGCTGCAGGGGCGAGTCCTCGTAGATCGCCGCTCCGCCGCCCAGGTCGTACATCGCGGCAGCCACCTCGGCCGCGGTCCGGGCCGCGTGCGTGGCCGCGAGGCGCAGCCCGACGCGCAACTCCGTGGAGACGGGCTCCGGTTGCCGTGCCGCCTCCCAGGCCTCGGCCACCGAGTGGAAGTACAGCAGGCGCGCGGCGCGCAGCGACGCCTCGGCCCGTGCCACTGCGGCCTGTGCCGAACTCCGTTCGGCGAGTGTCCTGTTGGAGCCGGACGGGCGGCGGACCGAGGCCAGTGCCACGAGATCGTCGAGGGCGCCCCGGGCGTTGCCGAGGGCGGCCGCGGCGACGGACAGGGCGAAGAACCCGAAGAGCGGGAAGCGGTGCAGCGCGGCGGCGTCGGAGGGCAGCCCGTCGACCAGCGAGGCGACCCGGTGGGCGGGCACGAACACGTCGTCGGCCACGACGTCGTGGCTGCCGGTGCCGCGCAGGCCGCTGGTGCGCCAGGTGTCCAGGACCTCCAGATCGGACGTGGGCATGGCCGCGATCCGCAGCACGGGAGCGGCGCCCCGCACCGCGTCCGGGTCGGCGAGGACGCAGCCGGCGATCAGCCAGTCCGCGTGGCCCACCCCGCTGCAGAAGGCCCAGCGGCCGGTGACGCGCACCCCGCCCGCCACCGGCTTCGCCTCGGCGGTGGGCGCCCACACTCCCGAGGCGACCGAGCGCGCGTCCCCGAAGACCTCGGCGGCACCCTGGGCGGGCAGGTAGGCGCTCAGCAGGCTGGTGGTGGCCGAGATGGCCGTGCACCACCCGGCCGAGGCGTCCCCGCGTGCCACCGCCTCGGCGGCCTGCAGCACCTTGACGGGCGGCATCTCGGGTCCGCCGAGGGACGCCGGCACCCCGGCCCGCAGCAGCCCGCTGTCGATCAGCGCGTCGACGAGTTCCCTCGGCAGCGACCGCTGTTCCTCCGTGGCGGGGGCCAGGGCGCGGGCGAGGTCGGCGCTGCACCGTACGGCTTCGTGCAGTGGCGCTGAGCCCGCCCGGTCCTGGTCAATGGCGGCTGGGTTGTGAGGCATCGTCAGAAAGCTTTCCGCGCAGGTGTGTTGCGGTACCGGATCAAGGGACCCAACCATCTGCCGCGGACAGCGTCAACACACCTTCCCCGGCACGTAGGACGTGTGAGGTGTTTTCCGCCACGAGGCGGAAGGCGGGCGGACCGGTGTCAGTTACCCGGGCGGGTGACCAGGCGTCCCCGGACCGCGCCACGGCGGATCCGGTCCAGGCCCTCGTTGAGACCGGCGAACGGGATCTCCTCCACGACCGGTTCGATCCGCCCCCGGGCGATGAAGTCGAGCACCTGCCGCAGTTCGTCCTTACTGGCGCCGTAGGAGCCGCGCAGCTCGACGCTCTTACGGACCAGGCTGCCGGTGGAGAAGCCGGTGGTGTTCGTGCCCAGGCCCACGAGGACCACCCGGCCCCGACGGCGTACGGCATCGACCGCGCCGGACGTCGTGGACCCCACGCCCGCGAAGTCGACGACGGCGTCGGGCCGCAGGTCGGCGACCGCGGCAAGGTCGGTGAAACAGTCACTCGCCCCCGCCGCGCGGGCCGCCTCGAAGGTGTCCGGGTTGATGTCCACGCCGTACACCGTGGCGCCCGCGAGCACCGCGGTGCGGACTCCGTTGAGTCCGAGACCGCCGAGGCCGACGACGGCTATGACATCGCCCGGCCTGGCCCCGGCCTCGGTGCGGACGGCGTGGTAGGCGGTGACGACCGAGTCCGTGGCGACGGCCGCGTGGACCGTGGAGACGCCGTCGGGCACGGGTACGAGAGTGGAGGCGTGGGCCACCAGCCGCTCGGCGTAGCCGCCGTCGACACCGATGCCCGGCGCGTAGTGCGCCTGGACCTGCGGGTGCGCGACGATCGCGACGGCGACGCGGTCGCCCACCGCGTACTCCTCGACCCCCGCGCCGAGGGTCAGGACGGTCCCCGCGACCTCGTGACCGAGTGTGAAGGGCGGCCGCCGGGTCGGCTCGATCGTGCCGTCGAGCACATGGACGTCCGAGTGGCACAATCCGGCGGCCTCGACGTGCACGACGACCCAGCCCGGGTCCGGCACGGGGTCCGGCACGTCCGTCAGCCGCAGGGGTTCGCCCTTGGCCACGTATCGGAAAGCCTGCACAGATCACTCCCAGCTGGGCCTGTGAACGGGGAAGCGGCCGTCCCGACGGGGGGCGCAGGACGGCCGCTGCGTCCCGCCGCCGCTGGAGCGGCTGCGGGCTCATACAGGAAACGGAGCCGGCGCCGCGAAAGGTTCACACCCGATCCGGAGACGAACGACCCGGTCCCGTAGGCCCGTTGCGCACCACGAGGCCGAAACTGATCGATTTCCGTGCCGCCGTGTAGTGCAAGATGTGCCTGCACGCAAGAAACACGTGTCTATGGCGGCACAGCGCACTCACATGTTGCAGAGCCGGTCGTCCGGCCCTTTCCACACACTGCGAGGACGAGACTGACGTGAACGACTTCCACCCTGGCCGCAGACGCCTGCTGAAGATGTTCGGACTGGGCGCCACCGCGACCACCGCGGCCGTCCTCAAGGCCGACCCGGTGCTCGCCGCGACCCTCGGGTACGACGAGAAGACCGGTGTCTCCCCCACCACGTACCGGGCCCCCAAGGGGCTGGCGAAGAACACCGCCGCCAAGCAGGCCGCGCTGGACTGGATCTCGGCCAACGAGAGCGCGATCACCAAGCTGAGCGACGACGTCTGGACGAACGCGGAGCTGTCGCTGCGTGAGTGGAAGTCCTCCCTCGCGCACGCCAAGCTGCTGGAGGACAACGGCTTCACCGTCGAGTGGGGCTCGGCGGGCTTCCCGACCGCCTTCGTCGCCACCTACGGCACGGACGGCCCGGTCCTCGGCTTCAACGCCGAGTACGACGCCCTGCCGGGGCTGTCGCAGAAGAGCGGCGTGGGCGCGCACGACCCGCTGGTCTACAACTACGACGCCTACGGCCCCACTTACGGCGCCGGCCACGGAGACGCCCACAACTGCCTCGGCGCGGGCGGCACCGCCGCCGCCATCGCCGTCGCGCAGGCGATCCGCGCGGGCGGGCTGAAGGCCAGGGTCAAGCTGTTCGGCAGCGCGGGCGAGGAACAGCTCGTCGGCAAGGCGTACGCGGTCAAGGAGGGTGTCTACGACGGCCTCGACGCCTTCCTCGACTGGCATCCCTTCAACATCACGGTGCCCTTCTGGAACACCACCAGCGCGCTGGTATCGGCCACCTTCACCTTCCTCGGCGCCTCCGGCCACGGCGGCACCCCGCTCGGCAACAAGAGCGGCCTGGACGGCGCCCTGCTGATGGCGACGATGTCGGAGTACCTGCGGGAGAAGAACGTCGCCCCGTCCGGACGGTTCCACTACGCGATCATCAACGGCGGTGGCGCGCCGAACGTGACCCCGGACATGTGCTCCATCTGGTTCTTCGTCCGCGAGGGCAGCCCGGCGCGCGCCCAGGTGCTGTACGACAAGATCGTGGAGTGCGGGAAGGCTGCGGCGCAGGCCAGCCAGACCCGCCTGGTGCACAAGTTCCACTCGGCGACGTGGAACCTGCTGGCCAACAAGGCCGGCGCGGAGCTGCTCAACGACAACATGCAGCAGATCGGCGCCCCCAAGTTCACCGACGCCGACCACGCGCTGGCGAAGGCCGTCCAGAAGTCGCTGGGCAAGCCCGAGGCGGGCATGCCGACCGGCCTGACCCCGCTCGCTCCCCCGGCGGCCGCCTACACCGGCGGACTGGCCACCGACACCGCCGACATCAGCTGGCAGGCACCCACCGCCGTGCTGCTGTCCGCGGCCTACCCGCCGGGCATCCCGAACCACAACTGGGGCGTCACCGCGACGGCGGCCACCAACATCGGCCACCAGGCCCTGCTGTCCGCCGCCCGCTACCTGGCGGCCGGCGCCGTCGACCTGATCGAGCAGCCGGACCAACTTGACGCGATGAAGCAGGAGTTCAAGAACCGTACCGAGGGCGTCGCGTGGGCCTCGATGATCCCCGACGGCAACCAGCCGCCGCTGTACGAGCCGCCGGCCGGTTTCCTGAAGAAGACCGGGCAGAGCTGGCCGCCGAAGGGTGTGACCTGGCCGGTGCCGCCGGTGGTGTCCACCGAGCAGCTGGGCACCACCGGACCCAACCTGCCGCCCGTGACGTGACACGCACGCGCACCGCGCACTCCCCGCTCGTGGACATCCTCCCCTTGAGGCCACGAGCGGGGCCTCGTCCGCCGGCCTCGGGCACTGTGCCGCTGGGCCGCGGCGAGCACAGGGCCGGCCTGGAGGACCGCCGCGTCACCGAGCACATGATGTCCGTCGCCGAGCGGAACCTGGTCGGCAGGAAGCAGCCGAAGCGCGTCATCAGGAACGACCTGTGCCGCACGTTCGGCGGTCCGGGAGGACGCCATCGTCGCGGAACGTCCCCGGTTGCCGCGGCACGGAGCCACTGGTCGGCCGACGGCTTCGAAGCGCTGCCGCCGATACCCCGGCACCAGCCGCGCTCCCTTGCTGGAGAAGGACCGTGACAGCTCTCGGCAACGCCCTCTGGGCAGCGCCGGTGACGCGTCGGGGGTTCTGCGCCGCACGAAGCGCGCCCTCAAGGGACCGGGCTGCCTCCGCACGCCGCCAGAACGGCGCCCGACCGCGGCATCAGACGCTCTCCTCCCTCGGCGCCCCGAGCCGGCATCCCGCGACGGTGGTGCCGTGTTCGCGCGTCCGCGTCCTGACTTACGTCACGTCCTCGGCGGGTCGCAGGAACTCCTCCCGGCGCGGGCGTCGGTCCCTGCGTCACGCGCAGCCCCGTGTTCTGCTTCGACCGTCAAGTGACCGATGTGCGGCTTCCGGCTCCGGCGAAGAGTAGAAGGTGAAATCTCTTCCCACAGAGGGGGAACCCCCGTCATGCATCCTGATCCGTCGCAGCTGCGGGCGCGACCGACGCCCGAACAGGTGCCCTCGTTGTTCCTGGAACTCGACCAGATGCTCGATGAATTCACCCGGATGCCGATACGGGCGGAGTTCCGTTTCGACCCGGACATGCCCGCGGTGATCCGGGTGGAGTTCCTCGCGGAACGAGGACCCGGTCTCATCTGGTACATCGGCCGTGAACTCCTGCACCGCGGCCTGACCGCGATGAGCGGCTCCGGCGACGTACGGATGTGGCCGACGTTGCCCGGGCAGCAGCCCTCGTCATGGCTGCTTCTGGAATCGCAGGAGGTGGAAGCCCTGTTCGAGCTGCCCACCGCACAGTTGGGCGAGTGGCTCGACGCCACCTATCGGATCGCCTCCGCCGAGACGGAGCTGGACGGTCTGAACTGGGACGGCTTTCTCATAGAACTTCTCGGCGGCCCGGGAACGCCGTCCGCGTGACCGTCTGCCGCCCCCGGCAGACGCGACTCACCTCCCACTGCGTCACCCATCAGAGTAGTGACGAATTGGTTGCCGTCGTCGGCCGCGTGCTGACGATCCTCAACAACGACATACTCGGTTCTCCGGCACCACAGGGGCATGAGCGATGCGCATGCCCCTGTGGCGTGTCCACCTCCCGTAGCGGCGCGCTTGAACCCCGCGCCGAACCGGGCTCGTTCCCATGACGACGGCCGGAGGGCACCGCCGGGCACCCCAGGTCCCCACAAGACCGCCAGAACCGGAGTAGAGCGCTGTGAGCCCCCTCGAGCAGTGTCCGTATCAGGGCGGCAGGGTGGACCTGGGTCGGGCCTTCAAGGCGGACGCCCCCGCCCGGTACGCCCGGCTGCGGGAGTACCGCGTCGCCTGACGGCAGCCGCGGCACGAAAAACGTCCCGGTCCGCGCCATGGAGGGCGCGGACCGGGACGGAACCGGAAGGGGTACGGCGGTCAGGCGGTCCGGGTGCGCAGCTGGCGGGACTTCCAGCCCAGCAGCAGGGCCTGGAGGATGAACCACACCCCGCCGCCGGTGGCGTACACGGACAGTACGTCGAGCGAGGGATTGTCGCCCGCGGCCTGGATGTTGTAGGTGATGCCGACCAGGAAGGACAGGCCGCCCGAGATCAGCGTCGGCCACTGCTTGCCCAGCTCGGGACCGCGCCGCCGCAGTCCGACGATCACCTGGGCGGCACCGGAGACGATGGCCCAGGCGCCGAACACATGGAGCACCGGTGCCACGCCGCCCGCGCCGGCGATGCCGATCGCGACGGCGGCCAGCGTGCTGAGCACCCCGTTGAACGCGGTGACCCGGCGCTCGGAACCGTCGGGGGTGGCGCGGTAGTCGATCAGCGAGGACACCGCGTCGATCAGCGGGTAGACGACCAGCAGCGTGACCGCCACGGCGTCGACGTGCTCATGGGCTGCGGCGAACGCCAGGGCCCACACCACGGCCAGGACACCGCGGCCCAGGTACAGCCTCAGCAGGGAGGAGCGTTCTCCCGCCGCGTTCGCCGGCGTGGCTGTCTGCGTGCTCATGTTGGTTCGGCCTTTCTCAGGTCAGAGGTTCGTCGCCGGCCCGGTCAGTGCCGGGACGGGGAGACGCAGCGGAAGCTGGAGGCGAGGGCCGGGTCACCGTGGCCCGTGTAGCGGGACACCGCGGGGTAGCTGCACAGGTCACGGCTGACCTGCTTGCCATTGGCGTTGATCAGGGTGGCGGGCAGGGTCTTGGGCGCCTTGCCGTGCTCGACCCACGTGGTCAGGGCGGCGAGGCCGTCGGCCGAGCCGTCGAAACCGTTGAGACCGCAGTGGCTGGTGCCCGGAGCGAGGAAGAGACGGTAGAAGTCGTCGACCCGCTTGGAGCTGCCCATCTCCCGCTCGACCTGCTTGCGGTACTGCACGGTGCCCTGGGTGGGGATGAACTGGTCGGCGTCGCCGTGCCAGGTGATCAGCTTGCCGCCGGACTTGCGGAAGGCGGACAGGTCGGGGTTGTCGGTGCCGATGACCTTGTTGTACTCGGCCTGGGACTGCTTGAACAGCTGCGTGAACTGGCTGTAGGTGATCTTCGAGACGTCGAAGGCCGGGTCCTTCTTCAGCCAGAGCTGGACCCACAGGGCGGGAACCGGGAAGGGCTTGCCCTGGACGGTGCCGTCGGTGCCGGGGTCGGTGGTGTCCGCCAGGCCACCCAGGTCGGCTCCGACCGGGACGCCGGGCCACAGCTTCTTGCCCGAGGTCGTGCGCGGGCCGTCCCAGATCTTGCGCACCACGGCCGCGTCGGCCGCCGTGATGGTCAGCTCCTTGCCGTCGCACACGACCTTGGTGCCGATGAGCCGGCGCGGGTCGTAGTTGCAGCGGGACGGGTCGCTGACCAGACCGTCCTTGACACCGTCGAGCTTGTCACAGGCCTTGACGGCGGCGTCGGTGAAGGCCTTGAACTCACACTTCGAGGGGTAGGTCTTCTCGTTGTTCATGACCACCTGCGGCCACAGGGTGGCGACCTCGTACCTGTCCCAGTTGATGGCGGGCGCGTCGGCGAGGATGCCGTCGTAGTCGTTCGGATAACGCTGGGCCTCCATGTAGCCCTGGCGTCCGCCGGTGGAGCAGCCGGTGAAGTAGGAGTAGGCGGCACGCTTGCCGTAGACCCCGTCGACGACCTCCTTGCCGACGACCGCCGCCTCGTGCTGGGAGCGGGAGGCGAAGTTCTTCAGCAGGACGGTGTTGACCTGGCCCTTGCCCTTCAGCGCCCAGCTGGTGTCGAGGACGTCACCGACACCGGCGTCCGTGGTGGTGGTCGCGTAACCGTTCTTGACCCCGGTGCCCAGGGCAACACCGTTGTCACCAGCGCTGTAGGCGCTGCCGCCGGTGGCCTGGAAACGGCCGTTCCAGTTGGTCAGGGGCAGCCAGGTCTGCACCTTGGCATGATCGTTGCCACCCGGGTGGGTGAGGGTGACCGTCACCTGGCAGAAGGCCGGGACGTTGAAGACGTCCCCGCCGAGAATGCCGGTGCCGTGGATGGTGCCGCCCGCCTGGCGGACCGCCGTCACCGACTCCACCTTGGTACCGGCAGGCGCGTTCACCGAAGGCGCCGAGCAGTTGGCGGGCGCGGCGGCCGAGCCGTACTGGGGTTCCGCCGACGCCGTCGGCAGGTACACCGCCGCAGCCAGCGGCACGCCGGCCGCGAGGACAGTCAGGAGTCGTCTCATTGCTTTCCCATCCAAGAAGTAGGTGTGCGCCTGGCTGCGACGACACATGTGCACGGCACATGAGCAGGAGAGTGGCTCGGCCGACGGGCCACGGCGGACGGCGTCCGCACGTGTGGCCCCACGACCTGGGTGTACGACCCGAGGCAGACTCGGGGCGTGAAGACTGAGCCAGACTCTATCACCACTTAAAACGGTGACGAAAGAGGGTTGTCGCATTCATGTTCTCGAGTGGGCCGGGTGTCCTCGGCCCGGTCCCCACTCTGGCCGCCTGCCGCCTGCCGGGACATCAGTCAGGTGACGGTCCCCGCCCGCGGGCCCCGACCGGTCCCGGCGAAGCATGTGTTAGGTCATTCGTCGGTCGGCCGTCCCCAGCACCCCGGGCGGCCCCGGGGACGGCCAGCTCCAGCCAGACGCTCTTGCCGCGGCCACTCGCAGCGGTGTTCCACGTCTGCGCCAGCGCGTCGACCAGGAACAGGCCGCGGCCGTGTTCCGCGGTCGCGCTTCCCTCGTCGGTGAGCGAGTAGGCGGTGGGCACGGGCGGGGCGCTGTCCGAGTCGCGCACCTCCAGCCGGACGCGGTCGCCGAACGCCCGCAGCCGCAGGTCCACGTCGCTGCCGGCGTGGACGAGCGCGTTGGTCACCAGTTCCGAGGTGATGAGCACGAGGTCGTCCGACAGGTCCGCCAGGCCCCAGTCGCACAGGCGCTCGTGCACGAAGCGGCGGGCCTGTCCGACCGCCCGCAGGTCGCGCCGCTCGACGTGGAAACGCGCGGTACGGGGTGCCGTACCGTCATCGGCTCCTTCGTAGCGGGCCAGCAGCAGCGCGGCGTCGTCGCGGCGGCCGGGTGTGTCCTGGAGCAAGCGGTCCGCCAGGTGTTCCAGGTCGGTGTCCGCCCGCCGACCGCCGGTGGCCAGGCGGGCGCGGACGTCGTCGTGGTCCGTCCCGTGCGGTCCGGCCGAGCAGAGCGCGAGCACGCTCCCGGGTGTCAGGGTGTGCTCCTGGGAGCGGTAGGGAGTGCGCACGTGCAGCCCGAGAGGCACGTTGGCCGGTGCCCGCAGCGGGCGGACGGTGCCGTCGGGCAGCCGGGCGAGCGGCGCCGGGTGCCCGGCCAGCGCCACCTCGGCCAGCCCTGTCTCCGTGTCCACGGCCATCACGCAGCAGGTGGCGAGGAGCCCGGTGCCGAGCCGGGCGAGCAGCCGGTCGGTGCGTTCCAGCACCGCGGCCGGAGCGTGGCCCTCGGTGGCGTACGCGGCCACCGCCGTGCGCAACTGGCCCATGACGAGGGCGCTTTCCATCGTGTGGCCCTCGACGTCCCCGACGGCCAGCAGCACGCGGCCGTCCGGCATCGTGATCACGTCGTACCAGTCCCCGCCCGCCTCGCTGCCGGACCGGGCCGGCCGGTAGCGGGCCGTGGTGGTCAGGCGGGGCACCTCGGCGAGCGCGGCGGGCAGCAGCCGCCGCTGCATGCCCTCGGCGAGCGACCGGCGCGCGGCGCTCAGCCGGATCCGCTGGACGGCCGAGCCCAGCAGCCCGGCCATCATGGTCAGCACGGCCCGCTCCTCGGGCGGAAAGGTCCGCGGCCCGTCGAACGCCAGGGAGCAGACACCGACCACGGGGTCGGTCGCGGGGATCGGCAGGTCCACGACGTGCCGGCTGCCGACGAGCGGCAGGTGGGCGGTGGCGGACGCGCGGTCGTCGGCGATGTCGCGCGGGCCGGACGGACCGGCTGCGAACACCCCGGGGAAGAACGGCGCCCGTCCCCTCAGCGCCCGGGCCGCGGGGGTGTGCGCGGACAACGCGCTGCCGTGCAGTTCGCGCACCAGGCACGCGGAGTCGCCGCTGTGGCCCACGACCCACAACCGGCCGTCGGCAGCCGAGGCCAGCGCCAGCGCCCGGGCGCGCAACGGCGCCATGACGCAGAATTCCGCCGCCCCGGTGACGTGCTCCATGGTGGTCGCCCGGTTCAGCATGTCGGCCAGCCGTTGCAGGGCGTACAGCAGGGTGAGCCCCGTGGAGCCGGGGACTGCGGGGAGGCCCGGCAGGATCCCGTGCTCGGGTCCGGCCGGTGGCTCGGTGCCGAGGACGGGGACCAGCACGGGCAGGCTTCCGGGCGTGATGGTGGCGCCGCGGGCGAGGAGGCCGGCCAGCAGGGCGGCGAGCCGGTCGCCGATCCGGGTGAGCCGTCGGCAGTCCGCGTCGCCGTACCCGCCCCGGTCCTCGGTGCGCAGCACCGTCAGGGAGCCGAAGCGCCGCCCGGCGCTCTCCAGCGGGACCGAGGCGACGGTGTAGGGATAGGCCAGGGCACCCTGCTCCGGTTCGGCGAGCGGATCCGGTTCGGCGAGGAAGGCCACACCGCCGTCGGCCAGGGCTCGCGCGGAGGCGTAGGGGGAGTCCAGCGGCATACGGCCGGGGAGGGTGAAGACGGACGGCGGGCTGCCGCCGATCATCGCGGCGCGCAGTTCCGCGCCGTCGGCAGTCAGCAGGTACACGGCGGCCGCCGCCGCGTGGAGGTGGCGGGCGGCCTGGCCGACGGCGTGGTGCAGGACGCCCGTCAGCTCGTCGGCGAGCACTCCCGCGGGCTCGCCCCACCGACCGCCCGGCTGGGGAAACCCGGCGCCGGGGGCGCCGCGGTCGTCCATGACCCCTTCCGGCCAGGTGTGCCCCTCGTCAAGAGACACATCACACCTTCTCCGCTTGCTCGGAAACGTCACCCGCGTGTTCCTCGCGCAGCCACCGTGAGTGGTACCGCTCCGCCCAGGCCCGGCTGACGTATCCGGTGCGCATACCCAGCCGCGCCTCGGGGTCCTCGAAGGCTTTGCGCATGTGTCCGAGCAGGACGAAGGTGATCGCCCAGGCCAGCAGGTCGTGGATGAAGATGGCGCTGGTACGGGAGATGAAGGGCGCCAGCCCCATGAACCACATCAGCAGGCCGGTGAACATCATCACGAGGACGGCGCCGGCGATCCAGCCCGCGTAGATCTTCTGCCCGGCGTTGAACTTGCCCGCCGGGCGCGCCTCGGGCGACGTACGGCGCCTGCGCACGGCCCGCAGCCACTGCCGGTCGTACACCGCGAAGCGGTTCAGCCGGCGCAGGTCCGCGCGGAACTCGGCGGACAGGAGCCCCAGCAGGGAGGGCAGCGGCAGCGAGATGCCCGACCACTCGTGCACGGTGACCATCAGGTACCGCCGCCCGACGAGCAGGGCGAGCGGCCCGAAGTACAGGCAGGCGGCCGAGACCAGGCACAGCAGCATCAGCAGGCCGGTGGCTCGGTGGACCATGCGCTGGGCGGTGCCGAAGCGGCGGACGCGGCCGGAGGGGTCAGGACCCGTCGCCGTGCCGGTCGGCGCCGTCGAGCCAGCCGTCGATCGCATATCCGCGTTCCTCCCAGTAGCCGGGAACGACCTTGTCGGTGACCTCGATGCCGGACAGCCACTTGGCCGACTTGTAGAAGTACATGGGGGCCACGTAGAGGCGGACCGGTCCGCCGTGGTCGTGGGTGATGGGTTTGTCCTGCATGTTCAGCGCCACCAGGACGTCCGAGCGGCGGGCCTGTTCCAGGGAGAGGCTTTCGCTGTAGGCGCCGTCGAAGCAGGTGAAACGGACCGCCGCGCCGGGGGAGCGCACCCCGGCGGCATCGAGGATGTCCGCCAGCTTCACCCCTTCGAAGGGTGTCTTGTCCACGCCCCATCCGTCCGTGCACAGCACGTCGTGCACGACCCGGGTCTGCGGCATCGCACGCAGCGCGTCGAGCGTGTACGTCTTCGGCTTCTCCACCAGCCCGCCGACCCGCAGCGCGTAGTTCGTCTCGTCCTTGTGCGGCACCGAGCCGACGACGCTGTAGTACCGGAAGCCGCCCGGGTTGGGCAGCAGACCGGTCAGGCCCGTGGCGTCGACCTGGGAGGCGGCGCCGAGGAATCCGTCCCAGCCGCGCTGCAGGTAGGGCGCGGCGGCGAGCCCGGCGGCGCCCGCGCCGAGCATGCCCAGCATCGCCCGCCGTGCCACCGGTGCGCCCTCGGCCCTCCGCTTCGGCTTTCTTGCCATGGTCAGTTGCTCCTTCGGGGTGCGACGGTCCCGGCGCCGTGCGCCGCGCGGGGCGGCACCGGCCGGGTGAGCCCACACCTGTGAATCCGTCAAGCCACCGCGACATAAGTCACCGGTTAGACTGGTGATGATAGTGGCACGGTCCTCCCCGGCTGTCAACGACGAGGTGTACACACGTGTGACCCCGGACGACCGCCCGCCCCGCCGGCCGGGCTCGGGCTTTTTCGACCGGGCGGAACTTCGGGAGCTGCTACGCTCTCAGTGACGTGGACCGCCTACAGAGGAGTCGCAGACGTGGTGGGTGAAGACGACATCTCCGGATGAGATCCGGATCTGACGGCCGCCGGACGCGCGCAGGAGCGCCGCCGAGGTGGCCCGTTCGTCGTACCCATTTCCCCCGTCTGCCCAGGGCAGAGGTCTCTTTCTGCCCACGATCCGCTCGAGGTCGCCGCCATGTCCGACATCGCCATCGTCTGCTCGAACCTGTCCTTCACCTGGCCCGACGACACCCCGGTCTTCCACGACCTGTCCTTCGCCGTGACCGCCGGCCGTACGGGCCTGGTCGCCCCCAACGGCTCCGGCAAGAGCACCCTGCTCAAGCTGATCGCCGGTGAGCTGAAACCCGCCAGCGGCTCGGTGTCGGTCAGCGGGACGCTGGGCTACCTCCCGCAGAGCCTGCCCCTGACCGGCAACCTCACCGTCGCCCAGGTGCTCGGCATCGCCGACGTGATCCGCGCCCTGGACGCCGTCGAGTCCGGCGACGTGAGCGAGGAGCACTTCACCACCATCGGCGACGACTGGGACATCGAGGAGCGCACCCGCGCCCAGCTCGACCGCCTGGGCCTCGCCGACCTCACCCTGGACCGCAGCCTGAACACGCTCAGCGGCGGCCAGGTCGTCTCGCTGGGCCTCGCCGCGCAGCTCCTGAAGCGCCCGGACGTGCTGCTGCTCGACGAACCCACCAACAACCTCGACCTTCAGGCGCGGCACAAGCTCTACGACGTGCTCGCGGACTTCCCCGGCTGCCTGCTGCTGGTCAGCCACGACCGCGCACTGCTCGACCGCATGGAACGCATCGCCGAGCTGGGCAGCGACGAACTGCGCCTCTACGGCGGCAACTTCACCGAGTACGAGGAGGCCGTGCGCGCCGAGCAGGAGGTCGCCGAGAAGAACGTCCGCAACGCCGAGCAGGAACTGAAGCGGGAGAAGCGGGAGATGCAGCAGGCCCGCGAACGCGCCGAACGCCGGCAGAGCAACGCCGCCCGCAACCTGAAGAACGCCGGTCTGCCCCGCATCTTCGCCGGCAACATGAAACGCGGCGCGCAGGAGTCCGCCGGCCGGGCCGGGCAGATGCACGCGTCCCGGGTCAGCGAGGCCAAGGCCCGCCTCGACGAGGCGGGACGCGCGCTGCGTGACGAGCAGCGCCTCACCCTGGAGCTGCCCGACACCCAGGTGCCCGCCGGGCGCAACCTCTTCCTCGGCGAGGGGATGCAGGTCCGTCTCGGGGACAAGGACGTGTTCGCCGCAGGCGGTGTCGACCTGACCGTCCGGGGCCCCGAGCGCATCGCCCTGATCGGGCCCAACGGCGCCGGAAAGACCACCCTGATGCGTCTGATCACGGGCGACCTCGCCCCGGACGGCGGGGAGATCAAGCGCAACGACGGCCGCATCGCCTACCTCTCGCAGCGCCTGGACCTGCTGGACCTGGACCGCACCGTCGCGGAGAACTTCGCCGCGTTCGCCCCGGAGCGGCCCGAGGCGGAGCGGATGAACCTGCTCGCCCGCTTCCTCTTCCGGGGCGCGCGGGCACACCTGCCGGTCGGGGTGCTCTCCGGCGGCGAACGGCTGCGCGCCACCCTGGCCTGTGTCCTGTGCGCCGAGCCGGCCCCGCATCTGCTGCTGCTCGACGAGCCGACCAACAACCTCGACCTGGTCAGCGCGAGCCAGCTGGAGAGCGCGCTCAACTCCTACCAGGGCGCCTTCATGGTGGTCAGCCACGACGAGCGGTTCCTCGCCGAGATCGGGGTGAACCGCTGGCTGCGGCTGGCCGACGGAGCGCTCGTGGAGGCCGGAGCACCCGAGGTGTGAGCCGTCGACGTGTGAAGTGGCCCGCGTCCGAGGCCGTGTGCCCGGCGGGCCGACCACCGATCACGTGGGACGGATTCCTGTGCCTCAACCCGCTCTGCTCGCCCATGACATCGTCCGCGTCCTGGCAGGCCGGCGCGTCCTCGACGGCGTCTGTCTGACCGCCTCCCCAGGCCACCGCATCGGCCTGATCGGGGAGAACGGCGTCGGCAAGTCCACCCTGCTCCGCGTGCTGGCCGGCGTGGAGGAACCCGACGCGGGAAGCGTCACGCGCCCCGGTGACCTCGGCTTCCTGCACCAGGAGATGCCGTTCGACACCGAGTCCACCATCGCCGCGGTGCTGGACGAGGCGCTGCGCGAGGCTCGCGAGGACCTGGCGGAGCTGGACCGGCTCGCCGAGCGAGTGGCCGTCGTCCCGGAGGACGACCCCGGCCACCAGGAACTCCTCGACACCTATGGCAGGCGCCTGGAGCAGGCCCAGGACCGGGAGTCCTGGGACGCCGACCGCCGCGCCGCCCTGATGCTGGACGGCCTGGGCCTCACCGCGTTCGGGCACGACCGCACGCTCGGTTCGCTCTCCGGCGGGCAGCGCGGGCGGCTGGCGCTGGCCGCACTGCTGGTCCGGCGGCCGTCGGCGCTGCTGCTGGACGAGCCGACCAACCACCTGGACGACGGCGCCGCCGCGTTCCTGGAGGAGCAGGTCCGCGGCCTGCCCGGGACCGTGGTGATCGCCAGCCACGACCGGGCCTTCCTGGACGCCGTCTGCACCGACCTGATCGACCTCGACCCGGCGGTGGACGGCCCCGTCCGCTACGGCGGCAACTACAGCGCCTACCTCTCCGAGAAGCGCGCCGAGCGGGAGCGCTGGGAGCGGCGGTACGCCGAGGAGCAGGAGGAGTTGGAGGAACTGCGCGAGTCGGCGGGCGTGACCGCGCACCGGGTCGCGCCGGACCGGGGCCGTACCGACAACGAGAAGATGGGCTACGGCCACCGGGCGGGCCGGGTGCAGAACTCGATCTCGCGCCGGGTGCGCAACGCGACGCGGCGGCTGGAGGAGCTTGAGCGCGCCCAGGTCGCCGAGCCGCCCCGGCCGCTCAGGTTCGCGGCCGGGGAGCTGGCCGCGCGTGCCCAGGAGGCCCCGGAGCCCCTGGTGTCCCTGCGCGAGGTCCGGGTGCCGGGCCGGCTCGCGCTGGAGGGCCTGGAGGTGACGGCGACGGACCGGTTGCTGGTCACGGGCGGCAACGGGGCCGGCAAGTCGACCCTGCTCGCCGTCCTCGCCGGACGTCTCGCGGCCGAGGGCGAGGTGCGCAGACGGCGCCGGCTAACAGTGGGGCTGCTCAGCCAGGACACCGTGTTCGACCGGCCCGAGCGCACGGTCCGTGACACCTACGAGCTGTCGCTGGGAGAAGCGCGGGCCGAGAAGGTGCCGCTGACCTCGCTCGGCCTGATGCACGAGGCCGACCTGGGCAGACCGGTCGGGCAGCTGTCCGTGGGGCAGCGCCGGCGACTCGCGCTGGCCCTGCTGGTGGCCCGCCCGCCCCAGCTGCTGCTGCTCGACGAGCCCACCAACCACCTGTCCCCCACCCTGTGCGACGAGCTGGAGGAGGCGCTCGGCCCCGGACCCGGCGCGATCGTCCTCGCGAGCCACGACCGCTGGCTGCGCCGGCGGTGGCAGGGCCGCGAACTCCGGCTGGAGCCGGGGCGCACGCGGCGGGAAGCGGCGGCGGGGGCCCGTACCCGGTCCTGACCTGCGCTCACGGTGCGAAGTGCCATACGATCGCGAGCACACCACCCCCGAGGGACCAGCTGCCCAACCGGTGACGACACTTGCACCGAGCAGGAGTCACCTGTCAAGATGGTGATGTGAATCTGAATCATGTCTTCGTATGCGGGCACCCGGCCCTGGACTTCGTGGCCACCCTTCGTGCCCGGCGCTCGACCCGGTTCGAGATGTTCGTGACGCCGGAGCGGCTCAACGCCTGGTACGTGGAGTCCGGACTCGTGGACACGATCACGCCCGGCGAGGAGGACGACGTCCGGGAGGCGACCGCCATGCGTGAGGCCCTTTACCGGCTCGTCACCAACCGTCGGCTCGGTGAGGAGTTCGACCGCGAGGCACTCGCCGTGGTCAACGCCACCGCGCGCAAGACGCCCGCGACGCCGCAGCTCACCATGGCCGGGCGGCACACCGAGGCGACCCCCGACCAGGCCCTGGCGACCGTCGCCCGGAACGCCGTCGAACTACTCAGCGGCCCGGACGTCCCCCTCCTGAAGGAGTGCGGCAACCCGGAGTGCACCCGGGTCTACATCGACCGTTCGCGGGGCATGCGGCGCCAGTGGTGCGGCATGGAGTCCTGCGGCAACAAGATCAAGGCCGCCGCCTACCGCGCCCGCAAGAAGACCGCGCCCGCCGTCACCGCGCGCTGACCCCCTCACCCGGGGGTCGCACGGCCGCGGGGCTCAGCAGGCCGCGAGGGCTCTGAGCGTCGTGCGGAACCTGCTCAGCAGCACCCCACGGGTCCACCGCACGGACGGCGGGAGACCGGCGTACACGTGGTCCCGGCCGGACACGGGCTCGGGGTGCTCCAGGAAGCCCACGACCAGATGCGGCCCGCCGCGCGGGACACACTCGGTCACCGCCCTGCGCAGCCTGACGACATCCTCGTCCGAAACGGCCGGGAACAGGCCCCTCAGCAACGGCTCCTCCACGGCCAGACGCCCGGCCAGCAGGTCGCGGATCCGGTGGGAGGCGCGTGTCCCCTCCTTCATGGCATGCCCCCAGCCCACCGATCCGCCGACCCGCCGTTCCTCGGCGATGCGCCCGATGACGCTCTCCAGTTCGTCGAGTTCCTTCTCCAGGGCCTCGTTCTGCTCGCTCAGCCGGTCGAGACGGCGGACCCGCTCGCGGAACCGCTCCCGCAGCACCGGCCAGAGCAGTTCCTCCTCGCTCAGGTGGTGATGGCGTAAGGAGTCGACCAACCACTGCACGGTCGACACCAACGTCTTCGTGTCGACGGCCGAACCGCCCGCCAGCCGGGTGAAGGAGTGGGCGACGAGCCCCGCGCCGCGGGTCATGACGCCGTGAACAGCGAGCAGTTGCTCGAAAAGACGGGTGCCTTCCCCGACCGGCACCTGCGTGGCGGACATCCGTAGACCTTTCTTCCCCACCCCCGTGCCGCGAGGCGGAACCGCTGCCGATCGAGGGGTGTCTTTCAGTGGAACGAAGAGAGAGCCGGCCCTTCCGATCCCGTGTGCCACCTGCACACCTGTGCGTACGACACATACAGGCACCTGGTCCGTGCGATCACGGAACGTACCACAGTCGGCGACTGCCAAGAAGCGCCCGGACGAGGAGATACGTGTCAGGAGACGAGCACCGCCTGCGCGGACCGCGGACGGTCTCCCCGGAACGCGCGGAGTGACATACCGCGAGTTCGATCCGCCACGTCGTGAGGTACTCGTGCGGCCCCCGGCCGACCGTCTTCTTGAACCGCTCCGCGAGCACGGTGCGGACACCGACCCGGCTCGGGCGGGTTCGGCGACGGTCCCTCACCGATGACGCGGACCACTGACCCCATGTCGTGTGGCCCTGTCGGTGGCCCCGCGGGAGGCCGGGGCCACCGACGCCGGGACGGGCACCCGCCACGGGAAGTGGTGGGTGCTGCGGCAAAACCGTCCCGGCTCTGCCGCCCGCATGGCCGCGGCAGAGCCTTCCACTCTGACAACGCGAGGGCGGGGCCGACGGGTTCAGCGTCACGCACACCTCGCCGTCGCCACGAGGCGTATCAGAGGTACATGGCGCGATGGCTGCGGTAGGCGAACGTGTCGCCCGAGCTGAGGATGGTCACGATGTCCTCGCAGAAACGCCGGTACTCCGCCTCCTGGTCGTGCTCCAGGAGCACGGAGTCGACCGGCCCCTGGGAAACGGCATGCCGGAGGGTGCCCAGCAGCTGTTGCGGGGGCGGCAGCAGCAGAACCTCCATGACGCGCCGGAAGACATCGGTGACCCCGTCCTCCCGCGCGGGCGGTTCGCCTCATGCCTCGGCGCGCGTCTGGCCCGGCACCGCCTGCCGGGCCTGGTCCGCCGCGACGAACAGGGCGAGGCAGGCCATGAGGTGGCCGAGGTCGACCGCGGTCACCTCGATCGGATACAGGCTGGTCAGCTGGTAACCGGACGGGCTGTACAAGGCGTATCCGGCCCGCCCGTCCACGGCGGCGTCGGCGGGCGTGCCCGAGGTGTGCCACTCGGACCACAGCGGCAGTTTCAGCAGCACCTGCACCCAGCTGTCGTAGGCGTCCGAGATGATCCGCTCGTCGTCGTTCTCCAGACCGGCGCTGTGGAGTCGGTAGAGGTGGCCGAGAAGCGGTTCTTCGAGGCTCTGGAACTTCGCGAAGAACACGGGGTCGTCAGGGACCAGTACGTACACGGGACGCCTCCTCTCACCAGCAGGACGAGAGTCCGCGCAGTAGCCCGGCTGACAGAAGCCCGTCATGAGGTTGAACGGAGCAGCCTTGCACGAGGTTCACCTGCTTTTCAACGGGTCGCATGTCCCGAGAGAACTGACGCGGCATTGTCGCAACCTGTCGCTGCCTGATACATGTCACCGAGTGTGACTACTCCGCCCGGGGCCGACGCGGTGACCGACCGGACGGGCGCGCGGCGCGGCCGTGGGCCCGGCCCCGGGACCGCCGCTTCGCGCACATCGCGGCGGGTCCAGCGGCACGAGCGTTCTCAGGCCGCCTCGGGCTGCGCGACCGCGCGCAGCTTACGCAGGGCGTTGTGCTGACGGCTCTTGACCGTTCCGGCCGGCACTCCGAGGATGCCGGCCGTTTCCTGGATGCTGCGGTCGCACAGGTAGATGTGGACCAGCACGGCGCGGTGTTCGGGAGACAGCCTGCGCAGCAGGGGCCGGGCCACCAGGGCGTCGTGCACCGCCTCGGTGCCGTCGGTGCCCGACACGGGGTCGTGGTAGGTGACTCCGATGACTTCCCTGCGCGCGTGGGGCTTGCGCACCCAGTCGATGACCAGATGCCGGGTCACGGTGAAGAGCCAGCCCCGGACGGATCCCTCCATCCCGAGCAGTCGATCGATGTTCCGCCAGGCCCGGATGATGGTCTCCTGGACGATGTCCTCGGCGAGTCCGTGGTCACCCAGCATCTTCTCGGCGTACGAGACGAGACCGTCCCGGTGTTCCCTCATGATGGTGCCGAGCAGGTCGGACCGGGACATAGCCGTGAGCGGCATAGCCATAGTGATCTGAACCATCCTGGTTCTGTGTCGTGCGGCGACCGGAGGCCGGATGCAACCCCCGCGCTCGCACTGTAGGCAGCGGCAAGTGCCAGAAAACTGCCGCATTTGTGTCGTCGCGGTGCCGCGCTCCTGCCGGGCGAGCACATGTGAGCGAGCCACATCCGGGCCGTGCTGGAAAAAGGCCTCTCACCAGGCAGTTTTCCAGCTGCCACGCTGAATCCCCTGCTTCAACAGCATCCAAACCCGTACTCGTGTGAGTTGTACGTCACGTGTGTCGAGCCGCCTTGTCATCACCGGATCGAGCGCCCCGAAAAGAAAACACGTGTGATTGCCGTGAGGCAGTTGGGCGAACCGTGTGTGTATCCGGTGGACGCCAGAAACGTATGTGACACTGACTGCTCGACACGCGATACGCGCGGCGCGGTGCGGGGGATCGAGAGTCACCGGCGCCGTCTGCGCCTTCCTGCGCGTGTTCCGGCGAGACAGCACGCCAACCGGTACGGGTCCGGCCCGTCCGCTGTCGGCGCGCTGGAGAACTCCCTGAAAGGTATGACCACATTGCGTAAGAACCTGCTGCGTCTGGGGCTGACCATGGCCACGGCCGTAGGACTGTCCCTCGGTGCGGGCGCCGCGTTCGCCACGCCGGCCGGTCCGGGTGTGACGGGCAAGGTCATCGCCCAGACCACGTTCGGCGGGAAGGACTACATCCTCCGGCAGATCACCGTTCCCCCCGGCCAGAGCACGGGCTGGCACTACCACGACGGCACCCTCCACGGCTTCGTCCAGCACGGCACCCTCAGCCACTTCGACTCGGACTGCCAGTCCGACGGCGTGTACAAGGCCGGCAGCGCCATCACGGAGCCGGCCGGCGCGGACCACGTGCACATCGGCCGCAACCTCGGCAAGACCGATGTCGTCCTCGACGTGCTGTACGTCCTGCCGCACGGCGCGCCGTTGTCGGAGGACGCCCCCAACCCGGGCTGCGACTTCCAGTAGACCCCGTACCGGGCCCGGCCGCGAGTGGTTCCGCGGCCGGGCCCCCGCAGCCGGGCAGCCAGGTCACTCGGCCGTGGGCGACCAGGCGCGGAACACCGCCGCCTGGCCGTGCACCCGCCCCTGGGCGTCCATCAGGTCCCACATGGTCACGTCCTCGATCCAGAAGGGCCGGCCGTCCTTGCCGACGCGTATCCCCCGGTAGCCGGTGGCCCAGTGGCCGGCCGTCACGGCCCGTACAAAGGCGTCCCGGTCCTCCTGGCCGTCCGGACGCGCGGACAGCCGGGACGGCATGCCGACGAACTCGTCCCAGGTGTAGCCGAAGCGCTGCTGCGCCGTCCTGTTGGCGTAGACGAAGCGCGGATCGGCACACCCGTCGTGCGCCAGCAGGCCGAACGGGGCCCGCTCGTACAGCCACCGCGCGGCGTCCCGCTCGGTCTCCCACCGCGCCGGGCACAGCGGTTCGCCCACCAGCCGCAGGTGGCTGGAGAGCAGCAGGGCCGCGAACGCCGGATCCCCGGCCGGCACGGTCGGCGTCAACGGCATGGCTCCGTCGTCATGTGCAGTCATCAGCATTCACACGTTTCTTTGCAGGTCACGGGACAGGGATCGTCAACGGTCACATGTGTGACCACGCGGACACGGTAGCCCGCCCGTCAGGATTTCCTCCCGGTCGCCCGGCCACGCGCACGCCGCCATGCGCCCTCGCACACGCGGCTCCGCAACATCCGTCACCGTCACGAGCCTTGACAGGGAACCGGCCGTGGCAACAGCCTATGGCAACGTTGTCAGACCGCGAACGCCACCCTCTTCCCGGCAACGCGCGCCACCCCCGACCGACCCCTTGTGATTGGACGACTCATCTCATGGCCGAACAGCCGAGTCCGCCGCAACGCCCCTCCCGGCGTGCCGTCGTCGCCACCGGCTCGACGCTGCTGGCCGGGTTCAGCCTCGGCACGGTGTTCCCGTCCGTCGCCGGCGCCGCCGAACGGCCCGGGACCGCGAGCCTGCCGCCCGGCGCGTCCGCCGCGCCGGGTGAGATCGCCGCCTACCGTCCGGTCCAGGCCTCCTCGCAGGCCTACGCCCCCGCACCCGCCGACTTCGTGGTGGACGCGCTCCCCGGCCAGGGCGTGCGCGGCACCGGATGGCGGGCCGAGGCGGGCGACCCGCAGTGGATCTCGGTCGACCTGGAGGCGGACTGCCGCGTCGACCGGATCCAGCTGACCTTCGAAGCCGACGCGAGCGACCCGGTGTTCACCCCGCCGAGCAGCGGCAATCCGCGCCAGGGCACCACCGGCAAGGAGATCCTCTCCAGTTACGCGACCGAGTTCGTCGTCGAGACCTCCCGCGACCACGACTCCTGGACCAGTGTGTACCGCACGACCGCCGGCACCGGCGGCGTGGTGGACATCCCGCTGGCGCATCCGGTCACGGCCCGCTGGGTGCGGATGACGACCCGCAGGCGCTCCAGCGCCAACCCGCTGGGCCTGAACGGCTTCGAGGTGTTTGGCACCGCACCCGGCCACCGCCCGAAGGCCACCGGCTGGACCGACTGGGGCACCCACCACGGCGAGGTGCCCCGGCTCGCCGTCGCCGCCGACGGCACCGTACCGCTGGAGTCGGGCTGGACGCTCACCCTGGACGACTGGGCGGACGGCGACGGGGCGGCCCTGTCCAGGACGGGCGTGGACACCAGCCGTTGGCTGCCCGCGACCGTGCCCGGCACCGTGCTGGGTTCCCTCGTGGACCAGGGCAAGCTACCCGACCCGGTCGCGGGGCTGAACAACCTGCGCGTTCCGGAGGCGCTGTCCCGGCACTCCTGGTGGTACCGCCGGGACTTCGACCTGCCCCGCGGCCTGCGTACCGGCGCCGGGCGGCACGTCTGGCTGGAGTTCGACGGCGTCAACCACAAGGCCGAGATCTGGCTCAACGGACACGGAGCGGGCGAGGTGACGTACCCCTTCGCCCGCTCCGTCCTCGACATCACCGACCTCCTGGCCGACCAGGGCGGCAACGCCCTCGCCGTAAGGATCTCCCCCATGCCGGTACCCGGCAGTCCCGGCGACAAGGGCCCCGCGGGCGAGTCCTGGGTGGACGCCGGTGCCGACACGATGAACCGCAACTCGCCGACGTACCTCGCCTCGTCCGGCTGGGACTGGATGCCGGCTGTCCGCGACCGCGGGGCGGGCATCTGGAACCACGTGCGGCTGCGATCGACTGGCCCCGTCGTGCTCGGCGACCCGCGCGTGGACACCGTGCTGCCCTCCCTGCCTGACCTGTCGGTGGCCGAGCTGACCGTGACCGTCCCGGTGCGCAACGCCGACTCCGCCGACCACGAGGCCACCGTGTCCGCCGCGTTCGGCGACGTCAGCGTCTCGCGCACGGTCACCGTCCCGGCCGGCCAGGACATCGATGTCGTCTTCACACCCGGCGCGTTCGGCGGCCTGCGCGTGCGGGATCCCGAGCTGTGGTGGCCCAACGGCCTGGGCGAGCCCACGCTGCACGACCTCACCCTGGTCGCCCGGACCGGCGGTGCGGAGAGCGACCGGCGCACCACCCGTTTCGGCATACGGCAGTTCGGCTACGAGTACGACACCCCGCTGAAGTTCACGCCCTCCTCCGACGCGTACCCCCAGACCGTCCAGCTCGGTTCCCGGCGCGCCCGGCACGTGCGCGTCCGGTGCCTGACCCGGGCCACCGGCTGGGGCAACTCGCTGTGGACGCTGTCCGTCCTTGACAGCGCCCGCCCCGGCACCGACCTCGCCCTGCACCAGCCGGCCACGGCCTCCAGCACCGACGAGGACGACCACGGGCCGGCCAACGCCACCGACGGCGACGCAGGCACCCGATGGTCCTCGGCGTGGCAGGACGACCAGTGGATCCGCGTCGACCTCGGCTCGGTGCAGTCCTTCGACCGGGTCGACCTGGTCTGGGAGCAGGCCTACGCGCTGACCTTCACGGTGCAGGTCTCCGAGGACGGCGAGCAGTGGACGGACGCGGCGTCCGTGGACAACACGGCGGTGCCGCTGCCCTTCAACAGCGGTGACGCCGGCCTCCGGGTGACGGACTTCGAGGCCAGCACGGCCCGTTACGTCCGCCTGTCCTGCGGCATCCGCAACACCAGCTGGGGCAACTCCCTGTGGTCCCTGGCCGTCATCGACAGCTCCGCGCCGGGCACCGACCTCGCCCTGCACCAGCCGGCCACGGCCTCCAGCGAGGAGGACGGCCATCCGGCCGCGCAGGCCACCGACGGCAACCCCGGCACCCGCTGGTCCTCCGCCTACGAAGACCACCAGTGGATCCAGGTCGACCTCGGCGCCGCCCGGCGCTTCGATCGCGTGGCCGTCCTGTGGGAGCAGGCCTATCCGAAGACGTACACCATCCAGGTCTCCGACGATGGCTCCACCTGGACCGACGTCACGACCGTCGCCAACACCCCCGACCCGCTGAAGATCAGCGTCAACGGCGTCCGGGTGCTGGTGCGCGGCGGCAACTGGGGCTGGGACGAGTTGCTGCGCCGGATGCCCGCGGCGCGGATGGACGCGGCGGTGCGCATGCACCGCGCCATGAACTTCACGATGATCCGCAACTGGGTCGGCAGCAGCAACCGCGAGGAGTTCTACGCGGCCTGCGACGAACACGGCATCCTGGTGTGGAACGACTTCCCGAACGCCTGGAGCATGGACCCGCCGGATCACGAGGCGTTTGTCTCCGTGGCCCGCGACACCGTGCTGCGCTACCGGATCCACCCGTGCGTGGCCGTGTGGTGCGGCGCCAACGAGGGCAACCCGCCGGCCGCGGTCGACCAGGGCATGCGCGAGGCGGTGCAGAGCCGGGCGCCGGGGATCCTCTACCAGAACAACTCTGCCGGGGGCGTCGTCACCGGCGGCGGCCCCTACAGCTGGGTGGAGCCGGAACGGTACTTCGACCCGTCGACGTACGGCAGCAGGGACTTCGGCTTCCACACCGAGATCGGCATGCCCGTCGTCTCCACCGCCGCCAGCACCCGCGCGATGGTGGGCGAGGACGGGCCGCAGTGGCCGATCGGCGGCGCCTGGTACCACCACGACTGGAGCGAGCACGGCAACCAGGCGCCGCAGAACTACAAGGCGGCCATCGAGACCCGCCTCGGACCGGCCCGTGACCTGGACGACTTCACGCTCAAGGCGCAGTTCGTCAACTACGAGAACTTCCGCGCCATGTTCGAGGCCTGGAACGCCAACCTGTGGGTCAACGCCAGCGGGCTGATGCTGTGGATGTCCCACCCGGCCTGGCACAGCACCGTCTGGCAGACCTACGACTACGACTTCGATGTCAACGGCGCCTTCGTCGGCTGCCAGCGTGCCTGCGAGCCCCTGCACGTCCAGGCCGACCCGGTGAAGTGGCAGGTCATCGCGGTCAACCACACCCGTGGGGCACTGACGGGGGCGACGGTCACCGCCGAGACGTACGATCTGTCCGGCCGCCGGATCGCCGAGACCCGACGCGCCCGCGTCGACGTGGGCCCCGCCGCCACGGCCCGGGCGTTCACCGCGGCGCCCTCTGACGACCTGCCGGCCCTGCACCTGCTGCGGCTGACCCTCGCGGACGACCGGGGACAGGTGTTGTCGCGCAACACCTACTGGCGCTGCCGCACTGCGGAGGCGCTGCGCGCACTGGACAGGGTGAAGCAGGCCACGCTGTCCGCCTCCATCACCCACGTGTCGCGCGACGGAGACCGGCGGGAGGCGAGGGCCACGGTCTGCAACCGGGGGTCCATGGTCGCCGCGATGGTCCGGCTCTCCCTGCTGGACGCCGAGGACGGCGCCCGTGTCCTGCCGACGCTCTACGACGACAACTACCTGTGGCTGCTGCCCGATGAGACACGTACGGTGACCTTGTCGTGGCCCGCCTCCGCCGTGGCCTCGGGCCGACCCAAGCTCCGGGTGGAGGGGTACAACACTGCCCCGGTCACAGTGCACGGCTAGTACTGCGGCAGCGAGAGGCCCGGAGCCCGCGCCGCCCTGGTCACGGCGGCACGGGCTCCCCGGCACGGGTCACACGCTGCGCTCGTAGCTGGCCCACGCGATGTGCGACTCGTGCAGCGTCACGGCTACCTCGTAGATGCCCCGGGCGTTCTCCCCCAGCGCCCCCGCGTGGATCGCCTCGACCAGCCGGTCGGCGATCACCCTGGCGAGGTATTCCGTCGAGGTGTTGATCTGGTGGAACTGCTCTTCGTCGTCCAGGTTGCGGTAGTTGAACTCGCCGGTTATCTTGCCGAGTTCCGTGCTTGCCAGACCGATGTCGACGACGATGTTGTCGTCGTCCAGGTCCGGGCGCCGGAACGTCGCGTCCACGACGAACGTCGCCCCGTGGAGCCGCTGAGCGGGCCCGAAGACCTCGCCGCGGAAGCTGTGGGCGACCATCATGTGGTCACGTACGGTGATGCTGAACAAAGATCCTCCAGGTGGGGCGCCACGACGAATCCATCCGGTAAGGCGGTTCGACGTGGGTTGTTCCGTCCGGCTCGGCGGAGTGTCGCCCGGAGCATATCCGGGGCCACATGTGACTCAGGATGTTTCCCGGGCGGGTACCGGGATCCGGGCCGGCCTTCCCCGGTATGTGAACCAAATGTGCGCACGCTTCGTGTCCATCATGTGTCGGAAGGCTCACGGCCCGGTTGCCTTCCGACACCTTGACGAGGTCGAGCGAGTTCGGCGGAGGAAGACGATGGAGACGTCACTGGGAAGGCGCCTGGAGAAGGTCCTTGCCGACTTCGCCGAGCGTCACGGGATTCTGCCCAAGGTCCAGGAGCAGATGAGGGCGCTGTCGGTGACGGTCCGTTCCAGGGACGGCGTCGTCGAGGTCACCCTGGGCGCCGATGGCCGGGCCTCGGGCGTGCGGTTCGTCGACAGGCGGTACCGGGAGATGGCGGCGCCGCAGCTCGCCGACAGCGTCCTGGAGGCTCTGACGACGGCCGGCGCCGAGGTCGTGGCCCGCGCCACCGCCGTGATGATGTCCACAAGCTTCCCTTTGCCGGTGTCCGCGGAGCCCGTGCCCCGGGTCGAACGGATCGGGCCCGAGGCGATCCGGGAGGTCCAGGAGACACCATCCATGTGCTGGCATCGCCTGGTGCGGGAGAGCCGGGCGGCGGTGGCCGGCCCTGCCCGCGTCCGCGATTGCGGCGCTGTCAAGGCCGGTGGCACCGTGGGCACGTGGTGGCCGGGCACGCAGGAGGCAGGGGCGGGGGTCCGGGGCGGAGCGAGGCCCCAGCTTCAGGGGCCGCTGTGGGGCCGCAGTCGTCTCGACACCCGGCCCGCCTCCTCACGAACCGCCCTGCCGGCAGAGCTGCACGAGGCCGTCATGGCGCTGCGGGACGCCGTGTGCGGCTCCTGTCCGCCTGTGGGGTGCGGGTGTCCGGGGGCTCTGGAACGTCCCCGGAAAAGCACGACCACCGAATCCGCCTGACGGCGGCAGGCGACTCTCTCGTTCACCCGCACTCGACGCCGCTGACACATCCCGTCCGCACCCACGTAGGTTTCTCATTCACACACTCGCCCCCCGCGGCGGGCCCGTCCGGGGGCACGACCGTGACGAGAGGACGTAGAACGACCATGCCGAAGATCCTCCACGACGACGACATCGTCCGCGTCGAGAGCAACGTCTATGCGGTATCCGGCAGCGACACCAACTGGGTGATCATCAAGGACGGCGACAGCTGCACCCTCGTTGACACAGGCTACCCCGGCGACCGCGACGCCGTGTTGGCCTCACTCGAGGCTGTCGGGCTGAACGCTCACTCCGTGGCCGCCGTCCTGGTCACCCACGCGCACAACGACCACCTCGGTGCCGCCGAACACCTGCGCTCCGAGTACGGCATACCCGTGCTCATGCACCGGGACGAGGTACCGCACGCCCGCCGCGACTTCCTCGACCAGGTGTCTGCCGGGCAGGTACTCGCCGAAGCATGGCGGCCCGGTGTGCTCCGGTGGGCCGTGAGCGCCCTGCGTGCCGGGGGCACCATCCACGTTCCGGTCCACGAGCCGCAGGCCTTCCCCACGCCGGAGGCACTGGACCTGCCCGGCGCCGCCGTTCCTGTGCACACCCCGGGACACACCAAAGGCCACTGCGCATACCACCTGCCCTACAGCGGCATCCTGATCACCGGCGACGCCCTGGTGACCGCGCATCCCACGTCACGGACCAGCGGACCGCAGCTGCTGCCCGGCATGTTCCATACCGACCGCGCCCGGGCGATCGACTCGCTGGCCGTGATCGAGGAGATGGACGCGGGCATCATTGTGCCTGGTCACGGCCCCGTGCACCACGGGTCGACGAAGGAGGCCGCCCTGACGGCCCGCGAGCGCGCCGAGCGGTGACGGAGCCAGCAGAGGCAGGCGGACGACACCCCCTCCCTCGGCACACGGCGGTCCAAGGTGCCGTCAGCGAGGTTCGACGACGTATTCGCCGGGCAATGTGTTCGAAGGGAACCGTGTGCGGGTGGAGATCACGCACCGATGAACCGTCGCAAGTTGCAGCCGTCGCCGGCTTGCAGGAATTCCGGCACACGGCCTACATGCGCGGCACGTCGGCGCTTATCGTGAAGAGTGAAGGTGCCCGACAGACCGTCGGCGTCGACACTTATCTGCACAGGCCCCTCAAGGTGGGTACCATGCGCAGCAGCATCCATATCGAGGGAGTGAACGGTTGTGACCAGCCAGTCAGCCGCCACGCTCCGATCGCGGTACGTAGAACAGGCCGCGTCGGACTTGGAGGAGAACCGCCGACGACAGCAGGAGCTGACGGAGAGGATCAGGTTGTTGAAGCAGGAGGAGGCCCTTCTGGCGGACATCCTGAACCTCGCCGAGCGGTACGAGGGCTTCGCGGACCCGTCACGTCTGCCCGAGCAGTTGCAGGAAGAGCCCGTCGTCGCGAAGGCGAAGCGGACCCCTTCCAGAACCTCGTCGCGGCACCAGGCCTCGGCCAAAACCGCACCGGCGGGCAGCACGGCGAAGGCCGGCGCGAAGGGGAAGTCGCGCCGTCCTCTGCTCGGTGACCTCCTGGCTGACATGCTCGGCAAGCACAAAGAGCCGCGCTTGGCCAAGGAGTTGCGGGACGAACTCATGGAGAAGTATCCGGACCGCAACCCCACGCCACAGGTGGTGCGGAACACGCTCGAAGCCCTGGTCGCCAAGGGACGCATCCGGCGTCACAAGCAGCAGCGTGCCGTCATGTACACCCTGGTGAAGCCGGGCACGGCCGACGCCGTCGCCTGAGCGGAGTCCGGCCAGGTGGATGGTCGAGGCGGATGGTCGCGGGCTTCTCGTAACGGGTGACGATGCCGCGCCGCCCCGGCTGCCCTGTCGCAGCTACGGCCACGTCGTCGGGGAACGCGCAGGCGGGCCATGACCTCGGTGAAGGAACGCC
The DNA here is from genome assembly GCF_001636945.3 of Streptomyces sp. FXJ1.172. Taxonomy (NCBI): domain Bacteria; kingdom Bacillati; phylum Actinomycetota; class Actinomycetes; order Kitasatosporales; family Streptomycetaceae; genus Streptomyces; species Streptomyces sp. FXJ1.172. The sequence goes on along the minus strand of NZ_CP119134.1, from coordinate 149,547 downwards.
AGAGGGCGGCAGTGGGCATCGGCCGCGAGGTGGCCCTGCGCGGTCGGTCCGCGCGGGACCGGCCGATGGCGTGGTCGGCCGGTTCGCCGGCCGGTTCGTCGGCCGGGGCCCCTTCTCGCGGGCACCGGCCGCGTGCTGGTGGGCCCGCACGATCGTTGTGGACGCGCCCCGCCAGTTCCCGTACTTGAGCCGGCCCACGGAGCACGGATGGCCGCGATCTCCTTGGCCAGGCGGGGCCGGGGACCATACCGGCTCGAGCAGCGGGATGCCGATCAGTCCGATGCCGTGCGTGGCACCCGCCGCCGCGGCGAGCGCGACGGTGTCCATGACGCCGGGGTAGGCGCCGCTCACGAGAAAGCCGACCGAACTGAACCCTGCCTCCTCCGACAGCCTGGCCCGACCAGATCCGTGAGGGTGGGCCCGCCCTCACGGATCTGGTCGGGGAGCCTGCCTTCCGCCGCTTCCGCTGCGTCCACGGTCGTCGAGGGGACACCGACCTGCCCGTGAGTGAGACAGAGCCGGGGATGCCCTGCGCCGAGGTACCGCGCCTTCTGCCGCGCAGCACGAGAAGGGCTCGGCGGCGCCGCACCGTACATGTGGAGTGCTCTCCCACGCATCCGGAACGACTCACTCAGCCTTCGGCACTCAGCGGATCCGGTCCTAGCCTCGCCACACGTTGTCGAACGCGGCGTCCTCGACGCCCCGCCGCAGCCGTACGGCCTCCAGCTGCGCCACCGCGTCCCCGACGGCGGCCAGCAATGCCGCCGCGTCCCCGGCCAGGCTCTCACCGGTATCCAGCGGGGCGTGCCCGATCCTCAGGACATCCGTCAGAGCGGCGAGGACGGGCTCGCCCGAGGCCCGGCGTTCCTCCGCGCGACGGCGCTCCGGCGAGTCGGCCGGCATGGTCGGCGCGAACCGCGCCCGGAATCCGTGCCCTTGGGGGTGGACGAGGAACCCGGCCCGGTCCAACTCGTCGACGTAGGCCTCGGTCAGCCCGTTGCCGCGGCGCCACAGCCAGTCCTCGACCGTCTCGTGCGGCTCCTGCCGGACGAGCGCGGCGGCCGCCTGGTCCAGCAGACGGTCGCCCGTCGCCGGCCGCGGGCCGGGCATCATGCGGTCGCCGTCCAGGGTCAGCGCCCCGCGCTGTACGAGATCGACCGCCTCGGCCCCCGCGAGCGCGAGGGACAGGTCGCCCTGCTCCACGAGCCGGTCAGGCGGCAGGCCCAGGGCGACGAGAGCGAGGTCCCGCGCGGTGGTCACGAGTCCCGCCTCGTCTCCAGCAGGCGCAGCCACACCTCGCTGATGGTGGGGAACGCGGGTACGGCGTGCCACAGACGCTCGACGGGCACCTCACCGGTGATGGCGACGGTGGCCGAGTACAGCAGTTCGCCGACTCCCGGCCCGACGAAGGTGGCGCCGACGACGACCTGACGGTCCCGGTCGATGAGGATCCGGGCCCTGCCCCGGTAGTCGGGGCGGTACTGGATCGCGCCGGCGAGGTGACCGATGTCGTAGTCGACGACATCGACGGCGCGGCCGGTGCGCTCGGCCTCGCGGACGGTCATGCCCACCGAGGCGACCTCGGGGTCGGTGAAGACGACACCCGGTACGGCTTCGAGGTCGGCCGTGCTGCTGTGCGGCGCCCAGCGTCCGGTGCCGAGTTCCTCGCCCCGTGCCCTGGCCGCGATGACTGCGCCGGCGATGCGGGCCTGGTACTTGCCCTGGTGGGTGAAGAGCGCCCGGCGGTTGACGTCGCCGACGGCGTACAACCAGTTGTCCGGGACGGCAGTGACGGTCAGGCTGTCGTCGGTGGCGAGCCAGTCGCCCGGGGTCAGCCCCACGATGTCGAGCCCGATGTCCTCGGAGCGCGGGGCTCGACCGGTGGCGAACAGGATCTCGTCGGTGACGAGTTCACCATCGTCCGACAGCGTGATCCTGACCTCGCCGTCGTGCACCCGCTCGGCGGCGACGACCGAGATCCCGAACCGTACGTCCGCACCGGCTTCCCGCAGCCGCTCGGTGACCAGCTCGCCCGCGAAGGGCTCCATGCGGGGCAACAGCCCTTCCTCACGGGCGAGAAGGGTGACCCTGCTGCCCAAAGCCTGCCAGGCGGTGGCCATCTCGACACCCACCACACCGGCGCCGACGATCGCGAGGCGCCGCGGCGGCCGCCGGGCGCTGGTCGCCTCGCGGCTGGTCCAGGGCCGCAGGGCCTCGATGCCGGGTAGCGAGGGCAGAGCCGCGCGGCTGCCGGTGCACACGGCGACGGCGTGCCGGGCTCGCAGCCGGACGGTGTCGCCGTCGGCGGTCCCCACCGACACCTCGCGCTCCCCCGCCAGGCGCCCGTGGCCGCGCAGGAAGTCGATGCCGGCCGACTTGATCCACTCGACCTGGCCGTCGTCCTGCCAGTCGGCGGACATGCGATCGCGGTGCGCCAGGACCGCCTCGGTGTCCAGGGGGTTCCTGACGGCGGGGTCGAGACCCGGAAGATGCAGGGCGTCGGCGCGGAGCAGGGCGGGACGCAGCAGTGCTTTGCTGGGTTCGCAGGCCCAGTAGGAGCACTCGCCGCCGGCCAGTTCGCTCTCCACGATGACGGTGCTCAAGCCCGCGGCGGCGGTGCGGTCCGCGACGTTTTCTCCGACCGGTCCCGCGCCAATCACGATGACGTCGTAGGTGCGGATGTTCTCGGTCGTCATGTGTCCTCCGTGGGACGGATGGCGGTCAAATGGATGCCGGTCGGATGGGTGTCGTGGTCTCCCAGGTGGCGGGCACGGCGCGGTCGGAAGGCCGGCCGCACCGCGACCGGGTCTCAGCGGCCGGGGGCACGCTCGGTGACCTCCTGGAGGAACCACTCGTTGCCGTCGGGGTCCGCGAAGGCGGCGAAGGTGCCGTAGCTGGCCCGCTCGGGGTGCGGACCGGGAATCCGGTGCGCGTCACCGGCGTGGTGGAAAGCACCGGTTTCGTCGCGGAACGGCCCGGAGACGCGCACACCGCGAGAGGTCAGCTCCTCCTGGGCCTTGACGATGTCGGTGACGGTCAGCTGCAGGCCGTGCAGCGTGCCCGCCGCCTGCTCGGTGAGGCCCTCCCCGAAGATGATCGAGCACTCGGAGCCGGGCGGGGTCACCTGCACGATCCGGTAACCGGCGTTGATCGGGAAGTCCGCGTCGAGGCGCCAGCCGAGCTGCTCCACGTAGAAGCCCTTGGCACGGTCCACGTCGGACACGGGAAGAATGACGACTTCGAGCTTCAGGTCCATGGCTGTGATCTCGCTTTCGATGGTCGGAATACGTAGTGAGGCCGGCCGGATGCCGCGCGGACGTGTGCCAACTGTGGTCGGCGGGCGTCGCGTTCCACATCGGTCACCTGACTGTCCGTCCCGGTCGGGCCGCAGCACTTGTGTCGGCAGTCATGTCTTCCGCGGGACGCTTCCCGTCTCCGGTCCGGCCCGGCATCGGTGACCGATTCGTTACCGGCGCGACCGACACCCGACGCCGTTGGGATACGTGTGAATGGTGGATGCCTCGCCCTCAGCCACTTGTGCGCAGGGTGTTCATCACCCCCGGCACGCAGACGTGGCAGACGACCGCAGACGCCGGCGGGCGGGGACCACCGACCGATCACGGAAGGAACAGGCCTTGAGGAAAGTCTTCCCCACCTCCCGCGCGGGACGCGCGCTCGCGGTGGGTGCCGTACTGCTCTGCGCCGGAGCGGCCCTCGCCCCGGCTGGCACGGCCGCGGCGAGCACGGCTACGGAGAGGCGGCACGAGGTGGACTACGTCGCCCTCGGCGACTCGTACGCCTCCGCGCCGCTCGTGCCCACTCAGGTCGACGCGAAGTGCCTCCGATCCAACCAGAACTACCCCTCGCTGGTGGCGCGTTCACGGGCCGCGACGCTGACGGACGTCAGCTGCTCGGGTGCCACCACCGCCGACATGACGGTCACCCGGAACGGCGTGTCGCCGCAGCTGGACGCCCTTGGCCGGGGAACCGACCTGGTCACTGTCACCATCGGCGGCAACGACATCGGCTTCTCGACCGTGCTGGGCACATGTGTGCAGCTCATGTCCACCGACGCGCCGGGCGCGCCGTGCCGGTCCCACTTCGCGGGCACCGGCACGGACCAGGTCTCGGATGCGATCGTTCGGACCGCGCCGAAGGTCGCAACGGTACTCCGCGACATCCACCGCCGCGCGCCGCACGCCCGCGTCGTGCTGGTCGGCTACCCCGACCTCTTCCCCGAGGACGGAGTGGGTTGCACCAGCAAGTCCGTCCCGCTGGCCGCGGGCGACTTCGCCTGGCTCCGCGACAAGGAGAAGGAACTCAACGGGATGCTGGCCCGCCAGGCGCGGCACAACCGGGCGCAGTACGTGAACACGTACACGCCGACCGTCGGGCACGACCTGTGCCGGCCGACCGGCGAGCGGTGGATCGAGACCTTCGCCCCCCAGACGCCGGCGGCTCCGGTGCACCCCAACGCCACGGGTGAGGGTGCGATGGCCCGCGCCGTCGAGAACGCGCTCGCGCGTCACACGTGGCACCGCTGAGCTTGCCGTCGTAGCGTGGTCGCCCGCCCGGGGTGCCCGTCGGTGTGCCGGGCCGTCCCGGCCCGTTCCGCTACCCGGCCGGCCCTTCCGACACCGCGTTCTCCGCGCCCTGGCCCTCCCTCACAGGAAGCTGGATGCCGACGGGCCGTTCCCCGACAGCACCACGCTCTCCGCCCAGTTCCACATCTGTGTGTCGGTGGGCCACCCACGCTCCGCGAGGTGTGCCGTGTCCCGGGACGGACGCCCGCCGGAGACGGCGGCGACACGGCCGGGGGCGGAGTGACGTTGCTTGACGTTCCATACGTGTGTATACCTCGTCGAGGCCATGGCCTACCCTCGCTCTCCGGTCGTCGGTGTGGGTCTGGCTGAGGAGCGGGTCCCATGCGGAGGGGGCACGGGACCCGCGGTCACGAGGGTGCGTCAGGCTGCGGCAGCGTTGATCGTGACGGGGACGTTATTGCGCGTCGCCTTGGAGTACGGGCAGATCTGGTGGGCGGCGTGCGCGAGTTCCTCGGCGGTGGCCTGGTCCACGCCGCCTAGCACCGGGGCGAGGACCGCGGAGAGGGAGAACTCGCCGTCGTCGCCGTGGGTGAGGGTGATCTCGGCCGTGATGGTGGTGCTGGTCAGCCGGATCTTGCGCTGGCTCGCGGCGCGGCGCAGGGCGCCGAGGAAGCAGGCAGCCCAGCCCGCGGCGAGAAGCTGTTCGGGGTTGGTCGCGGTGCCGGCGCCGCCGAGTTCCTTCGGGAGAGCGAGGCTGGTCTCCAGCAGGCCGTCGGAGGAGCGGACATGACCGCCGTTCCGGCCCTCTCCGTCGACGTCGACAACGGCGGTGTAGCTGACTGCCATGACTGGTGCTCCCCATCTCGAATGGTCCTCGATCACCTCCCGACCACGACATTTTCGTGTCACCGGTTGAGGTGGTGATGCAATCCTGGCAACTCTTCGCGGCACCTGTCAAGGCGGTGACTCTGATCTCTGGACGGGAACGCGGGCGCACGGCCCCCAGCCGGGCCGGCGCAGGCCCAACCTCTGGCATCAGGCCACCGCAGTCGCCGAACGCATCCCCCACCACCTCGAGGCCGACGACGAAGCTGCCCAGGCTCACCTCGCCACATTCGGCGAGGCCCTCGACGCCCTCCCCCTCCTCGCACCCACACCCCTCCGCTCTCAGCTCCGAGAGGCGGCCACGAAATTCGAGCGCGCCAGCCGCTCTCGCATCCGGGCCGAACACCACCACGCCCGCGCCCTGCGCGGTGCCGTGCGGGCCATGGTCCGCGAGCCCGTCCTCAGGGACGGGGCCGTCCTGGCGATGTTCCTGGACGCCGCGATCCTCGCTGTCATCGCCGTTGCCCGCTGGCATCAGCTCCGCCACCACGGCCAGCAGGTCACCGCCGCCCACCAGACCCTGGTCCACCTTCAGGCCGCCTACGACCAGGCGGCTGCCTCTCCTCTGGCCGCGCTGGCCGAGCGCCGACCTCCGCAGCAAGCGGTGGACCGGCACATCCGCCGCATTCACCAGGCTGTGCCCGACCACGCGCAGCAGATCCTGGACGACCCGTCCTTCGACGCTCTAGTCACCGTGCTGACTGACGCTGAGGCGGTCGGCCACGACCCGGATCGGCTCCTTCAGCAAACCGCCAACCAGCGAGCCCTGGACGATGCCCGACACCCCGCACGGGTTCTAACCTGGCGGATCCAGCGCCTCGGTGAAAGGCCGGCGCCCAGCGCGCGCCCGCGCAGCGCAGGCCCGAAGCACAGCACAGCGCACCGGCGTACCACTGCAAGCAACAACGGCGGCTTTCCCAGCCGCCCTGCAACCGGCCCAAGCTCGGCGGCGCTGATCAGGCCGGGGCGGACAACTCAGGCATGACCAGTTCCAGAGCTTCTTGTGCCGCGTCCGAAGTATCTGGGGCGGTCACGAGGCGAATCCAAGGCGGTGAGTTCCTCGCTGGGCCGCCCGGTGGTTCGCCAGTGTCCCGGGACCGACCTCGCTCAGGGCCCAGAGGCTGCTGGACCGCCGGGCCCACTGCCAGAGCCGGGTCGCTGGTATCCGCAGGGGTGTAGAAGGGCAGTACGGGGACGCCGTGGGCATCGAAGGGATCGGGGTCGAGGTAGCGCAGACCGCCGGTGCCGCAGAGATAGTGGGTGCTACCGGTGGCCGCGGCGAGGTCGGCAAGGCGCTCGGACCGGCTTTGGCGGGCCGGAATCCTACTGCTGTCCAGCACTTCCCCTGGCCAGCCAAGGACGCCGAGCATGGCGACCGTCGATGTTCTCGCGATGCTGGCCACACGGTCTGTGGTGGCAAGCGCGTCCACAACCGCGCCCAGGACCTCGGACACGACACGCCAGTGTGAGCTGTGCCCGTAGTACTGGCGCACAAGCAACTCGACCGTCCGACGCGAGCGGCCGGGATCAACAAGCCGAGCCTGGCTGATCAGTGTCGGACGTCCATAGGGAAGGTGCGTCGGCAGCGTGAGCCACTGCTGCCGACCGGGATCGCCCAAGGCGGCGAGACGTGCTCGGTGCTGGTAGTCGCGCCGGGCGAACTGCACGTCGTCGAGGACGATCCAGCGGTCGGCGGCGAAGATCTTCGCCAGAGTGGATAGTCGTGGGAACAGGTTCGGTTGATGGATCGCGCACACCCCGCTCGGCGGGCCGACACGGGGTGGCTCAGGGGCTGATGAGGCGGCTGTCGAAGCCGACGCCAAGGAGTCGCTCGTAAGCGTCATAGACATCCCCCGGTACCTCCTGCTCGATGGCGAAACCGAGCTTCGGGTACTCGATCACCCGTTGCAGGTCTCCGACGAGCATGTCGACGACGAGCTTCTCGTCGCCGATGGACTTGATGTAGTCGTCCAGTTCCAGTGGCTCGGAGGCGCAGACGACCTCGGCCTCGGGCCACAGCTTGCGGCAGGTCGCGTAGGAGCGGCGCTCCATGTAGGGCTTGGAGATGAGGAGCAGCGACTCGATCTCCACCCCGGCCTCGGCGAGCAGCTCGCGGGAGAAGGTGATGTTCTGGCCTGTGTTGGCCGCCTTCGACTCGACCAGGATCGCCGCGTCCGGCACGCCCAGGCCCAGGGCGTGCTCGCGATAGTGGACGGCCTCGCCGCGCGGGAAGCGGGCACGGGTCGTGGGGCTGTTGCCGCCGCTGAAAACCAGGACGGGGAAGAGACCGGCACGGTACAGATCGGCGGATGTGGTGGCCACACCGAGGTCGTGGCTGCCGAGACCGATCGCCGCCGAGCAGGGCCGCTGCTCGTGGCCCATCTGGTGGTAGTTCCAGATTAGTGTCGCGTCGTGGAACTGCTCGTCGGTGATCTGGCGCTGCTCGTGCTCCGGCACTGGCTCCCTGACTCATCCCTGCTGACCCTTTCGGAAGCCCTCGATGCTGCGGAGCTGGTGGCTCAGCCCATACTGGCGGGCCACCTGTGCCGCGTGGTCGAGGACACCTGGACGGCGTGCTCTATGTCGCGCGGATGGCTCCCGGCAGCAGCACGATCTCGGTGGCCGAGTACAAGGGCACGGGACAGAACTGGCGGTACAGCCCGCGCTCCGGGGCATAGGTCAAAACAGCCTTGGCAGCGGCAGGCCAGGCATCTGAGGGTGCCGCAGGTGCTGTCCGCCGTCGTAGGCGTGCAGGGTGAATGTCTCCGGGCCGGGCCGGTCGGCCTCGTCATAGGCGTCCAGGGCGCGTTCGATGCGCTCCCACAGCCGCACGGGGCCGGCCTCGCGCACCTGCCAACCGCCGTCGTACGGGGTGAGGGTGGCGGCTGAGCCGGTCACCACGTCGACCAGGTGCACCACGTCGCCGACCGTCGTCATCTGTGCGTCCGGCACCGCGCTTTGGGCGAGGAACCGTAGGTGGAAGGCTTCCTCGGTGGCGCTGGTGATCCGCTGCGGGCTGTGCCGGCCCGTCCGTGGTTTCTCCGGCAGGCCGGCCGCCCAGTGGGCGGGGTTGCCGAACGTCGGCGCCGCGTGGGCACGCGCGGACATGAATGAGACTGTGCCGCCCAGCAACTGGCCCTCGGCCGTGCCGTCCTCGGCGACGGTCAGCAGGACGCGGGCGTATCCGTAGAGCCAGCCGCTGAGGGTGAGCAGGATCTTCCCGCCAGGCCGGGTCTGGGCCAGCAGCGCGGGCGGCACGGCGCGGAACGAGCAGGCGGCCACGATCCGGTCGAAGTGGGCCTCGGGCCAGTAGCCGTACAGCCCGTCCGCCACGGCGAGTGTGGGGGTGTAGCCGCAGCCGTACAGTGCGCTCGCAGCCGTCTCCAGTCTGTGCGGGTCGACCTCGATGCTGGTGACGTCGGCGGAACCGAGGCGCTCGCATGCGAGCGCCGTCGAGTAGCCGGTCCCCGTACCGATCTCCAGCACCGTGTGTCCCTCCTGGAGGTCGGCGTCGGCCCACATCCGCAGTACGAGCGAGGGCAGCGTGGAGGACGATGTCGGGGCTCCGCCGTGCCGTACCGCCGGGTTCTTCCAGTCGGGTTCGTCGCCGTCGAACTGTGTGATGAGCGTGGTGTCGGAGTAAGCGGCGGCCAGCCACCGGCCGAAATCGAGCTCGGCGGTGGCCGGTTCCCATACCGTCAGGCCCTGTCCGTCGCGCTCGTCGGCGGGCAGGTAGAAGCCGGGAACGAACCGGTGCCGCGGTACCTTCTCCACCGCCTGTCGCCAGGCCGGATCGGTGAGAACTCTGTCCTCGGCAAGGGCCTTCGCCATGGCCTCGCGGAGGCGGGCCGCGTCGGTCTCAAGGTCGGTGGGCATGGTCATGGTCCACCGTCTCCTTCCTGGTCAGGATGTCGGCGAACGCCTCGGTGATGGCCGGTGCGTCGGGCAGCCAGCCCCACTGCCCGTTGCTGTTGCACTCAATGGCCGTCCAGGATTCGGTCACGCTTTCGGGGCCGGTGAGAGCAAAGTCGAAGCAGCCGAAGACCAGGCCGAACGACGCCAGATAGCGGTGCAGGGCCTCCTCGATCGGGGCCGGGACGGCGACGGGCGTGTGGATGAGATCGTCCCAGTCGCCGCGGCGCCAGTCCAAGGCGCCGTCCGGAGCCTCGATCCGGCTCGCAAAGACGCGTCGGCCGACCACGGTCACCCGCACGTCGCCGGTCTTGGGGATTTCTGCCTGGAACAGGTGCGGCATCACCCCGAGCGAGTCGTCGAAGGTCTCAGGATCGACACGCTGGGCCCAGATCGCGCCGGTGTGCCCGTCCTCGCCTCGGGGCAGGCCGCGGAACGTCTTGTAGATGACGTGCTCGTGCTCGGCTGCGAACTTGCGTGCCTGCTCAGGGTCGTTGGTGATCAGCGTCGGCGGGATCTGGAGCCCGAGCCGGGCGAAGCTCTGCAATTGGGCGGGCTTGAAGTCGGCGCGGGTCACTGCGGCCGGGTGGTTGACGTACAGCGCGGCGTGCAGGTTGTTGAGGATGCCGCCGAGCCCGTGCCGGGCCTCAGCGGCGGCGAAGTCCCGCTGCTGGGCGGGGAGATGCTCGTACCGGGCAGCGTAGGGGGTGGGGCGGCGGTAGTAGACCGCCGCCACCTCCCCCAGCTCCACCTCCCGGCTCGCCGTACGCAGCCGCCCGCCCCATACCGGAGTGTCCGGACCGATGTGGGCGCCGAAGGTCAGGCCGGGCCCGATGTCGGCGGGGTCGATGCGTACGACGGGTACCTCACGCTCGTTCAGCGCGGCGATGACCCAATCCGCGGTGACGTCTTCCAGCGCGGTGAAGACCAGGACGGTGGAGGCCATCGGTCAGTCCGACTCGTAGTCGGTGGTGTTGTCGTCCTGGGTCTGCGGCTGCGGGTTCTGACCGTCGCCGCCACCCGACATCGACGCGGTGCCGGTGGTCTTGCTGGTGCCGTGCTTGCCCATCTCCACCGGCTGGCCGGCGCTGTCGGTGTAGCGCGCGGTCTGTGTGACCGGGTCGAGCGTCACCGCCGCGTACGACGGCGGGCCGACCGGGAGCCGGTCGGTGACCAGCCGCATCGCCCACGGAGCCTCGGGTGCAAGCGTCGCCATGCGTTGTCCCTTCCCCTGTACGCCAGGCGGTAGCCGGTTGGCTCCCGCCTGCACAGAATCGGTGACCGCCCGGTGCCCTGACCAGTACCGTAGGGGTCGCGAACCGTGGCGAAATTGCCACGCTCCGTATATGCAGGCGGGGAAGGCGAGGCAGCGATGGCCAACAGATCCAGCAACCCGCACCTGGCGCTGTGGATCGCGGCGACCGGGCTGTCCCACGGCGAAATCGCCCGACGCATCGCCGCGACGGCCAAAGCCCAAGGTCACCGCCAGGTCGCGCCGGACGCGACCCGCATCCGGTGCTGGATCGACGGTGAACGGCCCCGCCCGCCCGTGCCCGCCCTGCTCGCGGAAGTCCTTTCGGACGCAGTCGGACAACCTCTCACTCCCGGTGATCTCGGCCTGACGGCCACGGGCCCGGAGCTGGATAGCATCCAGCTCCCGCTGCTGACCGAGGCAGCCGCCCAGACCCTGGCCGGATGGACGCAGATGGATCTGTTCATGAACCGCCGCGACACCCTGAAGCTCGCCGTCGGCGCCCCGCTGATCCTCGCCGCCGAGCGGATGCTCGGCGGCACCGCCCACGCCCTGAACCACGGCCGCAAGGGCTTCGACGCCGACACCGTCACCGCGCTGGAGGACGTGACCGCCTTCTTCACCAAGGCCGACGCCTCCAAGGGCGGCGGCCTGTACCGCTCGGCGATCGTCGCCCAGCTCGCCGAGGCCGCCCGCCGAATCCAGGACGGCGTTCCGAAGAGTCTGCGCCCCCGGGTGTTCGCGGCGACGGCCGACTTGGCGGCGCTCGCCGGGTGGGTCAGCCACGACTGTGGCCGGTACCCGACGGCCCAGCGGTACTGGAGCTACGGCGTGTACGCGGCCGGGGAGGCCGGGCAGCGCGACCGCGGGGTGGAGATCGTCACCCGCATGTCGCACCAGATGATCTACCTCGGTCGCCCTGACGACGCCCTCGGCCTCCTCGGTGTCGCCGCGGCGAAGGCGAAGATGCCCGCGGTCAAGGCGCTGGTCGCCTCACAGACGGGGCGCGTGCACGCGGCCCTCGGCGACGAGCGCCAGTCCGAGCAGCATCTCGGCGACGCCGATGAGCTCGTGGCGGACGGGCTCGGCGAGGACGTCCCCGAATGGGTCGCGTACTTCGACGCTGCCGAGCACGCCGGCGCCCGCCCGATCTCCGCCCGGGACCTCGCCGGGCTTGGCCGTCCCCGCACGAGCGAGCACCCACTTCGAGGACGCGCTGACACTCAGGAAGCCGGGGTTCGACCGCGTCCGCGTCATGGACCGCGTCGGGCTCCGCCGCGCTGTTCGACGAGGGCGAGGCCGAGAGGGGCGCCGCGGCAGCTCAGCAGGCGCTCGACGACGCCGCTCGGGTTGACTCCGCACTGGTGGCCTCCCGGCTCAACATCCTGCTCGACGCGGCCCGCCCGTACGAGACAGCCGCCGTCGACGAGGTGCGTGTGAGGGCGAAGGACCTCGCCGCCGCCCGGCCGACCACGATCGCGGCCTGAGACCATCGAGCGCATGGGCAAGCACAGCCGTCCCGGACCGCCGAACCAGCCGTCGCGCGCTCTCCCGCGCGTCGATGCCGACGACCCGCTGGCCGCGTACGCCAAGCGGCGCCGTCCCCCGATGGACCAGTACCGGCGTCACCGGCCGCTGCACGGCGGCGCCGGCCACCTTCGGCCCGAGGAGCCCAGGGCCTTGGAGGAGTGGGACGGTTTCGCCTACGTCCCTGTCGGTACTGCCCCCCACCTCGCAGCAGCCACAGCCTGGGCTCACGGGCTCGACTCCCACGAATCGACCGATCAGGAGTAGGGGCTCGGTAGAGGCGCCCGGCGGCGGAGGGCACTTGGCCAACACTGGTGCCGCCCGGCTCGGGATCAGAGTTGATAGGACTCGGCGTCAACGGTCGCTGGTACGGCTTTTGTCCAGGATCATGCGGCGGAGGCTGGTGCGGGCCGCCGCGAGGTCGTCTTCGGCTTCCTCCAGGCGCCGGCTGAGCTGAGTGTTGTCCTGCCGAACCTGCTGGAGCCGTCGGGACCAGTCCACACCGTGGGCCGCGCAGGACGTGAGGTACAGAGCCGACCGGCCTGCGTAGACGCGTTCGGTATTCCACGACAAGTGTCGCGCGCGGAGCGAGTCGAGGTAGGCCGAAGCCTCACGGTGGAGCTCATAGGTGCTGTCGTCGATCACGACCCAGGAGACGGACCCGTCTGCAGGCGAGATGGCTCTCTCCGCGCGGTAGACGGTCGTCGACGTGCCAGACGTAACTGATATGCCTTGCAAACCCTCGGATACCTTCCAGGAACATGAAGATCCCCTCCAGAACCAGAGGTGCCAGAGGGGAAGAAGTTCCTGTAGTTAACCGGCCGAGCCTGGGTGTACGACGGCTCCTGACCGCCCGATGCTGCGGACGCAGGGCAACGAAAGAACTCACTAAGAACCCTTCGCGAATCCGATGGTTTTGAAGTGGTCTCTTGATCGTCTTGCTCGGGGCCGGTGGGGCGGCCAATGGTGAGTGGCGTTCGTGTTGTCGACTGGGGGGATCAGTTCGTGTCGCACCTGACCCGGGACAAGGTCGTCGATGAATGGCTGGCCGAGGCTGAGCTGGCGGTGCAGGCTGCTGAGCAGGTCGTCGAGGCGGCTCGAGGAGAGCTGGAGGAGGCTCAGGGGCGACTGTTGCGGCTGCAGGCCGCGCGGGAGGTCGCGGCCCAGGCTGATGCGGTGGTGCGCGAGCGGGCCGGTGAGGTGGTGGACACCGCTGTGGACCAGGCCGAGTGCAGCTTGGGGCCGCGCCGTTGGAGGGAGTGTTCCGCCGAGTGGCCGGGGCGATCGCTCCGCCCACTCTTGAGGCCGCGTTCTGGCGCGGGATGAGAGTTGCCGCGGTCGACGGGTTCTTGCTGGACGTCCCGGAGAACGACACGACACGTACCGCCTTTGGTGGACAGGTGGACAGTGCCGGTCGGCCCATCGGGTTCCCACAGGCCAGGGTGGTGACGCTGACCGAGACCGGTACGCATGCGACGATCGACGCGCGAATAGGCAGCTTCAAGGGTGGTGGTGGCGAGCCCGCCCTGGCGACAGAGATGGCCGGCAGTGCCGCCGGCATGCTGGTAATCATGGATCGGGCCTTCCCTGGTGTCGCACTGTGGAAGGCATATACGCAGGCCGGAGCACACTTACTGATCAGAGCCCGCACCTTCGTCGCCGCAAAGCCCATGGAGGTCTTGCCTGACGGGACCTATCTGACCCGGATGAATCTCGCCGGGCAGCGTCGGTCCCATCCGGGCGGGGTGACTGTCAGGGTCATCGACTACCAGGTCGATGACGGCGAGACGACCAGGCTACTGACCGACCTGCTCGATCCGGAGCCCTGGCCCGCTGAGGAGCTGGCGGCCCTGTATCACGAACGCTGGGAGGTCGAATCCGCCTACCGCAGCTGAAGACCTTTCAGCGGGGAAAGACCGAGGTGCTGCGGTCGGCGTCGCCGGAACTGGTACAGCAGGAGATCTGGGCTCACCTGACCCTCCATCACTGTCTGAACCGGATCATCATGCGACTGGCCGACGGCGAGGGCCTGGCCCCCGACCGGATCTCGTTCGTCAAGGTCCTCAAACACACACGACGCAGCGTCGTCCTCCAGGCAGGCCAATCAACCCGCCGTCTGCGTCAGTTCATGAAGCGGATGGCCACGAAAGTCGTGCGCAAGCTCGACAACGGTCTCCGGCGACTACGCGCAGCAGACCGCTACACACGCCATCCGGTCTCGCAGTACATCGTGCGCAAGAAAGACCAGGTCAGGCGAGGTACACGACGGGTTCCGGAAAAGGTCATCACCCTCACGCCCGCGATACTTCAGTAGCTCAAGCAACGGCATTGACCGTTGTTCACCAAGTACAGGACCGCGTCGATCATGATCCGGTGGCAATAGCCCTCCGGCCGCCCGCCCCGCCCCGTAACCAGGCCGGCACCGGGATCAGCTTCCGAACGATGCGCCACTGCCGCCGGTTCAGGTCCGAGGAGTATGCGCGCTCCCGCCACGTGCCGTCGGCCGCGTTCCCCGCCCGATGCGCTATGCAGTCACAGCCGTGACCAGCCGACTTGCCCGACTCCACGGACTCGGATGTACTGACGCGCATCAACGGGACCTCGGTTTCGGCGTGTTGAGGAAGTAGAGAGCCCTCACGCTAGAGCCAGGTCCCGTTGCCATGCCGCAATCTTTCCGATGCCCGCGCCACCCGAACGTCAGTCCACATCATGACGCCGCGATCAGCTCGCTTCGCTCGACCCCCGCCGTCTACCAGTGCCGCAGGGTGCCCGGGGCGGCCGAACTGGCCCGTCGCGCACGCGAAGCACTGGCCTAAGCTGCCCACCAACCGGCCGACGAAGGGACACCAACCGTGGCTCAGCCGAACACCGACGACCAGCCCAAAGCCCTCCCACCCGCCCTCGAATCCATGACACTGCTGGTCGCCGCCGTCATCGTCCACGACAAGGCCACCAACCGCGTCGTCCTCCTCCAACGCAGCCAGAACGCCAAGTTCGCCCAGGGCATGTGGGACCTGCCTGTCGGTAAGAGCGAGCCCGGTGAGCCGATTACCGAGACCGCGGTGCGCGAGCTGTACGAGGAAACCGGCCTGACCGTGAAGCCGGAGGCCCTGAAGGTCGCCCACATCGTCCACGACGCCTGGGGCGTCGAGGCGCCCAATGGCTTCCTCACTGTTGTCTTCGCCGCCAATGAGTGGACCGGCGAACCCGAAAACCGCGAACCTCGCAAGCACGCTCAGGTCTGCTGGGTCGATGCCGAGGCCGTCCCAGAGGCGTTTGTGGACACCACCGCGAGCGCCCTCCACCGGTATCTCACTAGTGATCCTCAGGTGTCGCTGGACGGGTGGGAGGAGCCGGCAGCGAGGCTGGCCTTGAAGCACAAAGGCCGTCTCGGTGGCACGGGGGAGTCCACCGAGACGGCTCCCGCCCAGCGTAAAGCCCGTGGGCCTATGGGTCTACGAATTCATGTGCCGCGGTGAGACCCCGATCTACGGGCCTACTGGCGGCGCGGACCGAGTGGTGCGGTGTGCGGTCGTAGCGGCCCCCAGCAGAGCGAGCAAGCTCGCGGCGTACACGGGGGTCAGGGCATGGAAAACGCCGCGCTTCGGACCAACGAGGGCAAGCAACGTTCCGGCAGCGGATCCCGCCAGCGCCAGCCGGACGCTGCGTGCGGAGACTGCGCGGGCAGCGGGTACCGCACGCAGGATGCGCCAGGCGTCCTGCAAGCCGTCCGGGCAGACCAGGTCCGCCGACCAGGACGCCTCGGCGCCGGGTGCGTCGGGGATGGCGACCGCGATGTCGGTGGCGGCCAGCGCTTCCGCGTCCGCCCCGGAGATCACCAGGGCGTCCAGGCCACCAGCGGATACCTGCCCGCCCTGGTCACCATCGTCGGCGTCACCGTCGGTATCCGGCTGTGCCGCTGGGCCAACGCACGCTACTTCCACCTGGACCGCGGTTCCTGCGGCCTGTAACCAAGGACGCCCACCGTCACGTCCCGCCGGAGAAGCGGCCCTCCTTGATGAGCGCAACCGCCGTCTCCTCGCAGCCGGAGGCGGGCTCGGCTCGGGAAATGGGGGTGGAAGGGGGTCTGGTGGCCGGTCGTTCTCGGCTACGTCATCGTCTGCCTGTTCGTGGTCGTCTGGGCCGTGGCCATCGCCTACTGGCGCCTGGCCAAGGTCGAGGAGCGCTGGCGCGCCCTCACCGCGGACGCCGGCTGATCCGCCCGGTCAATCCTGCTCGAAGTGGCTGGCCGTCCTGACCGACGACTTCGGCCAGCAGATCCAGATGAGCGCCGACCAGTTCTCATCGATCGTCGCCCATGCGGGCCGCCTTCGCGTTGCCCTGCGGCGGTCGGTCAGGCGATGCCGTCCAGCAGGCGGCCGCCGCCCGCAAGGCCCACCCCGAGGGCACCATCTCCGCCGTGCGGCCGTCACCGGAGCCCGATGCGACCATCCGCGTGCTGCTGTCCGGCGTCAAGGGCGTGGCCGCCGACCACACGCTCGCCGTGTTCGTGGACCCGTACACCGGCACGGTGCGCGGCGCGCTGGAGCAGTACGGCTCCACCGGCGCCCTGCCGCTGCGCCGGTCGATGCCTGATTCCGGGGCCCCGGCCCACTGAATGCTCAGTCAGCCGATGAACCAGACCCGGCAAGGTTCCGTTGCTCAAGTACCAAAGCTGTGCTGTCTCATGAAGGAGTAACGGAAGATCATGCGCATCAGACAGAAACTGAGCCGACGCTTCACGGCCACGGTGGGCACTGCCCTTGCCGCCGGTGCCGCCGTCATCGCCGCGAGCGCGCCGGCCTCGGCAGCCATCAGCAATCACCGCGTCCAGCTGTGTGCCCAGGGTAATTACGTCGCGGACATCACCTGGTCCACCGGCCTCCATTCCTTCATAGTCACTCCTGGCAGCTGCCAGACCTTCGACATCGTCGGCACGGGGCCCTACACCATCGGCGGCTTCTACAACGTCAGCAAGGCACACTTCGACATCGTCACCGTTCTGCCCGGTCCGGGAGGCTTCAACGCCGACACGCCGGGCAGCAAGTGGGGGGCCGAAGGCACCACTACCAACCCTTACTACGTGCGCTGGCAGTAGCCGACTTCTGCCTCCCCAGCAGCACGACACCGCTCTTGAGGGCCGATGGCCTTTCGGGTGGCACAGTACCGATGCCCGCCAGTGGCGCTGAGTGACGAGGCCGAGGCAGCTGTTGGCGCCGGTGATCACAGCCGTGCGGCCGCTGAGGTCGGGGGGGGCGGGGAGGTCGTTCACGTTCCACCTGTGAGTGGCCACGCCCTGAATGCAGGCATCGACAACATCTCGAAATCATGGTGAGCATGTCGCGTCCCTCCTCCTCGCCCTCCCATCGCCCCTACCACCACGGAGACCTGCGCACCGCCCTGCTCAAGAGCGCCGAGCGCACCCTGCGCGAGCAGGGCGTCGGCGCGCTCTCGCTGCGCGAACTGGCCCGTGCCGCCGGCGTCAGCCACGCCGCCCCGGGCCGACACTTCAAGGACAAGCAGGCCCTGATCGACGCCCTCGCGCTGGACGGCTACGAGCGGCTGAACCGGGCCCTGGACTTCGCCGTCGAGGTCCCCGGCCTCGGCCTTGAGGGGCGACTGGCCGCGCTCGCCCGCGCCTACCTCGGCTTCGCCGTCGAGAACCCCGAGCTGCTTGAGCTGATGTTCGCCCGCAAGCACGACCGCGACAGCTCCGACCGGCTCACCGCGGCCGTCGACCACTCCCTCGGCTCCTTCGCACGGATGATCGCCGACGCGCAGGAGTGCGGCGAGATCGCCCAGGGCGACCCCGAGCGGATCACCATGATCGCCGCCGCGAGCCTGCACGGCCTCGCCACCCTCGTCTCCGGCGGCGCCCTCCCCGCCGAGGAGGCCATCCGCGGCCTGGACGAACACGTCCATCTGCTGCTGAACGGACTCCGGCCGCGGTAACCCGCTTCGGCCACCCATGAGCGCAGGCGCGGACCGAGCGGCTGCGCTCCTACTCCACCGTGCCCGTCGCGGGCAACCGTCTCCAGTTCTCCCGGCCGGGCAGGCTGCGTTCGAGCGCAACCGACGCCGCCGTGTTCGCGGAGTCCTACGTGGGGCCCGCCCACTGACGCGCCGGACGTCGACCGGCGTCTACGACGGGAGACACGCTGCACACATGTGAGGCGCTGACAACTTCCTCATACGTGTTCGGCACACTGGCAGGATGGCTGCAGACTCCAAGCGCGCTTTCCGCGGGCGTCACCGCGCCCGCTCGGCGAGCGATCAGGTCCTCGCCCCTCTGGCCCGGGCGGGCGGTCGTGTCCCGTTGACGGCCGCCGCCTTGGTCGTCGTCGCCACCATCACGGGATGCGGGGCGACCGGAGCCGCTACGCCCCACGACGCCTCGGTGGCGGCCACCGCGGGCAGCACACCTGCCTCCTCGCACTCCGCGCGGAGCGAAGCGCGTCCGGTGAACGGCGTCGACGCCCCGGCCCCCGAACTCCCCGAGCAGCTTCCCGGTCTGGGCCCCGACACCCGGGCGAGGATTCCCGCCCAGACCCGGCAGGTCGTCCTGGTGACCGGTCAGGGCAAGAACTCCAACCGCTCCCAGGTCGTTCTGTACCGGCGCACCTCGCAGGGCTGGCAGGCAGGCGCGCGCTGGTCCGCCCACAACGCGCTGGAGGGGTGGACCGACGACCATCATCTCGGTGATCTCCGTTCGCCCATCGGGGTGTTCACCCTCAGCGACGCGGGCGGTCGGATGCCCGACCCCGGCTCCAATCTGCCGTACACGCAGTCCACCGGGTTCCACGTCGGCGGGACCGGCTTCGACGGCGAACCCCTCGCCGGGGCCTTCGACTACGTGATCGCCATCGACTACAACCACAAGAAGGGCACATCACCGCTCGACTGGACGCGCCCGCTCGGGGCGTACAAGGGTGGCGGCATCTGGCTGCACGTCGACCACGGCGGTCCGACCCACGGGTGCGTCAGCATCGCCGGACAACACATCAAGGAACTGCTGCGCACCCTCGACCCGGCACTGCACCCGGTCGTCGTCATGGGAGACGCCGCCTCGCTGGACAGGTAGGACGTTCCGGAGGCGTCCTGGCCCGTGCTCGCGTCGGCTGTCCCCTCGGCCATCAGCCCAGGGCGTCGACCTCCAGGATCGCGGCGGTGAACGCGTCGGGCCGCTCCTGGGGGAGGTTGTGGCCGGCGCCCGGGACGACGTGGTGCTTCCAGGGGCCCGTGAAGTGAGCGGCGTAGCCGCCTCCGTCGGTCGGCGGGATGACCCCGTCGGCCTGTCCGTCCAGGGTGACCGTGGGGACGGTGATCTTCGGCTGGTCCAGCAGTCTGCGCTCCAGTTCGGCGTAGCGGGGGTCGCCGGGGGCGTCGGCCAGGCGGTGCCGGTAGCTGTGGATCACCACGTCGACGTAGTCGGGGTTGGTCCACAACTGGGCCGCCTGTGCGAACTCCGCCTCGGTGAACTGCCATTGGGGCGAGTTGCGGTGCCAGACGACGCGTGCCAGGTCCTCCCGGTTGCGCTGGAGTCCTTTTCGTCCGCGCTCGGTGAGGAAGTAGAAGAAGTACCAGTAGCCGGACTCGATCGAGGGGGCCAGCGGCTCCTGGGCGACGGCGAGGTTCTGGATGAGGTAGCCGTTCACGGAGACCAGGCCGGTGCAGCGCTGCGGCCAGAGGGCCGCGGCGACGTCGCCTGCCCGCCCGCCCCAGTCGTAGCCGGCGAACAGGGCCCGGGGAACGCGCAAGGCGTCCATGAAGGCGACCAGGTCCGCGCCGAGCGCCGCCTGCTCACCCGACCGGAAGGTGTCCGCACGCAGGAACCGGGTCTCCCCGTGGCCGCGCAGGTAGGGGATGTAGCAGCGGTACCCGCGCCGGGCGAGGGCGGGCGCCACCTCGGCGTAGGAGCCGACGGGGCTGAAGGGCCAGCCGTGCAGGAGGATCACCGGCTTGCCGTGGGCCGGCCCGATGTCGTGGTAGGCGATGTCCAGTACGTCGGTACGGGTGCGGTGCATCGGACCCAGACCGTGCGTGGTCCGTCCGTCCGCGGCCTGGGCTGGTGACGTGCCCGTGCGTGCCGACGCCGTGCCCGTCCCGAGAAGGCCGGACGCTCCTGCCGTCGCTGTCGCCGTCATGGCCTGGGTCAGTCTCCGCCTGCTGAGCATGTGTCGCGTCCTCGCGTTCGTACAGGGTGTGTGACACACGTGTGCACACTCACATTAGTCACTGCTCTGACGGGTTACGAGGATCCCCGCAGCGAGCATCTCCTGTCAAGACCGCCAGAATTCGGAACGGATGACGGTGAGTCAGCTCAGTGTCGTCACCGCATTGAGTGGTTTCGCACGTCGTACGGAGTGTGCCGGGTGAACCCGGCGTCGTCCGGGACGCGTCATCGCGGTGTGAGAAGCAGGGCACGCCTCGGCGAGCCCTTACACGACTCGAAGGATCCGATGCTCAGACACAGACCCGGCTGGGACGCGTTCAAGGCCGTCGCCGTGACCGTCCTGGCCCTCGGGCTCGTCACCCCGCCCGCGCTGGCCGCCGACACGCAGGCACCGGCGGCGGCCCGGACCGACCCGACGACAGCGTGGCAGAACGGCGCCTTCCAGGTGGACCGCTCCGCCGCCATCCACCGGTCCGACGTGGTGCTCGGCCGGCCCAACACCGAGCCGGCCGAATCCATGCCGCTGGGCAACGGGACGCTGGGCGCGGCGGTGTGGGCCGCCGACGGCTTCACCGCCCAGCTCAACCGCGGCGACACCTTCCCCGACCGAAAATCCCCGGGCCAGGTCACCATCCCGGGCCTGAAGACCATCACCCAAGCCGACGACTTCTCCGCCCGCCTGAACCTGTACGACGGTGTGCTCACCGAGTCCGGCGGCGGCATGACGGCGACGATCTACACGCGCGCCGACCGCGACGAACTCGTGGTGGACGTCACCGGAGCGGACCCGAAGAGCGCCCAGACGGTGCGCGGCGACCTCTGGGACGGGCGCTCGCCCTCCGCCGCCGCGTCCGGCGCCGTGGCCACCCTCGCCGAGACCTGGCAGGACTCCGGGACCGGCGGCACCGGCGACACCTACGGCACCCTGCTCGGGATCACGGCCGGCGGACGAAACGTCACCTCCTCGGTCACGGACGGCGACACCGTGCAGGTCGCCTTCAACCCCGCCGCCGACGGCTCGTTCCGGGTCGTCGCTGCCGCACCGCACTGGGCGGGCGGGGACGCGGGCGCGACGGCGACGTCGTACCTGGGCAGTGACGCCACCGCGTCCGTCTCGGCGCTGAGGACCGCGCACCTGAACTGGTGGCACGACTTCTGGGACCGGGCCGGGACGATGAAGATCGAGTCGGCGGACGGCACCGGCCCGTACGTGGAGAACCTGCGGACGGTCTTCCTGTACCAGTCGGCCGCGACCAACCGGGGCTCCCTGCCCGGCACCCAGGCCGGTGCGGCGGACCTGTTCTCGTTCAGCCGCGACGCGCACGACTGGTCCCCGGCGAGCTACTGGTGGTGGAACCTGCGCATGCAGGCCGCCGCCGACCTGACCTCGGGCGTCTTTGACCTGAACACCTCGTTCTACCACCTCTACACCTCGAACCTGGCGAACATCGAGGCCTGGACGAAGGACCACATGCCGGGGCACACCGGTGCCTGCGTCCCCGAGACGATGCGCTTCAACGGCAACGGCTACTTCGACGGCGGCACCGGCAACGCCTCGTGCGAGGCGAGCGTGACGTCGTACAACGCGCAGACCGTCTCCACCGGCGCAGAGGTCTCCCTGGCGCTGTGGCAGCAGTACCGGACCACCGGCGACCTGTCGTTCCTGCGGGACAGCTACCCGCTGATGAAGTCCACCGCGCAGTTCCTGCTGTCGTACGCCACGACCGGTGGCGACGGCCTGCTGCACACCAAGGCGAACGCACACGAGACCCAGTGGAACGTGAGCGACCCCGTCACGGACGTCGCGGCGATGCAGGCGCTGTTCCCGGTGGTCGCCTCCGCGGCGAAGGCGCTCGGCACGGACCCGGACCTCGCGGCACAGCTCACGGCCGCGCAGGCGCAGCTGCCGCCGCTGCCGCGCACGGACGCCGCGACGCACACCCAGGTACTCACCCCGGCCGCGGACGGCGCGGGCAACGACGTCATCGCCCTGTCGGCCGAGCCGGCCGCCACGACACACAACTCCGAGAACCTCGACCTGGAGCCCGTGTGGCCCTACGGCCTGATCGGTGACTCCGGCTCGCTGCACGACCTCGCCGCGCGGACCTACGACAACCGGCGCTGGCCGAACGACGCCGACTGGAGCTTCGACGCGCTCCAGGCGGCCCGTCTGGGCAAGGCGGACGCCGTCAAGAACGCCCTGCTGGCCAACGTCACCAACCAGTTGTACCCCTCCGGCCTGGCCAGCAACAACAACGTACAGACGGGCCGGGAGCCGTACAGCGAGGTGGGCGGCGTGATCACCGCCGCGGTGAACGAGGCGCTCGTGCAGGACTACGACGACGTGCTGCGCATCGCCCCCGCCGTCCCGGCGGACTGGGACGTGGACGGCACGGTGTCGATCCACGACAACGCGAAGGTGGACGTGCAGACGCGGGGCGGCGCCCCGGTCACCGTGGCGCTGGAGGCCGGCTCCACCGCCTCCTTCGTCACCCGCAACCCGTGGCCCGGCCAGTCGGTCGGTGTCGTGGACGCGGCGGACGGGTCGACAGTCGTGGCGTTCTCCACCGCCGCGCAGTTCACCCTCCCCGCCAAGGCCGGGCACGACTACCTGATCGAGCGTCAGTCCGCCCCGGTCACCTCGCTGCCGTTCCAGAAGATCAGTGGCGAGCAGGCCGCACTGCCCCGGCACCTGGGCAAGACCGAGATCGGGCTCGACTTCCCCGCCTCGCCCGCCCCGGCCGGCCCGGTCGGAGCCCTCACCGCGGTCGGCGGCACCTGCGTCGGCCACGCCCCCGGCCTCGCGGGAGGCACGGCGGTACAGACCGACACGTGTGACGGCGGTACCGCGCAGCAGTGGATCGCGGGCCGGGACGGATCCCTGTGGGTGCAGGGCAGGTGTGCGATGCCCGTCGGCAAGAACACCTCCGCCGGCACTCCCCTGGTCCTGGCGGCCTGCGACGGCTCCACCGCCCAGCAGTGGCAGGCCGGTTCCGACCGCACCCTGGTCAACCAGGCGTCCGGCCTGTGCGCCGTGGTCGAGGGCTCGGCGACCGAACCCGGCACGGCCCTGGTCACCGCCGCCTGCGACACGACCACCGCCGGGCAGAAGTTCGACCTGCCCGTCACTCCGGCCGGTCCGCAGGGACACCTCACCGGCATCGCGGGCATGTGCGCCGACAGCGACAGCGGCGGCCAGGCGCCGGGCACACAGCTGGTGCTGAACACCTGCTCCTCCGCCGGCTCCCAGCAGTGGAAGGTCGCCTCGGACGGCACGCTGCGCCTGTTCGACTCGCGGTGCATGACCCCCTCCGGCGGCGGTACGGCCGACAACGGCACCCAGATGGTCCTGGAGATCTGTGACGGCTCCGCCGCGCAGCAGTGGCACGCGGGCGCCGACGGCGCCCTCGTCAACGCCCTGTCCGGCAAGTGCCTGGACGTGAAGGACACGTCCTCCGCGGCGGGCGCGATCCTCTGGGTGTGGACCTGCGGGCCGTCGACGCCGGGCAAGGTGTGGCAGCTGCCCGTTCAGGGGCCGACCGGCCGGATCTCCGGCTACGGCGGCAAGTGCGCCGACCTCGCCGGGTCGGGTTCCACCAGCGCGGCGGGCACCCAGGTCCAGCTGAACACCTGCGGTACGGGAGCCTCCCAGAAGTGGGCGGTCGCCACCGACGGCACGGTCGGCGTGCTGGGGATGTGCATGGCTCTGAAGGACGGCGCCACCGCGAACGGTACCCGTGTCGTCCTGGCGTCCTGCGACGGCTCCTCCACCGACCAGCAGTGGACGTGGGCCGCCAACCGCGGCCTGGTCTCCAAGAAGTCGGGCACCTGCCTCGACGCCACCGGCCCCAGCTCCGCCAACGGCACCCCGTTGCAGATCTGGGCCTGCGCGGTCTCCGACAACCAGCGCTGGCAGTTGCCCGCCGCGGTACCGACGGGCCACGTCACCGGCATCGGCGGCAAGTGCGCCGACCTCGCCGGGTCGGGTTCCAGCAACGCCGCCGCCACCGCCGTGCAGCTGAACACCTGTGGCACGGGTGTCTCGCAGGACTGGTCCGTCGCGGCCGACGGCAGCGTGCAGATCCTCGGCGACTGTATCGGGGTCGCGAACAACGGCACCGCCAGCGGCACCGCGGTGACCCTCCAGGTGTGCAACGGGAGCAACGGCCAGAAGTGGACGACGGGCGCCAACAGCGGCCTCGTCAACACCCTGTCCGGCCGCTGCCTGGACGCCACCGGCGCCAGCTCCGCCAACGGCACCAAGCTGCAGATCTGGACCTGCGGCGGCTCCGACCAGCAGAAGTGGACCCTGCCGACGGCGACGTCCGCCTCCGCCAAGCGGGCCTGACGGCTCCTGCCGTCGGACCAAAAGGTGCCCGTCCCCGGGAAGGGGGCGGGCACCCCGCGCTTTCCCGACCTGGGGGCGCCGGCCAACACAGGTCATCGGCAGCCAACAGGAGTCCACGAGACGGCCCTTCACCCACCGAAAGGACGACACTCGGCGTCCGCGCCGACCCGTTGTCCCGACTTTCGGCCGATCCGCAGGGACGGCATCCGCCGGAATCATGAAGTCACCCTCCGAACCCGGCGAGAAGACGACAGGGCGACAAGGCGATGAGACGAAGGACGGCACCCACGGCCATGATCAGCACCGGAAAGCCGGTCCATACCCTGCTGGCACTCGTCTCTGTCCTGGCGGTGGCGTCCGGCGCCCAGCCCGCACTCGCCCGGCCGGACCACGCGGCGCCGACGGCCGCCGCCACGGAGCACTCACACCTGTCCTGGACACCCTGCCGGACCCTGGTCCACGGATGGGACCCCGGGGACAAACGCACCGAGTGCGCCACTGTCAGCGTCCCTGTGGACTACGCCCGTCCCCAGGGCCGGACAATCCGACTCATGATCAGCCGGCTCAAGGCCACCTCCCCCGCGAGGCGCCGGGGGGTCGTCCTGATCAACCCCGGCGGACCGGGGAACTCCGGGCTGGAGATGCCGGGATTCCTCAGCCGGACGTCCGTCGCCGGAATCGGAACGGACCACGACCTGATCGGGTTCGACCCGCGCGGGATCGGATTCAGCGGCGGCAAGAGGTGCGACCCGTCTCCCGAGGACGGCCCCGCCCCGGACCCGAAGGCCTCCGCCCGCGTGCAGTTCGCCCAGGAGTACCGGCAGAACGCCCGGTACAACAAGCGCTGCGCCGGATACGACCCCGCGTACATCGCCGGTCTGTCGACGACCGTCATGGCCAGGGACATGGACCGTATCCGGGTGGCGCTCGGCGAGGAGAAGATCGGCTTCTACGGGATCTCGTGGGGCACCGCCCTCGGCGTGGTCTACCGCAGCCTCTACGACCGTCACGTCGACCGCATGCTGCTGGACTCCGTCATGCCCCCCGACTTCAGCCTGAAGGCCATGAACGACGGCCCGGTCGCCGCCGCCGAGGCGGACTTCGCGCGCTTCGCCCGCTGGGTCGCCACCCGGAACCGCCGGTACCACCTGGGCAGGACCGCGCCCGCGGTAACCGGCACCGTGCTCGGGCTCGCCCGGCAACTGGACCGCCACCCGCGCACCCTCACCCTGCCCGACGGCCGCTCGGTGACGTTCGGCGTCGGCGCGCTGCGGACGATCATGGGGTACCCGCGCGGGCGCTGGCCGGACATGGCGACCAGCGTCGTGGCACTGCGCCACGGCGGCGTCCCGCCGCTGCTGGGCGACGAGGAAGGGGGAGAGCGGGCCTCGCGGCACACGGGCCTCGTGGACTCCGTCGACAGCGGTCTGCTGCCGCAGATCTCGGTGCTCTGCAACGACCAGGGGGCGGATCCCGACGAGCACACCCTGTGGCGTCAGGAACAGCGGCGCGTCGCGTCCTCCCCCCTGTTCAACTCACTGGCCGGGTACGAGTCCTGGTGTGCGGGCTGGCCCCTGCCCGCACAGCCGTGGCACCTGCGGCGGGGCACCAGCACGGTGCAGTTCGTGGGGCACCGCTACGAAACCACGACCCCCTACCCCTGGGCGCGCAAGATGCGGCGACGCGTCGGCGGTGCACTGCTCACCGTCGAGGACGGCGTACACGGCTCGCTGCTCCAGACGCCCTGCGGCAGCAGGGCCGTCGAGTTCTTCAGCACCGGACGCCTCTTCGAGGGCACCTGCCCCGGAGTGCCGGGGCACTGAGAGCCCGGACTCCTGGTCGACGACGTGCAGGTGGTAGCCGACGTCGAGCCTCACGGTCGCGGCGAGCGGTCTGTGCCGGCTGTCCGCGGCGGGAAGCCCGCAAGGTGAACCAGCGGGTGGGGACCGCGCGTTACCTGGGTGAACGCCCGAGTGGGAGAGCCCGAAACTCGTCGGCAGGCCCCTACGCCGCGCCGCGACTGCCCCGGAGGAGAAAGAGCATGAGCCGCAGCGACGTCCTCGTGGACGCCGACTGGGTCCAGGAGCACCTGGACGACACCACCATCGCCCTGGTGGAGGTGGACGAGGACACGTCCGCCTACGAGAAGAACCACATCCGCAACGCGACCCGCATCGACTGGACCAAGGACCTCCAGGACCCGGTGCGCCGTGACTTCATCGACCAGGCCGGCTTCGAGAAGCTCCTGTCGGAGAAGGGCATCGCCAACAACCACACGGTGATCCTCTACGGCGGCAACAACAACTGGTTCGCGTCCTACGCCTACTGGTACTTCAAGCTGTACGGCCACGAGAACGTCAAGCTCCTCGACGGCGGCCGCAAGAAGTGGGAGCTGGACGCCCGCGAGCTGGTCCCCGGCGACGAGGTCCCCGAGCGCGCCAAGACGGACTACAAGGCCAAGGCCCAGGACACCTCGATCCGTGCCTTCCGTGACGACGTCGTCGCCGCGATCGGCTCGCAGAACCTGGTCGACGTGCGCTCGCCCGACGAGTTCTCCGGCAAGCTGCTCGCCCCGGCCCACCTGCCGCAGGAGCAGTCGCAGCGCCCGGGCCACGTCCCGAGCGCCAAGAACATCCCGTGGTCCAAGAACGCCAACGACGACGGCACGTTCAAGTCGGACGAGGACCTGAAGGCCCTCTACGCCGAGGAGAGCGTGGACCTCGCCAAGGACACGATCGCCTACTGCCGCATCGGTGAGCGCTCGGCCCTGACCTGGTTCGTGCTGCACGAGCTGCTCGGTGTCCGCAACGTCAAGAACTACGACGGCTCCTGGACCGAGTACGGCTCCCTCGTCGGCGTCCCGATCGAACTCGGCGCCGACAAGTAGTCCTTACGCACACGTGTGTGGCCATTTTTCTCCTCCCAGACGCATAGGTGAACATGCAAAATGGAGTGCATGTTCACACCCGAGATCAGGCTCCGCAGTGCAGCCGTCCGCGTGACCATGGCCGCGGCTCTGATCGGCCTGGGTGCCGGGGCGGCGAACGCCTCCGGCTGGCCTCCGTTGCAGGAAGGCGCGTACCTCTACTCCGGCAGCACTGGAACCGGCACAGTGAGCAAGGCCGACCTCGACGACGTCGGCACCTGCCACACGCTTTCGCAGCCGGCCCTCTCGGTCCAGATCGCCTCCGGCTCCGCGTACCTGGTGCTCTACTCCGAGGCCGACTGCACCGCCACCTACCCGTGGTCCACCGGCACGCTGGCCCGGACCAGCCTTCCCTGGGCGATGCTGAGTTATCGCGTGGTCAAGGCCTAGCGCCACGGGTGTGGCTCTCCCGCCCGGCCGTTTCATCGGCGGCCGGGCCGGTCCTCCTCCCAGTGGTAGGAGAAGATCACCGTCGCCGCCTTGCACAGGCTCGGGGACAGCATCGACGCGCGCAGCGTCCGCGTCCTCGCGTCGTAGTCGACGCCCTCGGCCTCATAGGCGCCTGAGCACTTGCTGATCTTCGGGAGCCGCAGCACGTCGGTCACCTTCCCGCTGACCTGCTTGCCGTCCAGCGCGCGGTCCAGGTCGACGTCGAAGACCTCGCCCTGGCCGGCGTCACACACGAGGCGCCGTTCCGAGAAGAAGTCGCAGCCCTGGACGTCCTTGACCGGCCGGTCGAGCGTGATCTCCCCCGCCTGCGGGAGGGCGCCGCCGTTCAAGGGAGTGGTCTTGTTCAGCAGCGGCGCGGGGAAGACCTGCAAGCGCTTGCGGACCCCGAACTCGCCCGAGACCAGCCACTGGTGGTCGGGAGAGACCGCGGCGAAGGAGTTGTTGAACAGTTCGCCCGCGTCGAGTCCGTGGCGGTACTCCAGGCGCTTCCCCTCGGGCGTCGTCACGAGAAACATCTTGGCGGAGTTCTCCCGCGGCCCCTGGTAGGCGTCGAAGGCGTACCCCGCCGCGATGTCGAGGTCCCCGACGTGCTGGTACCCGTGAGCCCGTACCGAGAGCGGAATGCTGCCCGGGCCGCGCGTGACGAGCGTACCGTCCTCCCGGGTGGCCACCCCCTCGGCACCGGTCAGGGAGTTCACCGTCCTTCTCCCCGTGGGCGTCCACGAACCCGCGGGAGTCGGGTCAGCCGGGTCCTTGGAGGTGACGCAGCCGGCCGTCGCGAGGGCGGCGACGACGACGCAGACGATGCCGGTACCGGCACCCAGGGGACGAACACGTGGAGTCATCACAGGATTTCGTGAAGAGGGTTCGGAATACGCTCTGCTCTCTCCACGAGTCCAGCCGTCCGGCGCGTTCACTCCGATTTCCCGGCCGCGGTCCGACACGTACCGGTGGCAGGCCGTGATCAACCGCGTTGCACAGTGGCCCGGCAGTTGCTAGCGTCCTCGGCGTGCTGATCGAAGTCGACAGAGCCTAGCCTGAGCCAGCCGCCCATCGGCGCCGGTCCAGGCCTCACCTCGGGTACGAGTGGTTGAGTGCTCCGGCATGGCGGACGCGCGCTCACTTTGACCCGCCCAACGGCTCTGACCTTCACCGGCCCGTCTGCGCCGATCATTCGCCACTGCCCAGGACACCTGTCGACCAGGACACCTGACGGCAACGTGTGCGCGGCCTCGTCGGATTCCGCCGTGCCTTTCCCGGTCAGAGCGATGACACACGAAATCGGACGATCACCCATGATGCACAAGAAGTCCCGCGCACGGACACGTCACCGCCGAGCCCACTGGAAGGCGACCGCGCCGCTGCTGGTGAAATGCGCCAACTCGGCATGCGGTCTGCCGACCCCGCCCCACGCCGCCTGCCGGCACTGCGGAACGTACCGGGGCCGTCAGGTGTTGCCCCCGGCCTGAGGTCCGCGATGCGGCGAGACAGTGAGGCGGAGTAGGCCACCGGCGCCGTCATCCGCGCACAAGTGACTCCGGGCCCGGCGGAAGGTGTTCCGCCAGGCCCGGATTCTGTGGATGTACAGGTCAGGTGGGGAGTTTCCAGAGCTGGTTGGCGGTGGCCGCGCAGGTCCAGATCTGGAGCTTGGTGCCGTTGGCGGAGCTGGGGCCGGTGGCGTCCAGGCACTTGCCCGACTGGGAGCCGACCAGCTGCCCCTTCGAGTCGGACGTCCACTTCTGCGACGTCGCACCCGTGCACGTCGACAACTGCACCTGCGTACCGTCAGCCGTCGCACCACCGGCCACCGTCATGCACTTGCCCAGCGCCCGCAGCGTCCCGTCGGCGGCCACCGTCCAGGACTGACCACTGCCCGTCCCGCACACGTTCAGCTGGATCGCCGTACCGTTCGCCGACAACGACCCCGCCACCTCCGCGCACTTACCGCCGTACCCGCTGATCACACCCGCCGGACGCGACGACGGCACACTCCACAACTGGTTGTCCGACACCGCACACGACCAGATCTGGAGCCTCGTGCCATTCGCCGAACTCGGACCGGTCGCATCCAGGCAGCTGCCCGACTGCGTCCCGATCAGCTCACCGTTCGACTGCACCGACCACTTCTGCGACGCCGCACCCGAACACGCCGACAACTGCACCTGCGTACCGTTGGCCGTCGCACCACCGGCCACCGTCATGCACTTGCCCAACGCCCGCAGCGTCCCGTCCGACCCCACCGTCCACACCTGCTGCGAACCGGAACCACAGTCGTTCAGCTGGACCGCCGTACCGTCCGCCGTCGCACCACCCGCCACCTCGGCACACTTGCCGTTGTAACCCGCGACACGACCCGACGGACCCGACACGTCCGACGGCACCGCCCACTTCTGACCGACGTCACCCGAGTTGCACGCCCAGACGATCAACGGATTCCCGTCCGCCGTACTGCCGTTCTGGTTCTCCAGACACAGGCCGGACGCCGCGTTGACCAGGTAACCGTTGGCGGAATCCACCGTCCACTGCTGACCCTTGGAACCGTCACATGCGGCGATCTGCACGTGGGTGCCGTTGGTGGTGCCCTGGTCCTGGGTGGTGAGGCACTTGCCGAGCACGCGCAGCGTCTTGTCGGGGGCGACCGTCCACTGCTGGGTCGTGGAGGTGCCGCAGGTGTTCAGCACGACCTGGGTGCCGTTCGCCGCGCTGCCGCCGGCCAGGTCGACGCACTTGCCGCCCTGGCCGGTGATCTGACCCGTCGGACCCAGTGGAGCCGGGGTGGCCGGCGGGCTGAGGGTGGTCGCCGTCCAGTAGTTGGCGTTCAGGGAGCCCGTCGGGAACTCCAGGCGGACCGTGTGGTGGGTGCCCGCCGCGAACTGGAACGTGCCCGCGTCGACGGTGCTGTACGTCTGCCAGCCGCCGGTGTTCGGCACGGTGACGGTCGGGCCGGCGACGCCGTCCACGACGAAGTGGACCTGGGCGCCGTCGTTGGGCGTCGCGACCCGGGCGGAGAGCTTCACCGTGCCCTGCAGCGGCTCGCTGCTCCAGGTCAGGCTCTCGCCCGCGGCGATGTCGCCGACGTTCCAGCCGCCGCCGGTGTCGCCGGTGGGCTGGACGTCGATGTCACCGCCGCGGTACACACCCCAGTCGTTGCCGGGAGTGGCACCGCTGTACGCGTCCGCCGTCTCCGCCTCGATCTTGAGGTTCGTGGGGAACGGGTCGGTGGAGTACCGCCGCATGATGTCGATCATCTGGTTGGGGTAGTCGGTCAGCCGCTCGTCGTACGTGCCGTCGGCCGTACGCGCGAGCATCGCGTTCTCCTCCCAGTCGGTGAAGCCCTCGACCAGGGTGATGTCCGCGCCGCCGTTGACCGTGGCGTCCAGCGTCTGGTTGAGCCTGTTGCCGTGGTCGGGGTCCATCACCATGTTGGTGGTGGTGTTGACGACACGGAACCCCGGGGTGGCGACCCCGTAGGTGCGACCGTTCAGCGAGTCGGGGCGGCTGGTGAGCACCCGGAAGCCGTCGACGGTGACCGGGGAGGCGGCCTTGTTCGTCACGGTGATGGTGTGGGTGCCTTCGGTCAGGTCCTTCTTCTCGAAGACGACCTGCTGGGTCTTCAGCGCGCTGCTGGTGGACAACTGCACGGTGACGGGAGCCTGCCCGTCGATCGAGACGTCGACACTGCCCTGGTCGGAGGCGGTGCGGGCCAGGTACTGCACGCCGGTACCGATGAACGAGTAGGTGACCGAGGCACCCGCCTGGGACGTGGTCTGGTAGGTGTTCCGGTAGTCGCCGGCGCCGTTCGAGGTCTGGTAGGCCCAGCCGTCGCCGAACTTCAACTGCCCGTTGTCGATGACGGGTTGGTACGTCGCGTTGGACCAGCCCGTCGGCAGGGTGAACCAGTTGTTGATGCCGTCGATCTGCGAGACCACGCTCGGGTCCCGGTCGGGCCAGCTGCTGTCGACGACGTAGTACGGGTCGAGCCCGAACTCCTTCTGGGCCTGGGCGTGGCCGTACTGAAGCAGCTTGGAAAGGTTGCCGTTGCCCTGGTTGGTGAAGGCGAAGTCGTTGACCGACCACTCGTAGATCAGCGGGCGGCCGTCCACCTTGTAGAGCATGTCGGAGGGGACGCGGGAGAAGAACTCGCGCTGGTTGTAGTCCCAGAAGTACTTGTAACCGCCCTCGCCGGTGCCGTCGGCGTCGCCGATGTCGAAGGCCGGGTCGTAGCCGCCGGTGTGGTGGACGGCCCGGTTCTTCTTGTCGGTGAGGGACGCGGGCGTGTCGTCCAGCGCGGCGATCTTGAGCTTGTCGGCGACGCCGCGCCGGTTGATCGCGTCGATCAGCGGCGTCAGGGCGCGGGGGTCGCCGGCGCCGTCCGGGACGGCGTTGTCGGGGCTGAAGCCGCGCAGGTCGACGGCGACGAAGTCGACGCCGGCGGTGACCAGTTCCTCGACGTAGTTGTCCCAGAACGAGGCCGGGTCGCCGGCCTTGGGCTGGTACATGGGTTGGTTGTAGTTCTTGTTGAC
Organism: Streptomyces sp. FXJ1.172; assembly: GCF_001636945.3. Taxonomy (NCBI): domain Bacteria; kingdom Bacillati; phylum Actinomycetota; class Actinomycetes; order Kitasatosporales; family Streptomycetaceae; genus Streptomyces; species Streptomyces sp. FXJ1.172. Next base: position 117,007 of record NZ_CP119134.1, on the reverse strand, counting down.
CGGCTGGTCGTAGGGGCCGCCCGCCATCGTGACGTCGGAGAAACCGAAGGTGACGCCGAGGGCGCCCGTCTTGCCGGCGACCCGGCCGGGCAGGACGGTGCCGCCGCTGACCACGACCGGGGTGTCGGCGGTGGCGGCGAAGCTCGCCGTGGCGGAGCCCAGCGTGGTGAGGGCCAGCAGGGCCAGGGCGAGGACTGACGCGCCCGTCGCGGACCGGCGGGGGCCGGTGCGTCGGGCGCGTCCGAGTCTGGAGAACACCTGTGTGCTACTTCCTTCGATGAAAGGTGACATACCCGACCGGGTCCGGTCGAGTCAGGTCGATCAGGTGGGGAGTTTCCAGAGCTGGTTGGCGGTGGCCGCGCAGGTCCAGATCTGGAGCTTGGTGCCGTTGGCGGAGCTGGGGCCGGTGGCGTCCAGGCACTTGCCCGACTGGGAGCCGACCAGCTGCCCCTTCGAGTCGGACGTCCACTTCTGCGACGTCGCACCCGTGCACGTCGACAACTGCACCTGCGTACCGTCAGCCGTCGCACCACCGGCCACCGTCATGCACTTGCCCAGCGCCCGCAGCGTCCCGTCGGCGGCCACCGTCCAGGACTGACCACTGCCCGTCCCGCACACGTTCAGCTGGATCGCCGTACCGTTCGCCGACAACGACCCCGCCACCTCCGCGCACTTACCGCCGTACCCGCTGATCACACCCGCCGGACGCGACGACGGCACACTCCACAACTGGTTGTCCGACACCGCACACGACCAGATCTGGAGCCTCGTGCCATTCGCCGAACTCGGACCGGTCGCATCCAGGCAGCTGCCCGACTGCGTCCCGATCAGCTCACCGTTCGACTGCACCGACCACTTCTGCGACGCCGCACCCGAACACGCCGACAACTGCACCTGCGTACCGTTGGCCGTCGCACCACCGGCCACCGTCATGCACTTGCCCAACGCCCGCAGCGTCCCGTCTGACCCCACCGTCCACACCTGCTGCGAACCGGAACCACAGTCGTTCAGCTGGACCGCCGTACCGTCCGCCGTCGCACCACCCGCCACCTCGGCACACTTGCCGTTGTAACCCGCGACACGACCCGACGGACCCGACACGTCCGACGGCACCGCCCACTTCTGACCGACGTCACCCGAGTTGCACGCCCAGACGATCAACGGATTCCCGTCCGCCGTACTGCCGTTCTGGTTCTCCAGACACAGGCCGGACGCCGCGTTGACCAGGTAACCGTTGGCGGAATCCACCGTCCACTGCTGACCCTTGGAACCGTCGCAGTAGTCGAGGACGACGTCCGTGCCGTTGGTGGTGCCGCCGTTCGCGGTGGCCAGGCACTTGCCCTGGTTCCACACGGTCTTGTCGGCGCCCATGGTCCACTGCTGGGAGGCGTCGTTGCCGCAGGTGGCGAGGACCGCCTGGACGCCCGCGGCCGGGCCGGCCGCCAGGCCGACGCACTTGCCGCCCTGGCCGGTGATGTGGCCGCTCGGGCCGCTTGGCTGGGGTGCCGGGGTGTGCGGGGTGCCGCCGATGGTCATGGCGAAGACGTGGCCCTGCGGTGTGCCGGACCCTTTGTCCGACCTGGGCAGGATGACAGCCTGGACTGTCTTGCCCGCGGCGAGCGGCACCTTGGCCGCGAAGAGGCTGACCTTCTGGTTCACCTTGCCGTCGTGGGAGTTGATGTACGCGTAGGTGCCCAGCCGGTCGCTGCCCTGGGCGACGTTGTCGTTGTCCCACCAGTCGGAGAAGCTCAGGCCGTACTGCTGGGTGCTGCCGTCGGTGTAGACGATGGTGCCGATGCCCTGGAGGGGGCCGCTGGTGCCGCTGCCGAGGATGCCCAGCTCGCTGCCCGTCCCGGAGATCAGGACCGCTTGTCCCTTGGTGTCGATGGCGTCGGGTGTGCCCGCGGCGGCGTCCGGCCACTGGTAGGTCAGGCCGTCGTGCGTGACCGGCTGGCCGGGGGCGAACCCCGCCGCGGCCAGGGCCTGGGCGGAGAAGCTGAACCCGCCACCGTCGTACTTGCCCGGCGTGGGGTTCGAGTCGTCCGTGACGCCGACGTTGGTGTAGGCCGCCTTCTGCGAGGCGAACGGCACGAGGAGGGTTCCGTCGGCGGTGTACGAGCCGCCGCTGTAGGTGGCGGTGGCACTCAGCGGGTAGTTGCCCGAGGCCACCCCGGACGGCGGGGTGACCAGCCAGGTGGTGGTGGCCGACGCTCCGGCCGCGACGGTGTCGAACGAGGTCGCCGTGGTGGCCTTGACGGTCCAGCCGGTCGGCGCGGGCAGGGCGACGTTCACCCCGCTCAGCGCGGAGCCGGTGCCGTTGGTCAGGGTGGTGGTGACGGTGGCCGTCTGGCCCGGCTGCACGAGCTGCGGGGTGTGGACAGCGAGGGAGTCCTTGACCACCATCACCATGGAGCCGGTGACGCCGCCTACGGTCACCTTGATGGTCGCCACGCCGTCCGCGCCCGCGGTGACCACGCCGGAGGAACTGACCGTGGCCACCGCCTGGTTGCTGCTGGAGTACGTCACCTGCGCGTTCGACAGGTTCACGAAGGACTGGTCGTTGTTGACCGCCTCCACGATGTCGTCGGCCGTGATCGAGGTGTCCCGCTGCTCCTTGGCCGGGTCGGTGTCGTCCTTGATCCAGGGGTTCTTCTTCGTCAGGTCCAGCGTCTCACCGGCGTGGTAGACCAGCCGGCCGGGCTGCACGGTGACGGTGGTGACCTTCGGGGTGAGGGTGCCGGTGATGTTCACGGTGGCGGTGCTCTGCACGGTGGCGGAGTCGGAGGCCACCGTGAGCGCCCAGGCGCCGGGGAAGACGGTCTGCCTGGACGTGGCGGGGTTCCACACGCTCAGGTCGGACGCCTTGACCGGCAGCGTGACGTGCAGCTTCTCGCCCGGCGCGAGGACGCCGGTGTTCTTGAAGCCGACCAGGCGCTGCTGGGGCATGGTCACGCCGCTGACGGTGAAGGTGTTGGCGGCGTAGAGCTGCGCGACGGTGGCGCCGGGCGTGTCGCCGGTGTTGGTCACGTCGAAGGAGACGTTCACGGTGCCGTCGGCGGTGATGCTGCTCTTGTCGGCCTGGGCGGCCGAGTAGGAGAACGTGGTGTAGCTCAGGCCGTAGCCGAAGGGGTAGGACGGGGTGCCGGTGAAGTACTGGTACGTCTGCCCCTTGCCGCCGGACTCGGCGGGGGTGAGCCCGTAGTCGTTCTTGGCGGCGAGCTGGGAGTCGTCCTTGTACCAGGTGAAGGTCAGGTGCCCCTGCGGGTTCTGCTTGCCGAACAGCACGTCGGCGAGGGCGGTGCCCTGGCTCTGGCCGTTGTAGGCGCTGTAGAGGATGGAGGCGGCCTTGGACTGGCGGGCGGAGATGTCGACGGCGCCCACGGCCTGGAGGTCCAGCACCACGTTGGGGTTGCCGAGGGCCGCGACCTGGTCGATCAGCGAGTTGTAGTTGCCGGGCATGGCGAGGCTGCCGCGGTCCTTGCCCTCGCCGGCGGTGTTCTGGTCGGTGCCGGCCACCACGACCACCAGGTCGGCGGCCTTGACGGCGGCCTGGGTCGCGGAGCTGAGGGTGACGGCGGAGGTGTTGGTGGTGCTGGTGCCGGCCGCGTCGTACGTCACGGTGGCGTTCGGGTTGGCCGCCTGCAGGGCGTCGGTGATGCCCTGGCGCATCGAGACCTGCTTGTCGGGTCCGTTGCCGTAGCTGCCGAGGCTGGCGGTGTCGGCGAGGTCGCCGAGGACCACCACCTTGTTCACGGCGGACGCCTTCAGGGGCAGCAGCGGCTTGCCGGTCGTGGCGAGGTTGGTGTTCTTGAGCAGCACCATGGACGCGTCGGCGGCCTTGGCGGCCAGGTCCACGTGGGCGCCGCTCTGGATGACCGACTTGTCGATGGAGGTGTACGGCACGCTGCCGGGCGGGTCGAACTCGCCGGTCCTCATGCGGATGGTGAACACCCGCACCAGCGCGGTGTCGATGACGTCCTCGCTGAGCAGGCCCGCGCGTACGGCCTCCATCACGTTGGCGGTGGTCATCTCCTCGCCGCTGCAGTTGAGGTCGTTGCCGGAGCGCAGGGCGAAGGCCTGGCCGCCGGCGCGGGCGTCGACGGTGTCACCGGTCGTGCCGTTGATCCACTGCGGGTCGGTCTTGGAGCCGTTGGTGGACCAGGGGGCGGGGGCCCAGTTGTGGCCGTCGTCGGGCAGTTTGTAGGTGGTGCCGACGCCGCCGCAGTCCGAGGTGGTGAGGCCAAAGAAGCCGTAGGTGCGCTTGGCGAGGGTGTTGTCGGTGTAGGTGTTGGCCACCGCGGGTGTGCCGTTGATGGCGTTGTACGACGTCATCAGGCCCGCGACGTGGGCCTGGCCGATCAGGCCGGCGAACTGCTTGGTGTAGTAGTCGCGCAGCTCGGAGTCGTTGACGTCGGAGCTGATGGCGGTGCGGGCGTCCTCCACGTTGTTGAGCGCGTAGTGCTTGGCCGTGGCGGCGGCCTTCAGGTACCCGTTGATCGACGTTCCGTCGGGGTTCTGGCCCTGGAAGCCGTCGACGAACTGGCTGCCCAGCTGGGTCTGGAGGTAGGGGTCCTCGCCGTAGGACTCGTCGTGGCGGCCCCACAGGGGGTCACGGTCGTTGTTGACGGTGGGGGCGAAGTAGGTCAGCGAACCGTAGTTGTCGGCGGAGTTGCCGAGGTTGTTGCGGCCGACGCCGAACAGCGATTTGTCCAGGAAGCCGCGTGCCTCGTCGGAGATCGCCGAGCCCTCCTGGTACTCCAGGGAGGGGTCCCAGGCCATCGAGGTGGCGAGGTTGGTGGGGAACCCGGTGGCCCTGACCGGACCCGAGTTGTCGTTTCCGGCGTTCTTGGAGTTGCCCAGGGACTGGATCCCGTGCAGCGCCTCGCTCCAGTACGTGTACCCCTGTACCCCGAGGCCGGGGATGGCGGGGGCCTCGTTGGTGATCAGCTGGCGGACCTTCTGCTCCAGCGTCATCCGGGAGACGAGGTCGGCCGCCCGCTCCTCGAACGAGTAACTGGTGTCCTTGTAGATGGGGGTGGACGCCGACGCGGACGCCTCCCCTCCCGTGACGGCCGCAACAGCGTACGGGGAAGCCAGAGTCAGACCGACGGCGACGGCGACGGCGACGGTGGTCGCCCTTCCGCCGCCGCGTCGGCGTCTCGGACCTTGCATGCTCTCTCCAGAGTGAGGCGGGTGAATTGGTCCGCTCCGGTCGCCACGACACGGGCGGGCCGACCGGCGAGAACACCAGCCGTGCAGCCCACGAAAGGCCGACGGCCGTCTCGCCAACGTGCACCTTGTCACATGTGATCGACGTCAGATGCATGTTTCAGCTCCACGTGTGATCACATGTTCACCTGTCGGACGGCCGAACGTCCGTCGCCTGCGGCGATGTCGGCATTGTGCCGCCCTGGGTGTGAACTTCCGGGCCGGTCGAAGCGTTCACCAGGTGTCAGTGATTGCATGCCCGGTGATTCGATTCCCCGGGCGTGTGGACACCGCACGGGTGCGCCCGCACGACCTCGCCCCCGCCGCACTCTCATATATGTCAAGCGTCCGACCAGATACTTGACATATGCATGAAAATCCAGCGAAAGGTACTCATCGATGTCCACCGCTCCGAAGAGCAGGAGTACGGTGGTGACTCCGCTGCGAGTCGCCGTAGGTCTGTGTCTTGCCGCCCCGTACGTCGCGATTCTCTGGGTCGGCTCCTACTCCGCTGCGGACCCGACCCTCATCGGTATCCCCTTCTTCTACTGGTACCAGATTCTGTGGGTGGTCATCTCCACCGCGCTCACCGCGACGGCGTACCAGCTGTGGCAGCGCGACCAGCGCGCCCGCGCCGCGCAGAAGGGTGGTGAGGCGAAGTGAAGAACGGGGTCAACGGCGTCGCGCTCGGCGTCTTCATCTTCTTCTTCCTGGCCGTCACGGTCATGGGCTTCCTCGCCGCACGCTGGCGCAAGGCCGAGAACGAGCACTCGCTGGACGAATGGGGCCTGGGCGGACGGTCGTTCGGCACCTGGATCACCTGGTTCCTGCTCGGCGGGGACCTGTACACGGCGTACACCTTCGTCGCCGTCCCCGCGGCGATCTACGCGGCGGGCGCGTCCGGCTTCTTCGCGGTGCCGTACACGATCCTCGTGTACCCGCTGATCTTCACCTTCTTGCCCCGCTTGTGGTCGGTGTCCCACAAGCACGGCTACGTGACGACCTCGGACTTCGTCCGGGGCCGGTTCGGCTCCAAGGGCCTGTCGCTGGCCGTGGCGCTGACCGGCATCCTCGCGACGATGCCGTACATCGCGCTCCAACTCGTGGGCATCCAGGCCGTGCTGGACGTGATGGGCGTCGGCGGCGGGGAGAACACCAACTGGTTCGTGAAGGACCTGCCCCTGCTCATCGCCTTCGGTGTGCTCGCGGCGTACACCTACTCGTCCGGCCTGCGCGCCCCCGCCCTGATCGCGTTCGTCAAGGACGCTTTGATCTACATCGTCATCGTGGTGGCGATCATCTACATCCCGATCAAGCTGGGCGGCTTCGACGACATCTTCGCCAAGGCGAGCCAGGCGTTCAGCCACGTCAACCCGGCGACGGGCAAGCCGCGAGGCGCCCTGGTCCCGCCGGAGGCCGGCCAGTGGACCTACGCCACCCTAGGACTGGGTTCGGCGCTGGCGTTGTTCATGTACCCGCACGCGATCACCGCGACCCTGTCCTCCAAGAGCCGTGAGGTGATCCGCCGCAACACCACGATCCTGCCGCTGTACTCCATCATGCTCGGCCTGCTGGCGCTGCTGGGCTTCATGGCGATCGCGGCCGGAGTCAAGGTCAAGAACGGCCAGTTGGCGATCCCGCAGCTGTTCGAGGACATGTTCCCGGACTGGTTCGCGGGCGTGGCCTTCGCGGCCATCGGCATCGGCGCGCTGGTCCCGGCGGCCATCATGTCGATCGCGGCGGCGAACCTCTTCACCCGCAACATCTACAAGGACTTCATCAAGCCGGACGCCACGCCGAAGCAGGAGGCCCAGGTCTCCAAGATCGTCTCGCTGCTGGTGAAGGTCGGCGCCCTGGTCTTCGTCCTCACCATGGACAAGACGGTCGCCATCAACTTCCAGCTCCTCGGCGGCATCTGGATCCTGCAGACCTTCCCGGCCCTGGTCGGCGGCCTGTTCACCCGCTGGTTCCACCGCTGGGCGCTGCTCACCGGCTGGGCGGTCGGCATGATCTACGGCACGGTCGCCGCGTACGGCGTCGCCTCCCCGACCCAGAAGCACTTCGGAGGCTCGTCGAAGGAGATCCCGGGCATCGGTGAGATCGGCTACATCGGCTTCACCGCGTTCGTCCTCAACGTCGCCGTCACGGTGGTCCTCACCCTCGTCCTGAAGGCCCTGAAGGCCCCCGAGGGCCTGGACGAGACCAAGCCGGAGGACTACACGGCCGACGCGGGCGACCCCGGAGTCGAGGTGGAGCTGCCCCCGGCGATCGCGGGAAGCGCTCACTGAGCCGACTCACGGGGCGCAGCCGAGAACACCCCGCAGCGGGCCGCCGAAAGCAAGCGCTACGGCGGCCCGCTGTCGTCCCATCACGGCGTGGTCACCCATGTAAAACCTCCGCTCACGGAATCCGCAGCCACGTATGTCCGCTCTCTTCGCCGCGGAAGCACGACTCCCCCGTTATCTTCTTCGCGGTCCTGCACGAGGGCCGCTGGCCTCGCAGGAACGCCGGATCGCGGACCTCGCGCCAGTTGGAGGGTCATGACCTCTGAATCCGGAACTCGGACGGCACCGGCTCAGTCGAATGACGTAAGCGTCGAAGTCGCGGGGTCCGGAACGATCCGCATGTGGAGTGGGCCGTACGCCCGAGTCACCGGCCGCATCACACCGTCATGTGACGGATGTGTTCGGTTCCGCCGCGGACGAAAGTTGTGTACCGCCGGCCCGAGCCACGGGAGGGGCAGCCTCAGAAACGCCTTTGCGTCACCTGTTTGGCAGGTGACTAGCCGTGTGCGAGGGTCGTCGCGCCACACAGCCGCGGTGATCCCGTACCGGGGATGGGAGCGGGAGGTTTCCCGGGCGCGGGCCAGTCACCGGACAACGCACGACGGAGGGTTTCAGATGATCAACAGGCGTACCTTCAGCAAGGCCGTCGGCCTGGGCACCGGCGCGGCCGCGGTCTCGCTGTCCGGCCTGCAGGCCGGCGCGACCGCCGCGGCCGGCGCGACCGCCGCGGCCGGCGCGACCGCCTCCCCCCAGGCGAACGGCACGGCCGCTCCCACCGTGCCCACCATCACCCCCGGCACCCACACCAGCTTCCCCACGCTCAAGCAGGTCAAGGCGGGTGTCCTCGACATCGGTTACGCCGAGGCCGGACCCGCGCACGGCCCGGTGGTCCTCCTCCTGCACGGCTGGCCGTACGACATCCACAGCTACGTCGACGTCGCCCCGCTCCTGGCCGACCTGGGCTACCGCGTCATCGTTCCCTACCTGCGCGGTCACGGCAGCACCCGCTTCCTGTCCCGGCACACCCCGCGCAACGCCGAGCAGTCCACGATCGCCCTCGACATCATCGCGCTGATGGACGCCCTCAAGATCGACAAGGCCGTGCTCGCCGGCTTCGACTGGGGCTCGCGCACCGCCGACATCATCGCCGCCCTGTGGCCCGAACGGGTCAAGTCCCTGGTCTCCACCTCCGGCTACGTCATCACCAACCGCAAGGCGCAGCTGACGCCCGCCGCCCCGGCCGTCGAGCACAACTGGTGGTACCAGTGGTACTTCGCCACCGACCGCGGCAAGCAGACCATGGAGAACGTCGACGAGCGCATCGCCCTGTGCCGCTACGTGTGGACCCTCGTCTCCCCCAACTGGAACTTCGACGACGCCACCTTCCAGCGCACCGCCCAGGCCTTCCGCAACCCCGACTACGCCGCCATCGTGCTCTACAACTACCGCTGGCGCATCGGCCTGATCGAGGGCGACCGCCGCTACGACCGCTACGAGAAGCAGCTCGCGGCCCAGCCCTCCATCCACGTTCCGACCATCACCCTCGACCCCGCCCTCGACCCCTTCACCCCGCCTGGCGACGGCGCCGCCTACCGCAGCCACTTCACCGGCCCCTACCAGCACCGCACCATCGCGAACATCGGCCACAACCTGCCCCAGGAAGCCCCCAGCACCTTCGCCCAGGCCGTCGTCGACGCCGACCACCTCTGAACCGGGAGGAGTCCCAGATGAGCGAAGTCCAGTGGAACCGTCTGACCGCCACACAACTGCGTGACCTCGCGGCAGGAGACGCGGTGGTGCTGCTGCCCGTGGGGGCCACCGAGCAGCACGGCCCTCATCTGCCCACCGGCGTGGACGACTTCCTGGCCGCGGAGGTGTGCCGGCGGGCGGCGGTGCTGGCCTCGGAGCACACCGGTGTGGTGGTGACGCCGTCGGTGCCGACGGGCCTGTCGGAGCACCACATGGCCTTCGGCGGCACCCTCACCCTCAGTCTGCCCACCCTGCACGCCCTGCTGCGGGACATCTGCCGCTCCGTGATCCGGGCGGGTTTCTCCCGCATCCTGATCGTCAACGGGCACGGCGGGAACATGACCGCCCTCAACGCCCTCACCACCGAACTGACCGCGGAGCTGGCGACACCGATCGCCTTCGCCAGCTATTTCGGCGCCGGGCGGGACGTGGTGCGGGACACCCTGGAGACCCAGGACGGCCTCATGCACGCCTGCGAGGGGGAGACGTCCATGATGATGGCCGCCTACCCCGAGCTGATCCGTACCGAGCACCTGGGCGAGGCGCACGGGCCACGGATCACGCTGCCCGCGGAGTCCAGCGACCCGGTGTACATGGCCGTGTCCTTCGACCGGATCACCGCGTCCGGCGTGGCGGGCGACGCCCGGGTGGCGAGCCAGGAGAAGGGCGAGACGCTGCTCTCCGGCTGCGCGGCGGCACTGGCCGACATCATCGTGCGGGACCCCTGGGCGAAGGAGGACGACGAGGCGCGTACGGCGCGCTGAGTCCGCCCCGGACACGCGGCCGGGAAGGGCACCACCCTTCCCGGCCGCACCCATGTTCGGGAACCCGCCCCCCTCATTTCGTCACCGTCTTGACAGGTGACGAACTACATGAAAGATTCGTCACCCGTCAGAGCGGTGACGAAAGTCGGTGAAGCCGACGCGTCATTGTCGAAATACCTGAAACTTCCTGAAAGAGGTTCGTCGTGGTGAGCATCAAGGGTGGACGCAAGCGAGTGGTGACGGGTGTGGTCTCGACGCTCACGGCGGGTCTGGCCCTCGGCGCGTTCGCCCTCAGCGGCACCGCCAACGGCGCGCCGAACACCACCGAGGCGGGGAGACACGCCAAGCCGACCATCGTCCTGGAACACGGCGCCTTCGCCGACGGCTCCAGCTGGAACGGCGTCATCGCCGACCTGCGCGCCGACGGCTACCCCGTGGTCGCCGCCGCCAACCCCCTGCGCGGCCCCGCCTCCGACGCCGCCGCCCTGCGCACCGTCCTCGACCACATCAAGGGCCCCAAGATCGTCGTCGGCCACTCCTACGGCGGCAACGTCATCAGCGAGGCCGCCACCAACGACCCCCAGGTCAAGGCCCTCGTCTACGTCGCCGCCTTCCTCCCCGCCCCCGGCGAGAGCGCCCTGGAACTCACCAACAAGTACCCGGGCTCCACCCTCCCCGCCACCCTCGACCCCGTCACCTACAAGCAGCCCGACGGCACCACCGCCACCGACCTGTACATCCAGCAGGACAAGTTCCACCACCAGTTCGCCGCCGACGTCCCCGCCGCCCAGGCCGCCCTCATGGCAGCCGAACAGCGCCCCATCGCCCAGGCCGCCCTCGAGGAGAAGGCCACCAGCGCCGCCTGGAAGACCACCCCCAGCTGGGACATCGTCACCACCCGCGACCTCAACATCCCCGCAGCCGTCCAGCGCTACATGGCCAAGCGCGCCCACGCCCACACCACCGAGGTCGCCGCCTCCCACTCCGTCGCCGTCTCCCACCCCCGCCTCGTCGCCGACGTCATCGAGCGAGCCGCCCGCACCACCGTCCGCTGACGCGCCCGGCCAGTTCCGGGAGGCAGCACGGAACACGCGAATCGGCACACAGCGAACTTTTCACGCCGCGCTCCTCGTGTATCTGGTACGCCGCCGGCACGGCGACCGGGGCATCGGGCACCCCGCAAACCGTCAACGCTCAGTGAGGTACGTATGAAGACGAAGGCCGCTGTCCTCTTCGAGGTGGGCAAGCCGTTGGAGGTGGTCGAACTCGACCTCGACGGCCCCCGCCAGAGCGAGGTGCTGATCAAGGTCGAGGCGGCCGGACTGTGTCACTCGGAGTTGCACATGCTCACCGGGGCCTACCCGGTCGCACTGCCCATCGTGCTCGGTCACGAGGCCACGGGTGTCGTGGAGGAAGTCGGCCGGGGTGTCACCAAGGTGAAGCCGGGTGACCGGGTCGTGTGCACCTTCGTGCCGAGCTGCGGGCTCTGCCGCTACTGCTCGACCGGCCGGCAGAACCTCTGCGTCTACGGGGACCGGCCCGACGGCCCGTTGGCGGACGGTACGTACCGCTTCCACCTGCACGGCAAGAACGTCGGTTCCTTCCGTCAGCTCGGCGCCTTCTCCGAGCGGCTGGTGACCACGGAACGCTCGATCGTGCGCATCGACGACACCATTCCCTTCGACAAAGCCGTACTCGTCAGCTGCGGTGTACCGACCGGATTCGGCACCGCGACGGAAGCCGGCCGAGTACGCCCCGGTGACACCGTCGTGATCTTCGGGATCGGCGGCATCGGCATCAACGCGGTGCAGGGTGCCGTACACGCCGGTGCGGCCAACGTGGTGATCGTCGACCCGGTCCCCATGAAGCGGAACGCCGCCGTGCACTTCGGTGCCACCGACGCCTTCGCCGAGGCCGAGGCGGCCATCGAGCACGTACGGTCGCTCACGAACGGGGAGATGGCCGACCAGGCGCTCGTCACCGTCGGAGAGGTGAACCAGGAAGTGGTGCAGGCCGCGCAGACGGCGGTGGGGAAGTCCGGCGTCGTCGTGATCACAGGCCTGGCGAAGTCGAACTTCGAGATCCACTCGGTGTCCGACTGGCTGCTCCAGCGCCAGGTGGAGATCAAGGGCTCGATCTACGGATCGATGAATCCGCAGACGGACATTCCCCGACTGCTCGAGCTGTACCGGTCCGGCTATCTCCGGCTGGACGGGCTGGTGACCGCCAGGTACACGCTGGACCAGGTGAACGAGGGCTACCAGGACCTGCAGGACGGCAAGAACATCCGCGGCATCCTCGTGTTCGACTGACAAGGAACGACATGACCTCCCCTTCCGACTCCATCGCGCTGGGGGCCTTCCTCAAGGCACGTCGGGCACAACTCACGCCACTCCAGTGCGGCCTGCCCGCGGGGGACTCCGGCCGCCGGGTCACGGGACTGCGCCGTGAGGAGGTCGCCCGGCTCGCCGCGATCAGCGTCGACTACTACACCCGGCTCGAACAGGGCAGGGTCCGCGCCTCCGCCCCCGTGCTCGCCACACTCGCCCGCGCCCTGCGCCTCGACGAGGACCAGCAGCGATACCTCTACGAGGTGGCCGGCCGGAGCGACGCACGCCCTCCTCGGCGCCGGCCCGCCCAGCGGGTACGACCCGCCCTGCGACGCCTGCTCGACCAGCTCCCGCACTCCCCCGCGGTGGTCCTCGGCAAGCGCCTGGACGTCCTCGCCTGGAACCCGGCCGCCGCGGCCCTCTACACCGACTTCGCCGCCGTCCCGGCCGACCGGCGCAACTACCTGCGTCTGCTCTTCACCGACGCCGCGATCCGGGGAATGCACCGGGACTGGGCGCACGACGCCCGCGATGCCGTCGCAGCCCTGCGCATGGAGGCCGCGGCCGACCCCGACGACGCCGCCCTCGCCGTCCTCGTCGGCGAACTGACCATCCAGGACCCCGACTTCCGTACCTGGTGGGCCCAACACCGCGTCACCGGCGCGACTCACGGCACCAAGCACTACCGCCACCCCCTCGTCGGCGACCTCACCCTCGACTGCGACACCTGGGCCGACCCCGACGGCTGCGGACAACGCCTGATGGTCCTGACCGCCGAACCCGGCAGCCCCTCGCACGACGCCCTGCGCATCCTCACGTCCTGGACCGCAGGGCACACGGGCCCGGTGCGACACGGGATCGCGTAGCGGACCGCTCGCGTCCCGGGCAGGTGAACCCGCGTCCCGTCCCCTCTCGTACTCGTAGCGGGAGGTGGCGCATGCTCGCGTACGACATCCGGGGCAGCGGACCTGGTCTGGTGCTCCTGCACGGCATCGGGGGCACCGCGGCCGATACCTGGCGGACGCTGGTGGACAGCCTCGCGGCCGAGCACACGATTCTGCTCGCCGACCTTCCGGGATCGGGGCGCACCCCGCTGCCCGGCGGCAGGCTGGAGGCGAGCAGCGTGGCCGACCGAGTCGTGGCCACGGCCCTGGCAGCCGGGCTGAGCGATTTCGTGATCGCCGGGCCCTCGCTCGGTGCGGCCGTCGCCGTCAAGGTCGCCGCCCGTCATCCCGCCCGGGTCCGCGGCCTGTTCACCCTCGCCGGCTTTGCCCGGCCCCGCACCCGGCTGTGGCTCGGTCTGGAGACGTGGGCGTCGTTGCGCGCCCGCCACGACGACGAGCTGAGCGCCTTTTTGACCTCGGTGTCCTTCTCCGAGGAGTACCTGGCCGCACGCACACCGGAAGCGGCCCGGCACCTGACCGCCCGGCTTGTGGCGTCCGCTCCCGGCACCGCCGAGCAAATCGCCTTCGCGCTCGGCATCGACGTCCGCGGCGACCTCCCCACCGTCGCCGCGCCCACCCTGGTCGTCGCGGCCACGGGAGACCGGTTCGTCGCCCCGGAGCACTCGGTGGAACTCGCCGAGGGTATACCCGGCGCACGCCTGGCCGCGGTCAGGGGCGGACACGCGGCGACGATCGAGGAGCCGGGGCGGACGCTGGAGATCCTCACCGGATTCCTCCGTGACGTCCACCGGTACAGGCCCGACGCCCCCCGCACCGGCGCCCTCCTGCCACCGGCGGGCCACACACCCCGGCTGCCGAGGATCCCGCGTCCCCGCCACCCTCACCAACTCTGACCTCCACGGGAGTCCGACACATCATGCGCGTGCGTTTCGTCGTCCACGAAGCGTTCGAGCCCCCCGGGGCCCACGCACGGTGGGCCCAGGACCGACGGCACACCGTCACCCACTCGAACCTGCCTCGGCCGCAGCTGCTCTGGACCGGCCGGCCGCCGACCACACCCCGGCTCTGTCGTGAACCTGTGCCGTCCACCGATACGTGTCTGTTACGTCAAGGCATACGTGAATACGTGACAACGTTGCCGCTCGTTTCGAACCAAGAGGAAGTCCCCATGGCCAAGTTGTTCTACGACACCGATGCCGACCTGTCCGTCATCCAGGGCCGCAAGGTCGCGGTCATCGGCTACGGCAGCCAGGGCCACGCCCACGCGCTGTCGCTGCGTGACTCCGGTGTCGACGTCCGCGTCGGTCTGCACGAGGGCTCCAAGTCCAAGGCGAAGGCCGAGGAGCAGGGCCTGCGCGTGGTGACCCCCTCGGAGGCCGCCGCCGAGGCCGACGTCATCATGATCCTCGTCCCGGACCCGATCCAGGCCCAGGTCTACGAGAAGGACATCGCCCCGAACCTGAAGGACGGCGACGCCCTGTTCTTCGGCCACGGCCTGAACATCCGCTACGGGTTCATCAAGCCCCCGGCCGGCGTCGACGTCTGCATGGTCGCCCCGAAGGGCCCGGGCCACCTGGTCCGCCGCCAGTACGAGGAGGGCCGCGGCGTTCCCTGTCTCGTCGCCGTCGAGCAGGACCCCTCCAAGGGCGCCCTCGCGCTGGCCCTGTCGTACGCCAAGGGCATCGGCGGCACCCGTGCTGGCGTCATCAGGACCACGTTCACCGAGGAGACCGAGACCGACCTGTTCGGCGAGCAGGCCGTCCTGTGCGGTGGTACGGCCGCGCTGGTCAAGGCGGGCTTCGAGACCCTGACCGAGGCCGGCTACCAGCCGGAGATCGCCTACTTCGAGTGCCTGCACGAGCTGAAGCTGATCGTGGACCTCATGTACGAGGGCGGCCTGGAGAAGATGCGCTGGTCCATCTCCGAGACCGCCGAGTGGGGCGACTACGTCACCGGCCCGCGCATCATCACCGACGCCACCAAGGCCGAGATGAAGAAGATCCTCTCCGAGATCCAGGACGGCTCCTTCGCCAAGAACTGGATGGACGAGTACCACGGCGGTCTGAAGCAGTACAACGAGTACAAGCAGCAGGACTCCGAGCACCTGCTGGAAACCACCGGCAAGCAGCTGCGCAAGCTGATGAGCTGGGTGGACGAGGAGGCGTAGCCCCTCATGCCGGCCGGCCGGCCGTTCAGTCGGCCAGCCGGTCCAGGATCACGGTCGCGAGGCGGAGCGCGGCGTGCAGTTCCGTCACCTCGGCGACGGTGGGCCGGACGACACCGGACCAGTCGCCGCGCAGCCCCGGCCAGACCGCCAGCAGGACCTGAGTGCCCGTGAGGCCCAGGTGAGCGGTGACGTCTATCCGCTCGGCACCCGCGGGAGTCCAGGACAGCAGTACGCGGCCCTGCGGGACTCGGGACGGTCCGTCCAGCGGCATCCAGGTGGCCATGAGTATGCCGTTCACCGATGTGACGAGCGCGCCCTGGACGCCGGCCGGCATGGGCTCGCGCGTCAGTGAGGCCAGTGGGACGGGCTCCCGGGAGGTCTCGGAGCCGCGTACCAGCGTGAGAACGGGCCTGTCCGCGCGGTCAGTCCTGGGCCGCCGCCTGGACGACGGCCGTACGGCTCGTGAAGGGTGACAGCACGGCCGGCCGCACCTGTCGTACCTCGTCATGTTCTCCCCCTCCGCACCCGGCATGGACTTCGTGGGACTCAGCCTGCCGGGGCGGGGTACCGGACACATCCGTCATCTGACTGCGTGACCTGCGGGAAGTGGCGCCGCCGGCTCGTCGCCGTCCGCGTGTGTCTGCCGCGCCACGTGTTCCAGCAGTGCCATGACGGCGGGCAGTGCGGGTTCGGCGTCCGGCGTCGGGTGTGTGGTCACCTCCCACACCTGGGCGAGGAGCCGGGCCAGCCGGCCGCCGCCGGCGTACGTCAGGGCGACGCTGCCCTCCACCACGGTCTCGCGTACGCGGGCCGGGGTGAACTGTCCGTCGCCGGCACAGGCCACGAGAAGGCGAGTAGCCAGCACCCGCTCAAGCGGCGCCGGGGTCCAGACGCCCCGGTCGAGGTCCTCCGCAAGGGCGGCGGTCAGCGAGGTGAGCCGCTCCGCGGCCGACGTGTGCCGTTCCAGGACGGTACGGGGAGCGACTGAGTGATGGGGCATGTGGGAATCGATCGCCTTCTGCTGTGCACGGTGGGTCGGGTGGGTGGGTGTCCGTCGTTCCGCCATGTCATGCCGCCCTTGCCGGTGCCCGGGGCGGTGTAGGTTTCAACCAAGAATACGTGTCTCACGGGCGCTTCCAGCACCGGCCCGTTTCCACCGGAGAGAGACCGGAGCATCAATGAGGTCGGACGCAAGCTTGAACCGGCTGCGCATCCTCGCGGCGGCGGCAGAGGTGCTCGCCGCTGGCGGCGACAGCTCGCTGAAGTCCATCGCGCGCAGAGCGGGGGTGGGCCAGGGGACGCTCTACCGCCATTTCCCCACCAGGGAGTCTCTGGTCCTCGAGGTGTACTGGCAGGAGGTGGACGAGATGGTGACCGCCGTGCCCGTCCTCCTGGACACCCTGTGTCCGCGGCTCGCGCTGCGCGCGTGGCTGGACCGCCTGCTGATGCTCGGCAGGAGCACGCCGGAGCTGGCGGGCGCGATGCGGGCAGCCACCGCCGCGCTGACGGAAGCGTGCCGGGAGCCGTACCGGCCGCTGATGGAGGCCATGACGGCGCTGGTGGGCGCCAACGAGGCGGCCCGGACCATCGTCCCCGGAACGACGGCCGACGACGTACTTCTGCTGCTCGGCCCCTTGTGGCACGTCGGCGCTCGGGAGGAGGACCGGGCCAGGGCCGAGCGGCTCTTCGAGGTGCTCATGCGGGGGCTGTGCCCGTCGGCCGCCGCGCAGGCCGGGTGAACCTCCGTGGGTGTGCGGGCCGTTCTGCCGGGTGTGATCGCTCCTCGTTTCCTGGCACACGTGCCGGACACCGGGCCGCGGGTCGGCCGTGGTCGTCTCGCGCACGGCGGGCTGCACCTGCTGCTCACCCTGAACTCCCTGCTCGTCGTGCTCATCTCCGTCAACAGGAAGGCCGACAGCACCCTAGCGTTCGTCGCGGCCAACGGGTTCCTGCGCTGGGTCGAGATCAACAACATGCTGCTCGGCCTGTGCACCGTCGTGCTGTACTACCTGGTCGCCGCTCGTGTGGTGAACGACTCGCGGTGCCGGCGACGCGGGGGCCTCCTCCCGCTCGGAGTGCTCTTCGCGGCCGGTGCGTACGTGTACGCCCTGAGCCTCGGCGACCACGAGGTCACCAACTATCTGCACGGCCGGTTCTGCGCCGAGAGCCTCCCGGAGATCTGCCGCGTCGTCGCCTTCAACGACGACGTGTTCTCCGACGTCGTCTTCCTCACCGGGTTCACGCTGCTCAACACGATGCTCATGCTGACCCAGTTCCGCTTCCCGGCCGACCGTGCGCCGCGCCCGTGGGACAACGTCCTGATCACCGTGAACGCCCTGTTCATCGGCGCGGGCATCACGGCCAACCTGGCTTTCGAGAAAGCGGTGTTCGACCCGTTCGTGGTAGGTGCGACGGCCGTGTTCGCGCTGGCCCTGCTGAGGATCGCGCCGCGCCAGCCGATCCTTCGCTACTACGGCATCGCCTACACCGTCGGGCTCCTGGCCACGGCCCTGATCAAGATGGCCTGACCCGCCGTGCGCTCAGTAGAGGTCTTCGACCGGGCAGAGCGATGACGACCGTACGGTCTCCACATACAGCCACGTCAGGGTCAGGGTGAGCCCGAACGCGGCCGCCCAGGACTGGTCACGGGACGCGCCGTGCCGGATGGCGTCCTCCACCTGATTGACGTGCAGTGACAGGAACGACGCCCCGAGGACGACGCCCAGGACGCCCATGAAGACGCCGAGGCCGACGGGGCGCAGGCCCAGGCCGTCCGCTCCCATGAGGGGGTACAGGATCCAGTCCACGAGGGCGAGCAGGCACGCTGCGAGCAGCGCGGCGCCGACGGAGCCGTAAACGCGGCGGTGCACCCGCATCCAGTGCAGTCGGCGGGCGAGCAGGACACCGGCAAAGGCCGCCATCGTGCCGAGCACGGTCTGGACGAGGACACCCGGCGAAAGGTGACGGGAGACCGCGGTCGACAGGGCGCCGAGGAAGACGCCCTGCAACGCGGCGAACGTCAGGGCCAGGGCCGCGGACGTCGGGTTCTTGCGGCACTGGAGCACCACGAGCGCCGCGGCGAGGAGTCCGGCGCAGGCGGCGATGCCGTACGACGCGGCCGTACCGGGCGCGGCGAGCGGCAGCAGCGTCCACGACGACACGGTCGCGAGGGCTGCCACCCCGAGCCCCGCCGCCGCGCGGGGCAGGACGTCGTCCATCGTCATCAGGTCACCGACGACGAACGGCCACGCGAACGGGCCGTCCTCGTAGGCCTGCTCGACGTCCTTGCCCGCCCTGATCCGCTCCCGTGCCACGGCGATCCCCGCCCGCGGGTCCCTGGCCGCCGTCTTCCGTCCACCGCGCCGCTGGAACTGTGGCCGGGAGAGTACCGGATTGCTGCTCTTCAGCACACGCTGCTGCTCGACCGCTGTCACGCCAGTTCCCTCTTCTCCATGTCGGACGTACCGCCGGCGGTCGGAAGGCTCTGGGGTACCGACGGGTGCGCCGGAGGTGCCGGCCGACATTCAGCCTGCGCTGCCGGACAACGCCGCACATCAGTCACTTGACGGTGAGATGCGAGGCATGTGTGCGGTCGGCGGCGGGTGTTCAGGCCAGGTCGAATCCCAGCGCCCGGGCGGCCGCCTCGGGGGTGGGCTGTGACCAGTGCTCGGCCACGGCCTCGTCGGTGGACAGCGACCGCGACAGGGCCGTGTCCAGATAGAGCGTGCCGTTGAGGTGGTCGGTCTCGTGCTGCATGATGCGCGCCGGCCAGCCGGTGAACACCTCGTCGATCGTGTGGCCGCGCTCGTCCTGCCCCCGCAGCCGTACCTGGGCGTGGCGGGCCACCACCGCCTGCCAGCCGGGCACGCTCAGGCAGCCCTCGAAGAAGGCGGCCCGGGCGTCGCCCTCGGGCGCGTAGGCCGGATTGACCAGCACGCGGAACGGCAGTGGAACGCGTCCGCGCGCCTGCATGACCTCCTTCGGCCCGCGTGCGCGGTCCTCCACCACCGCGATGCTCAGCGAAACGCCGACCTGGGGCGCGGCCAGTCCCACTCCCGGGGCCGCGTGCATCGTCTCGCGCAGCGCGGCCACGAACCGGTCGAGCAGCGCGTCGTCGAGCTGGCCGTCGTACGGTTCGGCGGCGCGGCGCAGGACGGGAGCACCTGCGGCGACGATGGGCAGCGGACCGCCGGGCGCCAGGAGTTCCTCGACGCGCTCGGCCAGGGACATGTGTGTGCCAGAAGCAGTCATGGGGTCAGCTTGCCAGCCACTCCTGAATACGTGTGACTCCCACGGTGTCTTCCGGTCACTCGGCGAGCACGTGGAAGTGCATCGGGGACTTCGGTACGAGGGGTGTCCGGGCTCCCGCTCGGTCTTCGCCCCCACGGCGGGGCCGAAACGGGAGCCCGGGTGACGGCCGCCCGAATGAGCGCACCCCACAGGGCGGCCGTCGGGTCTCCGCCGCAGCCGATGGGCGGCGGAGACCTGCACCATGGACACGTTTCCGGGGCGGCTTCTGGTTCACATGCCGCAGGCCGATCTTTCTTCACCGGATCCATGAACCACGCTGTAGGGCACCTACGTTGTGCCCATGAAGGAGGGTGTGACGTGGTCGTCCGCCGGTCGTACCCTCCGGCTTGTTCGCAGTACCCCACCTACCAAGGGAAGTCATGAGCGACATCGAATCGAAGCGGCGGGATTTCGACGAGATCGACACCGACGGCGACGGCTTCGTCACCGCCTCGGAGCTGGCCGCCTCGCTTGAGGTCAACCCCAAGGTGAGCGACGACAACATCGCGGCCATCATCAAGATCGCCGACAACGACGGCGACCGCCGGATCGACTTCGAGGAGTACGCGGAACTCGTCCGGTAGTCCCGCACCCGCCGGGTCGCCGCCCCGTCACCGGCCGCCGGTTCTCACCGGACGGTTCGGGGACGGGGCGGCAGCGTCTGCCGGGTGCGGGATCAGACGGGCGTCACGTTGTGGTTGAAGCGGAAGACGTTGGCCGGGTCGTAACGCTTCTTCACCTCGGCAAGCCGGTCGAACCGCTCCGCCCCGTACACGGCCCGGACCCCCTCGAAGCCGGTCGCCTCGTCCGGCGAGAGGAAGTTCACCATGTTCCGCTGCGCCGCCCAGGGCGCGAGCCCGTCCACGACCTTCGCGAGTTCGGCCCGCAGTGTCTCCGCCTGGTCCGGGCCGCCGCGCACGACACTGAAGACGAGGTAGGGAAGACCGCGGCTCGACACCGCGTTGGAGACCGCCGGTTCACGGTCGAACGCGCCGCCGAGCGCCCGGATCTCCACACTCGCCAGGGTGCACCCCGACTCCGGGCCCGTCAGCTCCACCAGCGCCTGCGTCGTCTTCTCGGTGAACTCCTCCAGGCACACGCTACGGTCGAAGTAGGGCATCGGGTCCACCGGGTCCATGTGGATCTCCCCGATCGCGGTGAAGGGCTTCTCCCCCACCAGGTCGATCAGCACCGGCGCGGCCGCACGCAGCGGGGCGACGAGTTCGGCGCCGTCGGCCGCCGAACCGAGGTAGCCGATGCGCAGGTGGACGACGAAGGCACCGCGCAGCGGCTCGGGCAGCACCGGCAGATCAGGCAGACGCTGGATGCTTATGGAGGAAGTCATCTCCTCCCCCACCGTCGGCAGCCAGGCACGCCAGGCCTCCAGCACCTGCGCCAGGTGCTCACCGGGGAAGTAGATGCCGCCGCCGTAGAAGCGCGTGACCGGGAACACCTCGAACTCGATCTCGGTCACCACACCGAAGTTGCCCTTGCAGCCCAGCAGCGCCCAGAACAGGTCCGGTTCGCTCAGCGGCGTCACCCGCCGCAGCTCTCCGTCCGCCGTGACCACGTCCAGCCACCGCACATGGTCGGCGGCATAGCCCAGCGTCCGACCGAGCAGCGGGCTCTGCCCGCCGCCCAGCGTGTACCCGACGACGCCGACGTCCGGGGCCGACCCGACGAGCGGGGCCAGGCCGAACTCGGCCGCGCGCGGCAGCACATCACGCCAGCGCACACCCGCCTCCACCCGCACGGTGCGCTCTTCCGCGTCGACGGTGATGCGCCGCATCCGCTGCGTCGTGATCAGCAGCCCGCCCTGTGCCGACGAGACCACCTGATGGGCCGCGGACTTCACGGCGACCGGCAGCCCGTGCCGCACGGCGAACCGGACGGCCGTTCGGACGTCCAGCTCACTGGTCGCTCCGACGACCACGGCCGGCCGGAAACCACAGACCAGGTTGAACGTGGCGCACTCCGCCTCGTACCCCGCCACGCCCGGCTCCAGGACAGGCCCCGTGACGGAATGCCGCAGAGCCACCACGTCCTGCGGCTGAAGACTCACACTCACCACACCGGGTGCGTCCGCACTCATCTCGATCACAACCTCACTTGCACACGCGGAACGCCACCGCGGCACACCGGGCGGCGATCCCTGACACGAGTGCAACGGACCGCACGTGCCGAGCCGTTCACATCAACATGTCCGGTCCGCATCTTGACAGGGTCGGCCCTGGTGTTGTTCTGAGATGTGTTGTGCGTATCCCATGGGTGTGCTGCCTTCGGGTTCACCGTCGGGCTACACCGCAATAGGTGATGAGGAGCCGGACAGTGACATGAAAAGGCCCAAATCTGGGCGTCCCTTAGACTGCGGTGATTGCATGGGCCCAAACGGATCCGGGTCCGGGCACGGCCAGGTCGGCGCAGAGCACGGGCTCCCGTCATCGGCCGTGGGAGGGCAGCCCGATGAGTGACCTGGACCGGACCGTCTCCCCGGCCTAGACACGGCTGGTCGGCCGGGACGGGGATCTCGCGTTCATCCAGTCCTTCTTCGGTAATTCGGAGGTTCAGGGGGCGGCTCTGCTGCTGTCGGGTGAGGCGGGGGTGGGGAAGTCCGCGGTGCTCGACGCGGTGGCCAGGGGTGCCGTGCGCGGCGGTGTGCGGGTGCTGCGGGCGGCGGGTGTGCAGTTCGAGGCGGACATCAGTTACGCCGGTCTCAACCAGCTGCTCGTGCCGCTCTTCGAGGATTTCGACATCCTGGACGAGGTGCACCGTGACGCGCTGCGGGTCGCGGTCGGCATCGGCGGCGGGCCGCCGCCGGACCGCCTGCTGACCTCCACCGCGGTCCTGCTGCTGCTGCGGCTGACATCCGTGCGCACCCCGCTGCTGATCGTCATCGACGACCTGCCCTGGCTGGACCGGGCGACCAACGCCGTCCTGGGCTTCGTGGCCCGCCGCCTGGTCGGCAGCCGGATCGGTTTCCTGGCCGCCTCCCGCACCGGCTCCGACTCTCCGCGGACAACCGGCGCCTGTCCTTCCGGCATCCGCTGATCGGCTCGGCGGTGGTGGAACTGGCGACCGCCTCGGATCGCAGAAGAGCCCACCAGGCCCTCGCCGACGTCCTCACCGACCAGCCCGAACGCCGCGCCTGGCACCTGGGCGAGGCCGCCGTGGGCCCCGACGAGACCGTCGCCGCCCTGCTGGAGGAGGCCGCACGCCGCCGGCTGCGGCGCGGCGACGCGCTCGGCGCGGTGACGGCAATGACCCGTGCCGCCGGGCTCAGCCCCGCACCCGCCGACGAGAGCCGCCGCCTGGCCGAAGCGGCCTACGCACCATCGGCACACACCTCTACCAGATCTACCCCAAACTGGGCATCACCTCGCGGGCCGCGCTACGGGACGCACTCTCCAGCCTCGGAATGAACGACGGCGGCTGACGACACTCGACCCGACCGCGTCTTCAACCCAGTCATTTGACGTATGTCGCACCCCGGGCCCCCGCGCACAGTGGACGCGGGGGCCGCACCTGGCGCCACCTGGCAACGCGAGAGGGGAACCGGATGCTCGACGCCGCGGACGGCCATCCGGACATCCACTGGCCGTCCGGTTTCTCACCCGACCACGCTGACAGCTTCTGCCAGGCACAGGCCGTCGTGCACGCTCCGCCCACCACGGCCTTCGCCTTGCTCACCGATGTAGCGCGATGGCCGGCATGGGTTCCGGGCATGACCGAGCTACGGGCCGGGCCGCTTGCCCGGACGTTCGAGGCGGAGTTTCACGGGCACCGGTTCGAAATCTTCGTGGGAGAGCACGTACCGCCCCGCCGGCTCGGCTGGTTGGGCGTCGGTGCCGGTGTGCAGCTGTACCAGGCCTGGCTGCTGACCGCGGTCGAGGGCGGCACCCATGTGGTGATCGAGAACGTCGTCCGCGGACCCGGCGTCAACTCCCTCAAGGCCTCGTCTCCCGACTGGGGGCAGCACCTGAACTCCCTGTGGCTCGCGCAGCTCGGGAGACTCTCGGAGAGCGCCCCGGACGCCGACGCGTAGACCGCACCCCACCGCACGATTCGGACAGGGTGTGCTGCGGACAACACACGGCAGCATCCGCACATTCCGTGCTCGGCGACGTGGCGTGTGTCCCGGCCGGGCCGTCAGCCCGCGCGGACTCCATCGAGGAAGCGGCCGGCCAGGTCGACGCGTTCGGCGAGGGTGGCGGTCGTCTGCCCGAAGTCCACGAACAGTTCGTGCACCCCGGCCTCGGCGGCGGCCCGCGCGTAGTCGATGTACTGGGTGAGCGTGCCCTTCCGGGGCATCTGTCCGGGGTCGGTCCTCGATTCGGTGAGCTGGGGGTTGACGCGCAGCGCCATACGCAGGGTGGACGGGTCCCGTTCCGCCTCCACCGCCTCCTTGAGGATGGTGTCCCACATGCCCATGAGGTACGGGAGCGGCATCGCCACCGGCAACCAGCCGCCGAAGCGCCGTCCGATGCGCCGCAGGCCACCGGGCGAGAACGCGGCGAGCAGGACGGGGGGACCCGGCCGCTGCGCCGGCTTGAGGCCCACCACGGTCTCCGGGATGGTGAACAGCGGCCCTTCGTGAGCGAAGACGTCGTTGGCCCAGTACTCCTCCAGGACGTCCAGCGTCTCGTCGAGCCGCGGCCCGCGGCCCTCCCAGGGCACGGCGACCGCGGTGTACTCGTCGGGCATCCAGCCCAGGCCCAGGCCCACGACCAGCCGTCCCCGGCTGAGCACGTCGAGGGTGGTCAGCGACCGGGCCAGCATGATCGGCGGCTGCCACAGGCCGTTCAGCGTGCTCGTGCCCAGGCGGACGCGGGTCGTGTGGGACGCCACGAACGTCAGGGCCACCAGCGGGTCCATGTGGTTCTCGTAGGCACGCGGCATCACGCCCCCGCCACTCGGGTAGGGCGCGCCCGGCACGAGGGGGGCGAGGACACGGTCGCCCGTCCACAGGGAGTCGTATCCCATCTCCTCGGCGGTACGGCAGACGTGGAGCAGGCCTTCCGGCCGGGCGTCGGGGCCGAAGGTCGGTAGGGCCAGGCCTAGTTGCACAGGTGCCTCCTCAAAGGGTGACCCGGTCCGGGTCCTTGCCGGTCAGCGGGATGCCGAGCAGGGCCTCCAGGGCGGCTACCGTCCGGCCGGGCTCCACCGCGTGGACGGTGGCGAACCCCAGCTCGGCCGCGGGCGGCAGATACTGCTCGGTGTCGTCGACGAACACGCACTCCTCGGCCGCCAGGCCGAGTTCCTGGAGCACGAGCTGGAAGATCTCCGGCTCGGGTTTGCGTGTACCGTGGCGCTCGGACAGCACCACCGCGTCGTAGTGCTCGTCCATTTCGTATCCGTCGTACAGGTTCCACGGAGTCAAGCCGACGGAGTTCGAGAGGATGGCGACCCTCACGCCGGCGCGGCGAGCGGCGGCGGCCGCGGCGGTCACCCGCGGCTCGGGACGCAGGTCGGCGAAGAGGCGGCCCATCAGGTTGTCCGGCGGAATGCCGAGGAGTCGTCCGGCCGCTTCGTTCCACTGCGTCTGGGTGAGCGTGCCGCGCTCCAGTTCCTCGGTGCACCGGATCCCCTCGGGGTCCAGGTAGAGGCGGGTGAGCAGGGTCCCTTCGGCCAGTCCGGCGCGTCTTTCGAAGTCGAGCGCGGCGGGCAGCAGAGGTGTGGTCAGCACACCACCGAAGTCGAGGACGAGGCCCTTGCGGTGCTGGGTCATGGTCACACCTTAGAGCGCGGCCGGGAACGGCTTTCCGTCAGGCCGCATGTTTCTCGTCGGTCAGGGCTGCTGTACATGTGAACACAGGGGCAGCATGTGAACCCCGGGTCGGACGGCTGCGTTGTACCGGTGAAAGGGCTTTCCGCCGCCCCGGCGACGGCGGCGGGGGCCCGCCCCCTCTGCGGACCGGCCAGGACGGTCGCAGTCGGCGGGCCGTGCGGTGCCGGAAGAGCCCTGCCTCTTCCGGCAGCGCTGCGGGGTACGCGGTCAGTTCTTCAGCCGATGCGGATGCGCGGGGTACACACCGAGAACGCGTACCTCGGAGGAGAAGAAGCGCAGCTCGTGCAGGGCGAGGGCGACGCGTTCCTCGTCGGGGTGTCCCTCGATCTCGGCGTAGAAGCGGCTGGCGCCGAGCCCCGCGCCCATCTGGTAGCTCTCGATCTTGGTGAGGTTCACCCCGCTGCTCGCGAAGCCTCCGAGCGCCTTGTACAGCGCGCTAGGGATGTTGCGCACGCAGAAGAACAGGCTCGTCATCGTCGGCTCTTCGCAGAACGCGGCCCAGGCAGCGTCCCGGGACAGGACGACGAACCGCGTGGTGTTGTCCGGGTCGTCCTCGACTCCCGAACGCAGAACGTCGAGGCCGTAGAGCCCGGCCGCGGCGGGCGGGGCGAGCGCCGCGTGTCGCGGGTCGCCCAGCTCGGCCACCTCGCGCGCCGCTCCGGCCGTGTCGTCGCTGACGAGGGTGCGCCAGCCGCCCTCCCGCAGCAGTTTGCGGCACTGCCCCAGAGCGTGCACGTGGCTGCGTACGCACTGGACCTGATTCAGCGTCGCGCCCGGCACCCCCATCAGGTCGAAGCGGATGGCGAGGAAGTACTCGGCGACGATGAACAGACCCGACTCCGGCAGCAGATGGTGCACGTCCGCGACGCGGCCGGCCGCGGAGTTGTCCACCGGAATCACGGCGACGTCGGCGGCTCCGAGCGTCACGGCGTCGAGAGCCTGCTCGAAGCCGGTGCACGGCAGTTCGCCGCCCTCGGGGTACAAGGCGCGCGCGGCGGTCGCCGAGTTGGATCCGGGTTCACCCTGATATGCGACGGTAGTCACCTTGTTCAGCCTTCCTGGGGGGCATCCTGTCGTCGGGCGGCAGGAGTTCCGTCACGTACCGCGCCTGATGCAGTATCGGTGCACTGTCCTCGATCAGTGGCACCAGGGTGCGCCGAGGACCGGTCCCGCCCGACGCCAGGGCATGTTCGTACACCGACGCGACCACCTGGTGAACCGCGTGGCCCGCCTGCCGGACCAGCGGGGCGAGCCGCTCCTGGACGGAAGACGGGACGCCCTGCCGTACGGAGGGGGCGTCGTGCACGACCGCCGCCAGGCTGAGCCGCTCGTCGTGCAGCACGGCGGCCAGCTCGGCGGCCGCGGCGGCGGGTGGCATCGGCCAAGTGGCGGCGGGGCCCGCCGTGTTCGGAGCCGAGCCTGCCAGTACGTCGGTCATGCGGCGGGCCGCTCCCAGCGCCAGGGCGGCGACCGCCGTCCAGAGGAAGGCCGCGTCCTCGGGCCGGAGAGGCGTACCCGCTGAGTGCGTGACGAACCCCGCCGGCACATGCACGTCTTCCAGCCGGAACGGGGGCCCGGCCACACCGTCGTCGAAGCCGCGCACCGCGCTGCGGAGCGCCTCGGAAGGCACCACGAACAGGTCGGGGCCGCTGTGCGCCACGGTGTCGCGCTCGTGTTGCCGTTCGCCGCCGCCGAGCGGCAGGGCCAGCCACGCCGCGGTGCCCTCGCACGACGGCACGTGCCACACTCCGGACAGCGTGAAGCCGCCCGTGGCCTTCCGGACCACCGGCCTGTGCCCGAAGTCCGCGGCGGGTTCGACCCTGGTGAGCGGCGCGGCCCAGTTCCAGGTACTGGTGAAGGCCTGCCAGGCCGCGGATGGGTCGGAGTAGCCGTCCGACTCGAAGAACGCGAAAAGCCGCGCGAGGCCGGTGTCGGGTCCGTGCACCTTCAGATAGTCGTCGGGCCGGCAGTGGCCGCCGCGCATGGAGGTCGTCATCTCAGGCAGCCACCTCACGGGTTCCGGCTCCGGTCGTCGTCAGCATGACGTTGTGCAGTTCCTCGCCCCGCTCGTAGCGGTGCAGTTGGCGCCGCAGGAAGTCCACGGTCATCGTGGAAAACGCGTCGGTGAACGCCGCCACGTGCGGGGTGATCAGCGCGCCGGGCAGGTTCCAGAGGGGATGGCCGGGTGGCAGCGGTTCCGGATCGGTGACGTCGAGCGCGACCCGGAGCCGGCCCGCGCGCACTTCCCGCACCACCGCGTGGGTGTCCAGGAGTTCACCGCGGGCGATATTCACCAGCAGGGCCCCGTCTTTCAGCTTCGCCAGTGCGGCCGCGTCGAACATTCCACGCGTCCGGTCGGTCAGCGGTGCGCAGAGCACCACCGCGTCCGCCGTGGGCAGCAGGTCGGGAAGTTCCGCCGCACCGTGCACCGGGCCGACCGGCGTGGTGCGTGCCGTGCGGGCCACGGGTACCACCTCGCACCGGAACGCATCGAGCCGGGCAGCGACGGCCGAACCCACGGCTCCATGGCCGATGACCAGGACGCGCTTGCCGACCAGCGTGGAGTGGAACTCGGGCTGCCACCTTCCCGTGGCCTGCTGGGCCACGAACCGGTCGAGCCCCCGGCACAGCGCCAGCAGCAGAGTGACCGCCAGCTCGGCAGTGGCCTCTCGGTGCACCGCGCGCCCGGTGGCCAGCCGGATCCCGGGGGGCATCCGGTCAAGCAGCGGCACCATGTGGTCATAGCCGGAGCTGAGCAGCTGGAGCACTTCGAGGTTGCGCATCCGCGGCAGCAGGGGACCCAGGACGCGTTCGGCGCCGGGCGCCGGGGGGCCGACGAGGAAGCGGACCTCGGCGGGGTCCCCGGGGAGCGGACCCGATCCGTTCCAGTAGGCGCAGGAAAGCCCGCTGGGCAAGCCCGTGATCCGGTTCGGGTGGTAAGGGAGCCAGACGTCTATGCCGTCGTCCATCGTGCGCATCAGTTTCTTCCCGCTCGGGTGCCGCTTGGGCCGGCATCACGTGCCGCCATTGAAGTGGCGGGCCTGGCGCGGGATGTCGTCCTGCGCTTCCTGTCCTGGCTAGACGATGTCCGGACCGCCCGGGTCGGCATGTGGTCATTCACTCACTTGGTGAACGTGTTTGCCGCGCAGGCGGGTTCACGTGAGGTGTGCCACTCCGCAGGCAGGCCGCTGCTCGGTGCTGACGGTTCCGTCTCGTGCTTCGTACCAGCCGCTTTGAAGACTGCCGCCCAGGAGGTCACGGCCGGACGGCGGCGCAGCAGCTTCTGGCGCTCCCGCTCCGTCATCGCCCCCCAGACACCGTATCGCTCGCGGTGGTCCAGGGCGTGTGCCAGGCAGTCGAGCCGTACCGGACAGGGGTTGCACAGGGCCTTGGCCTCGTTCTGGGCGGCGCCTTCGGCGAACATCCGCTCCGGCTGCGTCCAGCACAGCCCTCGGTCGACCCAGTTCATGCTCGCCTCGCTCCCCTGCGGTGCGCCCACCGGGCTCCGCCTGCCGCTCTCATACACACGTGTTAACAGGTACGTATGACATTAGCTCACATGTCCCCGCTGATGTCGGCAGCCTGGCCACCGGGACGCGCACCGGCCTCGCGGTCGTCCGAACCGGTCAGTCCTCGTACCGGATGCGATGGCACAACGCGGGGATGTCGCCCGTAGCGAGAGCGGGCATGACCTCGGGCAGTTCCTCGAACCGGCTCTCACCGGTGATCAGGGCGTCCAGGGCCGGATCGGAGAGCAGTTCCATGGCGAGGGCGAGCCGGTCGGCGTAGGTGCGACCGGCCCGGGCAGGTGAGACGGTGCCGACCTGGCTGCTGCGGATGGTGAGCCGACGGGAGTGGAAGCCCTCGCCGAGCGGCAGGGAGACCCGCCGGTCGCCGTACCAGCTCAGATCGATCACCGTGCCCTCGGCCCTGAGCAGTTCCAGGGAGCGGGCGAGGCCCTGCTCGGTGGCGCTTGCGTGCACGACCAGGTCGCACTCGCCATGCGCCTCGCCCGGAGCGGCGAAGTCCGCGCCGAGCGCGGCGGCGACCCGGGCCCGTGCGGGGTCGGTGTCCACCAACTGCATGCGCACACCGGGAAACCGGGCCAGCAGGGCGGCCACCGAGCAGCCGACCATGCCGCCGCCGACCACGGCGATCCGGTCGCCGACCAGGGGCGCGGCGTCCCACAGGGCGTTCACAGCGGTCTCCACGGTGCCCGCGAGCACGGCCCGTTCCGCGGGGACGCCGGCCGGCACCGGGGTCACCGCGCTCGTGGGGACGACGTAGCGGGTCTGGTGCGGGTACAGGCAGAACACCGGCCGGCCGGTCAGGTGGGCGGGACCCTCTTCCACGATGCCGACGTTGAGGTAGCCGTACTTCACCGGGGCGGGGAAGTCACCGTCCTGGAACGGTGCCCGCATCACGTCCCACTGACTGGGCGGTACCTGGCCGCGGAACACCAGTGTCTCGGTGCCGCGGCTGACCCCCGACCACAACGCGCGCACCAGGACCTCGCCGTCCTGCGGCGCGGGCAGGGCTACGTCACGTATCTCGCCCTGTCCCGGGGAGCGCAGCCAGAACGCGCGGGCGGAACGGCTCATCGTGGTCCTCCTGTGGATCGGTGCGCCGGGTCGACGACACGTGTCTCGCAGCAGAAGGTACACACCCGCTGTGAGGCCGGGAGTCCGGCCGGCTGGTTCATCCTCCCGGAAGCCGCACAAGAAACTTTTCGGCCATAACCAGGTGACGGGGACCTCGGAGACATCTAGTCTTCTGTCCCGGATGGGGTGGGACGGGCGGTAGTCACGGTATGAGCACAACGCTCATCCAAGAGGCACACAGCGTGTGACCGACTGATCACCGACCGTGCGACGTGCACGGCCACGGCGGGCGCGGGTTCCGGAACCCACCGCTCACCGGATCCGGAGGCGAGCGAGAACGGTCGCCACCGCGGCGAAGAGGAACGACGACGTACTCTCGCCCTTGGGCCTGGCGTGATCCGTACGCACGGGCGCGGCAGCGTTCGGGTCCGGTTGGTTCAGGGCTGAAGGGAGTGGGGGACGGTGCAGTCGATCATCGGGGCCATGGTCGGTCGGGAAAGCGAGCAGGAGGTGCTGTCGCAGTTCGTGGCGGCGTCCGGGGGACGGGCCCTCATCCTGCGGGGTGACACGGGGGTGGGCAAGAGTGCTCTGCTGGACCACGTGGCCGAACTCGCGGCGGACCAGAAGCTCAGGGTGATCCGGGCGGCCGGCGTCGAGGCCGAGTCGGAACTGCCGTTCGCCGGCCTGCACCAGTTCTTGTATCCGCTGCTGCCCTACATCGACCGGTTGGACGACGGGCACCGCTCGGTCTTCGACGTCGTCTTCGGCAGAAGCGAGGGGGCACCCCCCTCGGTCATGACACTCGGCATCGCCGTGCTTGACCTGCTCTCGCTCGCGGCGTCGCAGAAGCCGCTTCTGCTGGTGCTCGACGACGGCCACTGGCTGGATGCCTCCAGCACCGAGGTGTGCGGGTTCGTCGGGCGCCGGCTCACCGGCAGCTCAGTGAAGCTCGTTGTCGTGTTGCGCTCCGACGTGGCCTCGGGCTTCGACACCGCCGCGCTGCCCGAACTGCCGGTGACCACGCTGTCGGAGAAGACCTCCGAACAGCTCCTGGACAGGCACTATCCCGGGCTGGATCCCCAGGTCCGCCGCCTCGTCCTGGACGAGGCACAGGGAAATCCGCTGGCCCTGCTGGAACTGCCGCCCTTCGTGCGCGGCGGCCGGGCCGGACGCGATCCCGAGGAACTGCCCGGGTACACCGGCATCCCGCTGCCACAGCGGCTCCAGCACGTGTACGGCGCACGCATTGAGGCCCTCGGCGACGCCGTGCGTGCGGAGCTGCTGCGCGGCGCCCTGGACGGCGTCGGGGCAGGCACGGCGGCCGCCCGCTCAGGGGGCACGCGCTACCAGATGAAGGACGCCGACGAGGCCGCGGCCTGCGGCCTGCTGGACATCGATCCGCTGACTGGGGACTTCGTCTTCCGACACCCCCTGGTACGGTCCACCGTCGTCCAGATGGCCACCCCCAACGAGCGGCGCGCGGCGCACGCCGTTCTCGCCCGGATCCACGGTGACGACCTGGAGCGGCACGCCACACACCTCGCGGCCTCGACGGTCGACCCCGACGAGCGGGTCGCGACCGCGCTGGAGGCGGCAGCGGACTCCGCCACCCGGCGGGGCGGCGCCGTCGCGGCTGTCACCTGGCTGACGCGTGCCGCGGAGCTGAGCGAGAGCCACGAGGAGCGGTCCAGACGGCTCGGCAGCGCGGCGTTCATCGCCGGGCACGTCGGCCAACTGGACCGGGCCCAGCGGTTGGTCGGCTCCGACAGCGGATCCGACAACGGTGAGTCTCCGGCGTCGGTGATCGCAACGGCCTACGTCGCGCTGTACGAGGACGGGGACGTACGGTCCGCGCAGCGCCGAGTCCTGGCGGCGATCGAGAACATGCGGGCCGACGGTGTACGGGAGCCGAACGAGATGCTCGTACGCCTGGTCAACCTGTTGCTGGCCATCAACCAGTACGCGAGTGACGAGCCATCGTGGGTACGAACCCATGAGCTTCTCGGCTCCCTGGGCGACCTGGTGCCGTTCACGTCGCACATCTACCACGACGCGTGGGGCGACGTGGTGCGGCGTGGTGCGGGCGTGCACGAGCGGGTGGAACGCGCCTTCGCCGACCTCTCCGCCCTCGAACCGTGGGATGTCAGCAGGCTGTCCGTCGCCGCCTACCACGTGGACATACTCAGCCAGTACCGGCGCCATCTGCAACGCACCGTGGACCGCGAGCTGGAGACCGGGGCCGTGGGGCCCGGCATCACCATGCTGCATCTGATCATGCTCGACCAGATGGCGGTCGGAGAGTGGGACTCGGCCGAGCGCACCGGGCAGCGCACTCTGGAGCTGACGACGTCCGAGCACCACGCGCTGTTTGCTCATCACACCCGTGCGTATCTAGGTCTGCTGGCCGCGATGCGGGGCCAGGTCGGGCGCGCACGTGAACTGCAGGCGGTCGTCGACGCCTGGGCCCGCCCCCGCGGCGTCGGCTTCCTCACCCAGATCGCCGACGCCATCGGCACCACCGCCGCCCTCAGCGAAGGCGACTACGAAGCCGCCTACCTCCACGCCATCGGCATCACATCCCCCGGCAGCTTCTCCCCCTACGCCCACCAGGCCTCCCGCACCCTCCTCGACCTCGTCGAAGCAGCCCTGCACACCGGCCGCTCCGAACAGGCCCGCGCCCACGCCCTCGCCGCACGCGACGCACACCTGCCCGATATCTCCCCCCGCCTCGCCCTCATCACCTACGGCGCTCTCGCCATGACCACCACCGACCCCACCGAAGCCGACACCCTCTACAACCGCGCCGAAACCCACCCCGCTGCCGCCACCTTCCCCTTCGAACACGCCCGCATCCGCCTCGCCCACGGCATCCGCCTGCGCCACACCCAAGGCCGCAAAGCCGCAAGGCTGTCCCTGACCCTGGCCGCGGAGACCTTCGAACGACTCGGCGCGCCCACCTGGGCCGAACGAGCCCAGGCCGAACTCCGTGCCACCGGTACGCCCACCGTCGCCTCCTCGGCACACCTCGCCGCGCTGACCTGGCAGGAACGCCGCATCGCGGACCTCGCCGCCGGCGGCCTGACCAACAAGGAGATCGGCGAACGCATGCACCTGTCCCCGCGCACCGTCAGCTCCCACCTCTACCGGGTCTTTCCCAAACTCGGCATCACCTCCCGCGCCGCCCTGCGCGACGCACTGGGCAAGATCCCGGGTGAGCAAAACGCCTAGCCGGAACGCGTGACCGTAAGGTGTGGCCGCATACCGGTGAGCCCAGTGGCCGGCTGCCTGTGACGAGAGGTTCCGAGCGTCGGCCACGGTGTATTCAGCCCCCCGCGGGATGGGCGCGGATGCCGCGTTCGTCGAGCCAGCCGAGCACGTAGTCGGCGACGTAGCGCCATCCGCTGTCGATGACCAGCGAGTGGGCGCGGTCCGCGAACTGCTTCAGGTCGGTCACGGCCGTGGAGTCGCCGTACTGCTTGTAGACGGCACGGGTCACGGAGTCGGGCACCAGCTGGTCCTCCTGCCCGGAGATCAGCAGGAGCGGGCCACGACCCACGTTGGCGATGTCCGCCACTGCGCGCGGGCTGCGGTCGGCGTCCGCGCATCCGAGGTCGGCGAGCAGACGACGTGGTGTCGGCACCACGTACCGCTCGAAGAGCCGGTCGGACTCCTCCGCCTCGACGGTGTTGGCGAAGACGCGGTGGAACTGCTCCGGGGACAGGGACACCAACCGGTCCGCGGCATCCGCCTCGCCGGGGGCCCACACGCGGGTCCGCGATGCGGACAGCGGGACGCCGTTGACCGGGGCGGGTGCGATCGCCACCGCGGCCCGGCCGACATTGGCGCCGATGAGGTGCTGCGCGATGAGCCCGCCGACCGAGTGGCCCACAATCACCGGCGCGATCTCGAACGACCTCACGATCCCGGCGTAGTGGTCCATCAGCGCGTCCAGGCCGACGCCGCCGAGCGACTCGGGAGCCTTGCGCACATCCTGGGCTTTGGCGGCCTCCCCCGGCCATCCGGGCGCCAGGGTAAGGAACCCCCGGCTGGCGAAGCGCTCGGCCCATGACTCCCAGGAAAGCGCGTGCAGCCACGCGCCGTGGATGAAGACGACGGGAGTACGGTTCACTGTTGGCTCCTCCGAGCATGACGACCGCCCGGCACCGACATGCGGGCAACTGTTTCAGCATCGTTCAAGCGCCGAGCAGGGTCGACAGTCGAATGACTTAATGTTCGTGGCCCGCGGCGTACCCGGGCCCGGCCGACGCCACGGGTTGGGCTCCCGCAGCGGGCGTCCGGAGACGGACCGCTGTCCGATTGACGGACATGCGTCCACGCCGACCACCGCCGAAGGAGTTGATGCTCGACGGTCAATCTACTTATGTGCTCCACTCCCGCGGCGGCGAGAGTAGTCGGGCCAGCATCCGCCACAGGGAAGGACCACCCGTCATGAGCGGCAACCAGCCAGCTGTACAAGCCGGCCGAACGGGGGCGCAGGATCGTCTTCGGCTGACCTTGGACATCGAGCGCGTGCTGGACGTCTGTGCGCGCCAGGCGATCAGGGCTGAGTTCCGGTTCAGCCCGGAATCCCCCTTGGCCGTGGACGTGGAGTTCCTCGTCGCAGGCGGCCCGCGGGTGCTGTGGCGTATCGGACGAGACCTCCTGCGGCAGGGGCTGTACTCGATGAGTGGCCTCGGCGACGTCCAGATGTGGCCGGTGGACCTGGAGGAACGGGCGACCGCGCGGCTGCGGCTGGCCTCGCGTGACATGGCGGCCCTGTTCGAGCTGCCCGTGTCACCGCTGGCGGAGTGGCTCGACTACACCTATGAGTTGGTCCCCGCGGGTCACGAACTGGCCGAGGTCGACTGGAACGTGGCCACCGCGGACCTGCTGCACAGCCCCGAGGCCCAGACCGAGTGATCATCCGCAGCGCTCCACTCCCTGCTCGGGGCGCCGCGCCGCGACGAGGACGGGGCCGCCCGCACCTGTGGGGAAGGTCCTCGTCTCCGTCAGCCCGGGGGCGACGAGTTCTCGCCCAGGCACGCCGTGTCGAAGCGATTGCCGCCTGCGCGCACCGCGGTCCACCGGCCGACGCAGCGGTGGAGCGTGTCCTCCAGGGCAAGGTGGGCCTCCGCCACCAACCATCAGCCGGGCACCAGGGCTTCGACGAGGCGGGGCAGGACGGTCCGCAGCGCCTCCTGCGACAGGGACGGCACCGGCAGCCAGACCAGTTCGTGGCTCTCCTTCTGTGACGCGTCCACCGCGTTCCCGCGGCGCCGGAACACCCGAGCGGCAATGGCCGGATCCGCCGCGTCCAGCTCCGCACGGCCAGGCGAAGCGCCCGCCCCGGTGCCCAGGTCCAGGACACGGCTGCCCTACGGCGCCGGCCGGACGGCGCAGCCGGGCAGCCGGGGCACGACCGTCCCGGCGAGGGCGCGCCCGGTCGAAGGCGGCGGCCGAGACGGCCTCGCGCAGGGAGCCAAGCCTCGCCTCCACCGCGCTGCGCACGCGTACGAGTGTCCGCCCGACCGATTGAGGGGCAGACGACGAATCCGCCGGTGCCCCGGCGGACCAGGCCCACGCTCTCCGGCACCGCGGTGTGCTGCGGGTCGCACGTCGGCACATCAGCGAGGGGTTCCGAAAGCGCCTGCCGCTGGGTGCTCACGGCCGCCGCCATGGCCCATCCGGCCGCCTCCAGGGTGGCCGCCGGATTCCCTCCGAGCTGAAGAACGTGTTCCGCGTGTGAACCGAGATGGGGTGGTACTCATCGGCGGGGGCGGCGGGTTCACACCGTTCGCCCGTCGTCGGACCACGAGACGGCGGTCACCGCTGTGGCCCTGGTGACGGCGGACAGGCGCGCGTAGTCGAGCGTTGCCGGCGTGTCCGTCGACCGGTGATAGTGCGGATTGCGGAAGTTCGCGGTGTCCGTGAGCATCAGCGCGGGGATCCCCCGGTTCCAGAAGGGCGCGTGATCGCTGCGCCCCAGGTGACCCATGGGCGGCACGGCCAGCCCGATGAGGAGGCCGAGCAGCCCGTCGGGCCGCGGATCCCGCAGCAACAGAGCCGGGGCCGCCGGGGAAGCCGCCGCGGCCGCCCGGCTCCACACCTCGGCGGCGCCGACCGAGGAACGCCGGTGCACCACGAGAGTGAAGTCGCCCCGGTGCCCCGCGGCCCGGCTCCGGGAAAAGGCCTCGGGGAAGAGCTGTTCAAAGCCGGCGGGAAGCCGCTGAGTGTCCGGGGTGTCCGCGAAATAGCCGACCGACTCCAGGCAGATCATGCCCCGCACACCACCGCTCCGGCCTAGTTCGCGGGCCGCCTGGCGGGCTCCGATCAGGCCGAGTTCCTCCATGTCGAACACGGCCAGGACAACGCGCGGGGGTACGGGCGCCGCGGACAACAGGCGAGCCGTCTCCAGCACCACCGCCACACCGGAGGCATTGTCGTCCGCGCCGGGGCTGCCACTGACGCTGTCCAGGTGCGCGCCTACCACCACGACCGGCCCGTCGCCGGATCCGGGCAGCGAGGCGATGAGGTTCGCCCCTCGCAGGCGCCGGTGGAGTCGCAGCTTGAGAGCGAGCGTCCGGTGACCGTGCCGGTCCGTCGAGCCGATCCGCCAGCGCACGTCGAACGGCCGCCGCTCCACCAGCCAGCCCGCGGCGGTCAGTTCGTCATGGACGTACTCCTCGGCGCGCCGCATGGCTCGTGGTGCCCGGCGTCGGCTGCGTGGCTCGGCGGCGAGGAACTCCACGTGCCGCCGCAGCCGCGCAGCATCCGGGGCCGGGCCTGCGCCAGGGAGCGCTGTCGGGTCGTTCGTCATCCGGTACTCCGGTCGCCGCTGGTTCGAAGACGCAGGGTCCGCCGGCGCAGGACGCCCTGATCACGAACGGGCTGACAGCCGTTCCGCGGCGGGGGTACCGCGGCATGTCCGGTGCACTCGGCGCGACTTTCCGGTCTTCTGCGTGAACCCGCCCCGGCCTCCCTCCCGTTGCCCCGGAGAAGAACTCCTGTGGCCGGGGTGTTTCCTGGCTGGCCCGGCCGCAGGAACGGGGCGGCCGTCCTCACACTCTTCCCCGATGTGAGGGCGGCCGCTTCCCTCAGGGCGGCCGGCCCGGTACGCGGGCTCAAGACTTCGTCACAAGGGTCTCGCAGTCGGCCGCCCGGGCCGCTTCCATGGCCGTCCGCAGGCCGGCCGGCGGCGCGGCGATCCTGCGGACACCGAGGTCGATCCATGCACCCAGGGTGCGCACGACGGCGACTTCTTCCCCGTCCTCCCGCGAAAACGTGTGCTCAAAACGCCATCGTGCGCCGTCCGTGCTCAGGCCGACGATGCGGGAGGCCACGGTCACCACTTCGAGCGGGAAGACCTCTCTCCGATAGCGAACCTCTTCACCGAGCGACACGTCGGCGACCCCGGCCTTCAGCAGGTCCCGGGGGCTCCAGCCCGAATCGGTCAGGAAAGCGAGCCGGGCCGTGGCGGCGTACTCCAGATATCTGGTGTTGCGCAGATGACCGTTCAGGTCCACGTCGTCCCAGCGGACCTCGAAAGACCTCGTCAACTCCTCGAACATGCCCTTCAGCCTCTCCTCGCCACGGTCGCCGACTGCTGGGAAACCTTCTACCTACACGAGCCGCGAGGAGGAGATGGTTCACATCGGAGGGGTGCGGCCGGGATCGCGCGTGAACCTGCACACGTGCTTCCTCCCGATTGCGCTGACCGCCCCGGCACGGCAGAGTGTTCAAATTGCCGGGAACGGCAAGTGCGAGATGTGTGAACCGTCGCGTCACGGCGGCGGGGACGGACCGGAGGGGAAGCGCGTGAGTCGGATTTCGGTCCGGGAAGTCGTGGTGGCCTCGGCCGCGACGTTCACCGCTGCCGGAAGCGCCGTCGCAGTCGCCCCGGCAGGTGTCGCCCAGCCGAACGATGCGCAGGCGACGCTGGCGGACACCACGCTCCTGGCGGACACCACATGAACCCCAGCTACGGCAGCCCCTGCCGGGCCTGGTCGTTCTGGCAGGCCAACCACTGGTACTGAGGCCCGAGGGACGAGTTATGAACGGAACACTGCAGAACGCCGCGCCGGCCCAGGACGCGATCCTGACACGGGCCGCGCAAGCGGGCGATGTGTCGGCACTGGCCCAGCTGCTGGAGCGGCACCGGCCCGGGATGCGTGCGGTGGCGATCAGCCTGCTGGGACCGGGCACGGACGTGGACGACGTCATGCAGGACGCGGCGCTGGTGGCGCTGGGGCGGATCGTGGACGTCCGCGATCCCGAAGCCGTGGGACCGTGGCTGCGCATGATCGTGCGCAACAGCTGCCGGACCCTGCTGCGCGCCTCCCGGCGGGTCGAGCCGCTGGCACAGGTGCCGCTGCCGCCGGACGGCGATACGCCCGAGCAGGTCCTGCAGAGGCACGCACTGCGGGACTGGGTCTGGGAGGCCGTCGAGGCACTGACACCGACCCTGCGTCTGCCGGTGGTCCTGCGCTACTTCTCCACCGGGATCACCTCGTACCAGCAGATAGCCCAGGCCTGCGGGATTCCCGTCGGCACCGTACGCAGCCGGTTGAACCAGGCACGCGCCGCGCTGGCCCAGGCCCTCACCGCCACGGCGGCCACCGCACACGACGACGCGCTGCGCCGGACGCAGGCCAGCTGGCTGGAAGCCCATGAAACGCTCGCGGCCGCCGAGCGCGGAGAGTTCGGCAAGGTGGTCAGGGACCGCTACTCCCGCGAGGTCTCGCTGCTGGCCGCGGGCGAACGGCTCGGCGGCGCCGACCTGTTGCTGGCGGGCATGGACGGCGACCTCTCAGCGGGCGTACGTCAGCGCCCCCTGAACGTGACGGCCGGTCGCTCCCTGGTCGTCTGGGAGATGGAACTCCTCAACCCGCCGGACGATCCGGACCACTGCCCGCCCGGTGTCGCGTGGATCATGACGCTGGACGGCGGTCGCTTCGACAGGGTCTCCCTGTACCACGCGGCGCGGCCGCAGGCCGCATCCTCACCTGCCGCGTCCTGAGCCCACGCCGCTCCCCACCGGTCGCCACCGTGAGCCAGATCACACAACGGCGATCGAACTTGCCGCCCTCCGCGACGTCATGTCGGTGTCACTGACACTTGCGCACCACACGGAGCTTGCGATGAACGACCGTTCCACCACGCGACTCGAGGGCCCGGCGGCCACCACCGGCCCCCTCTCGCCCGGCACTCACT
Source organism: Streptomyces sp. FXJ1.172 (assembly GCF_001636945.3). Taxonomy (NCBI): domain Bacteria; kingdom Bacillati; phylum Actinomycetota; class Actinomycetes; order Kitasatosporales; family Streptomycetaceae; genus Streptomyces; species Streptomyces sp. FXJ1.172. The sequence continues at coordinate 77,713 of NZ_CP119134.1, read as the reverse complement.
CCTTCCAGTTGGGCGGGCTGGTCCAGCGCTTCCACGTCCACGGCAGCGGCCCGGTGTGCGTGGTGCACTCCGGAGGCCCGGGCATCGACTGGGAGTACATGCGCACACCCGCCCTCGAGGAGCACCTGACCATGGTGTACGTCGAGCCCATCGGCACCGCCGAGGACAGCCGTCTGCCTTCGCACCCGCACGGGTACACGCGGGAGCGCTACAGCAGCTTCCTGGAGGCGCTGATCAACCGGCTCGACGTGCCCAAGGTGTACTTGCTGGGGCATTCGCACGGAGCGTTCGTCGCCGCCTACCACGCCCTGTACCGCCCCGAGCGCCTTGCGGGCGTCGTGCTGTACGAGGGCGCCCCCGTCACCGGGCCCGAGCACGGCGCGGAGGCCGCCCGCATGGTGGAGGCATTCGCCGCGCGGCACGCCGACCACCCGGGGCTGCCCGACGTACTGGCCGCGTTCGGCGCGATGTCCGGCATGTCGACCGACGAGCAGACCACGGCGGTCGCCCGGGGCGTGCTGCCGTCGTACTTCGCCGACTACTGGGGCAACGAGGAACGGCTGTCCCCGTTCCGGGACGCGATCCGGGCCACGTACATCTCCGGGCTGGACTACGACCTCACGCCCGACGTCATCGACGATCGGGCCGAGCTGAAGGGGCTGACCGTACCCGCCCTGGTCGTCGTGGGCTGGCACGACGTGATCTGCGGCATGCGCTGGGGGCTGGAACTCGACGAGCTGATTCCCGACTCGCGGCTGCTGGTGCTCGAGAACAGCGGTCACCTGGGCCACATGGAAGAACCCGAACTCTTCGCGGACGGGGTGCGCGGCTTCGTCTTCGAAACCAGCACCCCGCAGAAGGCGTAGAGCGGTACGGTCTCGTCGGCGCGGGCGTCCGCCGGATTCGGGTGGACGCCCGTGAACCCGCCGAGTACCCGACTCGTCGTGGTGACGGGGGTTTGTCGGCCCGGATCGGACGGAGACGCAGGTCCGCTTCGGGCAGGCGCCTTCCCGACGGGCGTGGCGTCAGAGCGCGGACGTCGCTACGACCACGGGGCCGCACTGCGACCTCGTGGTCTTCACTCCCGGCTTCTTCGGGACGATCGTGCGCGGGTCGACGGCCTCTCCCGGGGCCCCCTCGCGGTACAGGCCGTCGGGCAGGCTGTCACGGTCATGGGGCAGCAGGAAGAACACCCGGCGCTTGTACAGGCCGCTGTCGGGGTCGGGGGAGGCGTCCTCGCTCAGCAGCGCGTATCCCACCATGCGCCCGTCGCGCACATACGGCGGCTTGGTGTTGCGTCGCTTGGTCTTGTCCAGCGCCTGACGGACGTAGTCGAGCCCCTCGAGGTTCTCCAGCCACACCACCTCGGCCTCGTGGATGAGGTCGCTCTCGGTCAACAGCGAACTCATGGCTGCAGCCTCTCCTTCATCGGCGTGCTCCCCCGGCCATGGAACCTGGCCGGGCGTCTGTCCGTGTCGCTCCGGCCCGCCCTGCCGCCGAAGGGCAGCCCGCTCTGCCGGGGGCCGCCGTATACGTATACGGTGCCTGCCCACCATCGTAGAGCGCTCGACGGCCACGGTGTAGGGCGCGTTGTGGGGAGCGCCGACCGGTGTCGGCCATCATGAGTGCTCCAGCAGGGCGATTCCGGGATAATATTTCCGGCCGTTCGACTTGATCATGTCGGTCGGCGAGGCCACGCCCACTTCGTGGCGGACGCGGTTGGCGAAGGCCCGGGGCGTCGCGGGCCGGATCCCCTCCCCGGCGTTGCACCACGCGCTGTACTCCGAGTAGAGCAGCCCCTGTTCCACCCGCAGGTCCTTGCCGGAATCACCGTCATGCGTGCAGCACTCAGCCAGGAAACGGCCGATGTGGTCCTCCGTGGTGGCATAGGCCGTCGTGGCGATACGCACCCTGTCGGGCCCCTCAAGCGGGTCCCTGGTGCGCAGATAGCGCTGCGCGCCCTGGATGAGCCACTGCAGGATCCCGGGGCCCTCGTCGCGGACGAGTTCGAAGGCGAGATTGTCGATCCTGCGGCGCGCCGGGACGGTCTGGGTGAAGGGAAGCAGGCGGATGCGCCGCCAGAACGCGAAGCCGCCCGTGGAGACTTCGGGACGGTGGTTGCCCAGCAACCACAGGTGGTGGGTAGGGATGAACGAGAAGTAGTCCTGCCGCATGCGACGAGCCTTGATCTTGTCACCGCCCGTCAGAAGCCGCACGCGTGCCTCGTCGAACTTGTCGTTCGGCTTCAGCTCGCTGCACACGACCAGGCGGCGACCGTGCAGTTCGGTCAGCTCGGTGGAGTGTTCCGAGAAGGCACCACGGTCCATCAGAAACCCCGGCGGGGCCACGTCCGCGTAGTCACCGAGAATCTGGATCATGATGTCGAGCAGCACGGACTTGCCGTTCTTGCCCTCACCGTGCAGGAAGGGCAGAACCTGGGCTCCCACGTCACCGGTGATGGAGTACCCGAGCAACAGGTGCAGGAAGTCGATCATCTCCCGGCCCTCGTCGTCGTCCCCGAAGGTGTCGGTGAGGAAACGGTGCCAGCGAGGGGTCTCCATCTCCTGAGGGGCGACACTGGTGGCGCGGGAGTGGAAGTCACGCGTGGGGTCCGGCTTGCGCAGGTGCCCGCTGTGCAGGTCGACCACCCCGACGGGGGTGCACAGGGCGTAGGGATCCCCGTCCATCTGGTCGGAGTCCACGGAGATGTCGGGTGAGGCCTTCGCCTGGGTCAGCAGGGCCTTCAGGCCGGTCGTGGACAGCGTACGCCGCTTGTGCTGCGCGAGTTCGCGGTCACTGAACACTCCCCGCGGGTCGGTGACGGGCATGTCCTCGGCCATTTCCCCAGCGGCCCACAACACGGCCTTCTCCCCTCCCGCGCGCTCCCACCGGTAGCCGTCCCAGGAGAACCAGCCAAGGCCCTCCATATGCCGGAACTGATCGCGGTGCCGCTGCACGAAGAGGCGGGCGTTTCCACGGTCCGAGAGGGAAGGAGGCAGCAGCGAGGCCGTTTCGGTGACCCCGGGCCCCCGAAACGGCACAGAAACGTTCAGGTGGCCCTGGGTGGGCAGCCGGACAATGCCAGGGACCATGTGTGCTGCCTGCAGGTCGAGCATCTGCTGAGCAGCGGCTCGCGGATCGAACCGTGGTGAGCCTTCGGCGCTGCTGCTCATGGACGTCCCTTGAGATGGAGCGGGCGGACGGCCCCTACGGCAAGGGCGTGATCGACGATTTTCTCGTTCCGCGCCTGCTGTCGAGGGCGGGCGTAGTGGGCGACACGGAGGAGTCGGTCACGAACGGCGGCGTGGTGCAGATGCCCCGACCCGACCAGTCCGCCGGCCGTGTAGGCAGCTCGGTTGAGCTTCTCGGAGAACCCGGTCCCTTCCGGCGCTGCGGCGCACTGCGCGACCAGGGCGATCAGCGGATCGATGAGCTGCTGCACGGAGCCCGCGCGCGAACGGCCCAGTCCCCGGGGCAAAGGGCCGTCAGTGGATGCGACGGCGGAGGACCGCGGTTCGATCAAATGTCCCGTACGACGCAGTTCACGCTGGAGCCACTCGGGCAGCACCGCCGGATGGCGGGTCGTTCCTTCCGCGCGGTAGACACCCCGCGGCGTTCGTGTGCCCGGAGCGACGATGTAGCCGCCGTCGGCACGTACGTCCACCTGCCAGGCGAGAGCAGTATGCCGGGCGGAGCCAGTCGAACACCTGTAGCGGACGGAGCTGTCGGGATTGCGATACCAGACATGGAGCCCGCCCGAAGGGGTGCGTACTCGCAGCGTGTTTCCGTCCTCTGCCGGGGAGGTTTCACCCCGGTAGGCCGCCAACAGAGCCAACGTGTCGAAACCGGAGGCCAGGCCGTCGAGCCGCACTTGTTCGGGAATGGGGATTCCGGCGAGAAGGTGTGCCCGGTCAGGAAACGGTGCCTGGTGGGCGTCGATGTCAATGACGACAAGCTCCGCGGGACCGCAGGCGACACCCACCCCCGCCGAGGGATTGTCGGCCCACCAGCGCTCGACAAGGACCGGATCCGCAGTGGCGGCGCGAAAACCGTGACAAGGGCGTCCTGCGGGCAGACAGGGGCACGCCGCAGGTTGGTGCCTGCGGCGAGAGCAGGCCGGGCAGTTCCGCACCGGGGTCTTCCGCCCTGGAGCCAGAGGGTGCACCGGCCAGCCCTGGGCTGCACACCACCGCGCGACCGCCTGCGGCGGGCCGGGCACGACTCTGGCAGCGCTGTCGTGTTTCACACCTTCGTGCGGCACGGGAATCGTCCTTGTCACTCTGAATGCCCGATCACTTCACACATCTGACGCGGGAAGACCCCCCGCCAGGGACCGAAGGGACTCTGATGCGAAAGAAGTGTATCGCCCATCCTACGGAGAAAGGAGTCCGTGTCGAAACACGTGTCGTACGTGTCAGTGAAGTGGGTCCCTTGGGCCCCTGCACGGTCGGCCCCTCCCCCTAGGTGTGCTGTTCGGGGACGCTGGTCACCACGCTTTGTCCTGACCGCTGGGGACCGGACCACCGGCCGCAGGGACCAGGCCCGCACCGGCCGTGGCGACACGTATCTGCACACCCTTCTGGCCGGCCACGCACACCTAGGGACTGAAGGACTGAAGAACACAATCCGTTTTCACCGCTGGAGCAGGGAGGCGAGAGATCGGAACTCTGTACTCAAGGTAGGGGCCAGGGACCTGGACGTAGGGACGGGCATGCGGGCAGCCGCTGCCCCACCGGAGAGCATCGTTGCAGGTCAGATGCCTGATCTCAAAAAGAAGCAGGGACTGTAGGGACCGAACTCGGCAGTGATGAGCTGGACTTGAACATGTTGGGTTGTATGCGCGCGGGTGTGCAAGCCTTCATCCTCTACGTCATAACTACGATATTCGGTCTCTACAGTCCCTCCCAGCTCTTGGGCAATTGCTCTGACCTGGGAAAATACCGTGGACCAAGGGGCAGGGACCGAGGGAGCCCGCCGCCCTTTTCAGCCCTGGGGACAGACCCTGTGAGCCCTGTGGGCCCCTGCCCGCCCGTTCCTGCCCGTTTTGCCCGCCCCCGGACAGGGCCACGGACAGCACAGTGTCAGCCCTCAAACCCTGCCGTCGGTCCCTGAAGGGGACCTGCGGGTTCCCGGAGGATGCGCTCACCTCACATAGACACGTTGCTTGTCTGCCAGGGGAGAGCCTTTCGCTGAGCCTTAACATGTGTTACTGACTCCGGCGAGCAAGGTTTGAGGGATCGGAGTTGCGTGACACTCCGGCCCCGGACGGGCGTCAACGGCACGCCAAAATTAAGGCGCATGTGTGTTCGAAGTCTGTTAAGGCAGCCGGGTGGGGTTCCTGCCTGATGGTGTGATGCAGAGGTCAGTAGGCTCCCGCGGTGACTGTTACGGCGGTGGCTGTCGGTTTCTGTCAAGGGTGCGCATGTCGCCGGGGCAAGAGAACATGAATCAGGCTGAGGTGCCGGGTCCTGCCGGCGGCTATAGGAATGCACCCGTCTCGGCTCCGGCCCCGGCACTGCCGCTGCCCAGCTTCTCTCCCGTGCCGGACGCCTCCGGGACGTTGATGGTCGACTTTTCCGCCTTGATGGCCGCGGTCAAGGCTGCCGGAGCTGCGGCTGGGAAGGCTCAGCGAGCCGCGGCGGACAGTCAGGATGCCATGGCTCGGTCCGGACCCACTCCCTGGGGTGACGACCCAGGGCTGGGGCAAGCATTCGGCGACGCTTTCGCCCAGCCCCGCGCCGGCCTTGTGAACACGGTGCAGGAACTCCCGGCGCTGTTCCAACAGTTGGCGGACAACCTGGACGCGTCGCGACGTCTTTTCGCCCGGGCCGAGGACAGCGCGGTGGAAGCAGTCACCGACCTTGCGCGAGTTTTCGCCGACCCGGGCGCCGAATCGTCGTGACCGATGCTCACCATGTGCCGCCGGAGCTGCAGAACCTGCTCATGGTGGTCGTCGGAAACAAATGGCCCACCGGCGATGAAGCAGCGCTGCGTGCCGAGGCAGCGTCATGGCGGCGTGTGGCCACCACGCTCCATGCGTGTACCCAGGACGTCGCCGAGGTACGCAAGCACGTGGACACCGGCCTGGAGGGGGCGACGCGCGAGGCCATCGACCAGTTCCTGACGACTTTGCTCGGGGGGTGGGGAGACGACGACAGTGCCGTACTTCCGACCATCGTCCGCTGCTGTGACGACGCCGCTGATGCGCTGGATGATCTGGCGAACGAGATTGAGACCCTGCGTATCGAGATCACCGGCGCTCTGATCGTGCTCGCGACACAACTCATGGTGGATGCGACGTTATTGTTCTTCTTCGGGGGCCTGCAGGCTGCCGCGGCCGAGATCGCCGCGGCTCGGGTGCTGTGCTTGAGCTTCCTGCGCAAGGCCGTCGCACGCGCACTGACCCGGGTCGCTGAGTCAGTGGTGGCGCAAGAGGGTTTCGCCTTGCTGGCACAGGTCATTGAACTGGCCCAGCACCACCGCCGCTCACTGGACGGTTCGCAGCTGAAAGTGGCCGCGGTCAACGGAGCGGTCGGTGGCGCCGTTGGGTTCGGTGCGGGCCTGCTCGGCGGAGCGCTCGGGCACGGTCCGGCGAAGGGAGTCCGTGCGGCGAGGTTCGGCGCTCTCGGGCCAGGAGCTGCCGACCTGGTATGGCAGGGTGGTTACTCGGCGCTGGCCGGCATGGCGGAAGGAGCAGCCCAGGATGCCGCGTTCGGATTGTCCGGCGACTATGTCGCCGGCGCCGCCAACGGATCGTTCAACGGCGTCTGGGGTTCTCGTCGCACCGCGATGAACCCCAGGAATCTCGGATCGATCTCCCCTGCCGATCATCTGGAAGGCAAACTGGAAGGCATCTTGAACCCACCCGTGCGGGTAACGGGCGGAGGTTCGTCGTCGTCCGGCCGACCGCCCGTGGTGGACGCCCCGACGAACTCCACAGTCCCCCTCCGTAGCGAGGCTACTGGTCTGGAGGGTCCCGAGGTGTGGCAGGACGTGGACGGCTCAGCCCATGAGCAAGTGCCCGCTCCGATGGCATCGTTCGAACCGGGCGACACCCCCTGGGCCGACAGCGAGCCGGGCGATGAAAGCTTGGGGACTGCGCATTCACAGGCTTGGGGAGCGCGGCCCGTTCAGATGCCTCCAGGCTGGCAGGACCCCTGGAGTCCTACCGATACCGGGACGACGCCTCAGGTCGTCGACCAGGACCAGAGCCTCTGACGCCTCACCTGCGATTGGCGTGCTCAAGCTCTTCGTACGGCGCGTGACAGGTGCGCGTTGTAGGTGGACGATGCGGTGTTGCCGTGTCCCGGGGTGAGGCTCCCTTGAAGAGCTTCTTGTCCACCGAAGGCAGGTCGGTGAACGCGGCCTTGGTGTTGGGAGCGTGATCGACACGGTTCGCCAAGGCTTCGAAGGAGTCACTCCGGTGCGCTGGTAGGCGGCTCGACACGTGATAGCCAGGCGGTGAGCAGTGTCTCGAGACGCGCGGCCTCATCGGTGCTGAGTTCGTCGAGTAGGCGGCGTTCGTTGCTCATGTGGTCGGCGAAGGCCCGGTCGATCAGCTCCCTTCCTGCCGGGGTGAGTGCGACCACGCGTCCTCGGCCATCCTCGGCGGAGCGGCGACGTGTGACCAGACCGTTGCGTTCGAGCCGGTCGATGCGTTTGGTCATCGCGCCCGTGGTGACCATAGTGAACGTGGCCAGCTCGCCCGGGGCGCGCTCGAAGGGGTCCCCAGCCCTGCGGAGCGCCGCCAGAACGTCGAACTCTCCCTCGTTCAATCCGTAACGTCGGTAGACCAGGCATAGCTGCTCGGTCAGAAGACCGGCGAGGCGATGGAGCCGGCCGATCACCCTTTGGGGGCTCACATCCACATCAGGGCGCTCACGAGCCCACTCGGCCTGGATACGGGCGACGTGATCCTCGTAGTCGTTCACAAGTTCATTATACCTTCCATGGAAGCTATAATCCTTCCATGGAAGCTACTATGCGATGGACACTGGTGACGGCGATCGCTCCGGTCGCGTGGGGGACGAACTACTTCGTCACCCACGAATACCTGCCCACCGACCACCCGCTCTACGGCGCGGCGATCAGGGCTCTGCCCGCAGGGGTCTTGCTGCTGGCCCTGTGTCGGCAGATTCCCCACGGAGCGTGGTGGTGGAAGTCGCTGGTTCTCGGCACCCTCAACATGGGGTCCTTCTTCGCCCTGGTCTACCTCGCGGCCCAGTTGCTGCCTACGAGCATCGCCTCCACCATCATGGCGGCCTCACCGGTGGCCTTGATGCTGCTCGCCTGGGCCGTGATCGGGGGACGCCCCCGCGGCCTCCCGCTGCTGGGCGGCGGCATCGGTATCGCAGGCGTATGCCTGATGCTGCTCACCGGCACCGTCACCCTGAACGCACTCGGCGTCCTCGCATCGGCCACAGCAATGGTGACGTCCTCCTTCGGCTACGTGCTCGCGAAGCGGTGGAGCGCTGAAGTCGACGTCCTCGCCTCGGTATCCTGGCAACTCATTGCCGGAGGCCTGGTCGTGCTTCCGTTGGCCATCGTCCACGAAGGAGCGCCGCCCGAACTCGACGCGAGTGCGGTCCTCGGATTCGCCTACGTCGCCGTCGTCGCGACCGCGGTCGCCTTCGCCGCATGGTTCGCCGGCCTGCGCCGTCTGCCGGCAGCCACTGTCGGCTTGGTCGGACTGCTGAACCCGGTCACCGGCGTGCTGCTCGGCACCGTCATCGCCAAAGAGACCCTCACCTTGCAGCAGATATGCGGACTGATCCTTGTCCTGCTCGGGATCGTGCTCGGGCAACCCATCGCCGTCACGGTCGCCGCCTGTGTCCGATCCCGTGCAACCGGAGCAGACTCCAGTCGGGACACATCTGTCGGCCGAACCACCTGCCTCGACCGGCCAGAGACCAACCGCGCCACAAAGCAGGACCGTTGACCGAGCGCCATGCTCATTCGGCTCCTCCTGCGCCCGCCGCAGAGTGGCGTTGCCGGCTTGATGCGCCTGGTGCCGGCTGAGAGCCCACGGGCCGGCGCATCGTTCTCAACTCCTCCAGCATCTCCACCGGGCCCGGGATCCCGGTAGTCACGTAGATCCCGGACCACCGCCAACGCCGACGACCCGCGCCTCCTCACCTCGACCAGTAGACGCGAGCAGACCCTGCCTGACCGGGCGTCGGGGCGGTACGGTCTATTCGGCTTTATTCGCGTCTAATGCAACGGGAGCCCGTGTGGAGATCACCGTCAGCGTGAAGGATCCGACCCCTGAGTTCGAGAGCGATCTTCTGGCACTACTCGACAAGCACCGGACCGCTCTCCGCCGCGACCCCGGCTGGAACACCGAGCGCGCCCGCCGCTTCTGCGAGGCACTCACGCAGCCGCGCGCCCGACGCATCCTTCGCGAGGTCGTCGCTCGGGGCGGCGAGGTAGCGGCGGACGATCTGCGAGAGAGAAACGACTCCAGTCTCAGGGGCCATGCAGGCGCCTTGACCCGCGTCCTCAAGCGAGGAGCCACGGAAGGCTGGTGGGACAGCGGGCTGAAGTCCCCGCTCATCGCTCTTGGGCCCGGCTCCGGGAAGGTGCATGGCTACCGCATCCTTGACGAGGAGACACTGGCCGCCTTCCGTGCCGCGCTCAGCCACACGCCCAACGAGCAGTGAGGAAACCGTGGCCACGAAGATCATCCCGCGTGGGAAGTGCTGTGTGCGCGGCCGCCCGTACCAGCTGGAGGCCAACGGCACGGTACGGGTCCATTGGGCCCGCGCCGCCGACGGCACAGCAGCGCCCGTGCCCTGAGGGACGGCGCGGGCACCGGGCAGCCGACCACGCCGACGGTCCCTGCCGAGGCGGCTGAGGGCGCAGAGACAAGCGGCCCCGCTGTGATGACTGAAGCAACAACAGCGCGGCCGCTCTGTTGAGGTCAGCTGACGCTCGTCGCGCGCTTCTCCCTGTCACGCAGAAGCATGTCGCACACCTTGTCGCGTTCTTCCGGCGGCATCTTGAACAGGATGAGGTTTCCTGCCTCCGTGCCGTCGTGGTACGGGAACATCTTCATCGCTGGCTGACGGTCAGAGGACTCGGCAGCAGAAGCCTCTCGGGGCTCGGGGACGTTGTTCTGCGCCGGTGCGGAATCGTCGCGCGACTCGCTCAAAACCGGGTTTTGAACCGGAGCCACGTCGCTCCCCCCGTCGGGCGTGGCGTCCGCCGTCGCCGGCTGGTTCAAAACCGGGTTTTGAACTTGCTTCCTAGCCGGTGCACGCGAAGGTTTGGGCTCGGCAGCGTGCCGCTTCAGGTCAGCGGCCCGGGTGCGTTGCTCCTCGTGGTTCTCAGTCTGGCCGGCCAGTTGCCTGGCTTCCTTGATCTTCAGCGTGCCGGCCTCTACCTCGTCCTGCAGGTCGGGCGCGAGTTTCAGGAGGGCCAGGCGCTGCGATACGTATACCTGGGACTTCCCGATGCGCTCGGCCACCTTCTCCTGAGAGCCGTATCGCTTCAGCATGCCCTGCAAGTAGTTGGCTTCCCTGATCGGAGCGATGGCTTTCCGATGGATGTTCTCGATGATCACGGCTTCATCGATGCGGCCGTCCTCATCACCAAGCTGGTTCTGAACGCGGATGTCGATCCGGGTCCATCCGAGTTGGCGGGCCGCGGCCAGCCGTCGGTTACCGGTCACGACGACCCAGTCCGCTTCCCCGATGAGTTTGCGGACCTTCGCAGAGAGGCTGGCGATGATCTCGTGCTTGGCCTTTTCGAAGACCGGGCGGGAGACGACGGCGAGCGGCTGGAGCTGTCCGATCTCCTTCATGGAGGCCTTCAGCTCGCGAAACTCGGGATCGTCGTCGGTGTAGTCCTCTTCGGGCCTCGGGTTGGCCGGGTTACCGACGATGGTGTGCATGAGCACAGTTGCCGGTGACTCCTTCGAGTCCGCGGGGCTTTGCGTGCTGGTGTTGCTGCTGCCGAGGAGGTCGTTCCAGTCCTTCTTCTTCGTTCCCGACATCAGCGCTGGCCCTTCTTGCCACCGGCGCCGATCTCGAGTGACAGCTTGTAGAAGTCCTCACGGGCTTCCATCGCTACCCGGTTCTTCTTGTACTGGGTGACGACGAGGCCTTCGAGCGCTGCTCGTGTGTGGACTTTGTAGTGTCGGATCACGGTGTTGGCGAGGTTCCAGCCCTGACTGCGGACATAGTTCTTCGTCTGTTCGAGGTCAGCTTCACCGTCACGGGGGTCCCAGTTGTTGATGACGACCCAGTACTGCTTGCCGAGCGGCTTGACGACTTCCTCGATCGTGTCCCTGGTAGGCATGAAGCCCAGCGGTTCGGGTTCGATGGGAACGATGACGTCGTCCGCCACCTCCAGTACGGCACGCATGGCGTCGGCTGCGGCGCTGTTGCCGAAGGGGTCGCCTGCATGCTGCTTCTCGTCCTCGGGGAGATCTATCCAGCCGGGAGTGTCAATGAAGGCGTGCTTGACCTTGCGAGATGTTTTGAGTTCGGGGAAGAACTCCAGGTCGGCGCGTGACTTCGTCTGGATGAAGGAGAAGGGGAGTTCGTTGCCCACGCGTTCAGACCACCAAGTGGTTGAGCCTTGAGGGTCAGCAGAGACGGCAGCGACGTAGTCGGGCTCGTCTTGTGGGGATTGGCCCAGAACGTGGGCGGTTATGGCAGCCGTGTTGACGGTGAGGGTTGATTTCCCGACCCCGCCCTTGCGGTTGATGAGCGCGGTGATCCGTGCCATGAGTGGTACTCCAGGACTCCGTGTGCTTCCCGGCCCCAGACGGGGTCGGTACTAGCGGACCGTCACAGCATGTCACATGTCCCGTCTCGACAGAGGCTTTCGGTTGCGCCCTGCCGAGCAGGTGTCGATAGCCGAGCCGAGGCTGCTCGCGGGCCGAGCCGGCCATTCTTCCCTTTGGGCCTGCATGCGCTCGCTTCGTGTATCGGGCTCTGGCTCCGGCCCGGTCCGGTCCGGTGGGAGGGGGCACGGACGGGGTTGGCGTCCGTGAGCGGGGCCAGGGCTGCAACGTCAAAACCGGGTTTTAGCTGTCCGTTGAGAAGTACCTGGAGAGAGGCGTGCCGTGAAGAAGGCGCGCACTTGCGTGTATGACCGGGGAAGCGGGTATCCGGGTCTGTTGCGCGGCTTGACGACCGTGCAACAGAGCCGCAAGCGGCCACGTCCAGCGAAGTGGTGCAGAAATCCAGACCGCCGTACTCCGGTGACCGGCTCTACGGTGAACGCCATCAGAAGTCCTCGGCCACGTCTGCGCCGCTCGCAGCGGCGGAATCGGCACCTTGCCGAAGCGCCGATCCCAGCGCGGGCATTGACCAGCCGAGTCGCCCACTCCCTGTCGCTACACCACTTCGTCTTCGGCGGACGTGATCCCGACAGATCCTGGAGCAGCCTTCCACTCCGATGTTCCTGATCCGTCTTGCACAGATGACTGCGGGTGCTCTCCCCACAAGGTCGGGCTGCTGAGTGCCGACGACATGCGTGGCTTCAGGCTGCTGCCCCGCTGCGTCTGCGGCCATGAAGCTGCATTGCCGGTGCGGCACTCGCTGTGTTCCAGAGACAGACAGACGCCCTGTCTTCTGCGCTTCGACTCGTCGTGCGCTGAGGACATTAACAGCTCAGTTGAACCGTGTGTGCGATTCGTGCCGCCGAGAGATAGTCGTAACGACTCTCCAGTCGAATCAAGAAAGTAGTGTTGCACTGATCGCCATGCCATCTGGCACGCGCTATCACGTAACGAATGAGCGCTGCATGAGTGCTGAGATCGTGCACCCGAGATCAGCTTGATGAGAAGTCATCATCTCGAGATGAGTTAACCCTTCATTGTGTGTCATTTTTAATCTGCCGTCACAGAGATACTGCCTGCCACAGTGTCAGTGACCATCCTCGTTACGTAAGTCGACACCAACGCACCCTTCTCACTGCTGACCCTGTCCGGCATCAGTCTATCCATCAGTTCAGCCACCTCTGTAGGCTTCTTTGTAGGGATGCTTGTAGGTATCCAGGTAGGCAGGTAGGTATGTCTGTAGGGATGTTCTCATCTCTGTAGGTATTGACCTTTGTAGCTGTCTACTGACCGTCGTCGCCCTGGTTGTGCGCCTCGAATGCACCTACTCGCTGCTGGTGCGCTCACCCGCCTGCCTTGCGTGAGATGCGAGCATGCAAGCGCTCCACTTGACTCACACACCCTCACCTACGTCACCTCGCACATCCGATGACGTTGAATGCCGCCTGCTTCTATGCGCAGCGCACCGCTTCCAGGACGGCTCGTGCTCGACTTCATTGGAGTCGAGCCACCTTCGCCACCACTGGCGCGAGCCTTCGCCACCTCGTCTCCACCCGCGCCTGAGTCAACCCCATCGCGCCGACACGCTAGTTGCTTTGCTCCAGCACCAGCATTGATCGCATCTTCCTGTTATGGTCACTCGTGTCGCGTCGTGACACGGGCATCAAGGATCCCGCGCACGAGGCACGCCCGCAATGTCCGATATAAACAGCAGAGCACTCCCGTGATGCAACAGCAGGCCAGCAAAGCCACACAGATACTGCCCACCTTCGTGACACGACGCGACAGCCGCCTGGGTGTCACCCGCAGCCACCTTCTCTCCCTGCTCCGGAGGCCTTCGCGATGACCACAACAGCCAATGCGAGCGCCATTGACGACGCCACCGAGGCAGCGCTTCCCGCGCCCGCGGTGATCGCCATCGCTACTCAGAAGGGCGGAGTCGGCAAGACGACCACCACCGTGAACCTTGGTTCACGTCTTGCCATGGCGGGTTACAACGTCTTGATCGTCGATCTTGAGCCACAAGCCCAGGCCGGCACCGCGCTCGGCGTCACCCTGGGCGGTCTCGACGATCCGGTCGAGAGCCAGGCTGAACTCCAGCGCTCCCTCGGTTACATCCTGCAGATGCAGCTTCAAGGGTTTCCCCGCCCCCATCTCAAGCAAGCGATGTTCGATCGCACCGCGGACGTGCTCGAGGGCTTCGAAGAGCACGGAGCACTGTGTGTTCTCGCCTCCGAAGAAGCTTCCATGTCAGCCGCCCAGAACGCTTTCGTGACCCGGCCCTACAAGGAGACCGCGACCCTTCGTCACATGCTGTTGCGAGAGGCACGTGGCTTCCATTTCGTCCTCATCGACACACCGCCAGCCGTCTCGCATCTCAACGCCGTGGCACTGGCAGCGGCCGACTACGTCATCACCATCTGCCTCCCGGAGTACCAGTCCATCAAGGGCGCACTGGTTCTGAGTGCGGCCACGCACGCGGTCGAGACGAACACCGGCGGTGAATGCAAGCCCCAGCTCCTGGGCGCCCTTCTCAACCGGTCGAATCCGGAGTCGGCCTGGACCGCACAAGACGTTGACATCCGCAACGCGATGATCGGCGACGGCATCAACGCCGAACCCGGGCGAGGACTCTTCCCGTTCGTCACGGACGTACGCCGGGACGTCCGCATCTCGGAGTCGTACATCTATGGCCGCCCAGCCGTAGTCAGGTTCCCCAACCATTCGTGCGGCAAGCAGTACACCAGCGTCGTCGAGGAGATCCTGGACCGCATCGAGCTGCCACGCCAGAAGTGGACGATCGCCGAGCCGGTCCTGATCGAGGAGAGCGCCGATGCCTGAGGAGCCTGAGACCTCCGAAGCGGAGTCGAGGAAGCCCAAGAAGAAGGCCACCAAGCGGGCCGCACTGCGGCCTCGTGCCGGGTTGCTCGACAATCCCGCGCTGTCCGGCGCGGCGACGGTCGCGGCTCGATCGGTGCTCGGACAGGGTGCCGGCTCCCCGCCGGGCCTGGGCATGTCGACGCCGGCATCGCTTACCCCTCAGCCGCAGGCAGTGCCGGCGCCCAGTACACCCGCGGAGGGTGCCGACTCGGCCGTCGCCGGAGAGCCGAGCGCACCTTCTGCTGCTTCCGCTGCGGCCCCGCAAAACCCACCGCAGGACGATGCACCTGCGCAGTCGAATGCCGCCGACTTGAACGAGCCTCGCTCTCCTGCGCGGCCCCTGAACGTCGCGCGTGTGGTCGACGACAGTGATGCAAGCGCGCCTCGCAACACCCCTGCGCCGCCTGCTGCTGATCTTGAGGTGGACGAAGAACCGCCTGGCTTCCCGCCTGCGGCGGCCGTATCGCAGACACCTCGTGGGGCTGTTGCCGGTACCCGACACGCCGGGAATGCACAGTCGTCCGGGCGCGCTCAGCAGGTATCGCCTCGTGCTGCCGTTATCGAGCCTGCGAGCGATCGGCATCCTGATGTTCCTGTGACCTCGCACGACGACCGGCCGGGGGAGGAGACCTCCGCATCCGAGCCGTCGGCTGAGAAGTCGACCGATCGGCATCCGGATGCTCTCGACGCATCGCATGACGACCGGCCGCGCAAGCAGCTCCCGGCATCACAGCCGCCGGCGGAGGACACCGACACTCGCCAAGCACCCTCGGGACCACGTCGTAAGCGAACCGGCGGCTCACGCCAGAGTTCCAAGATCGGGCCGGCACATCAGGCCCTGCTGAACTCTTGGCGTAGCAGTCGGCTGGACCTCCAACTCCGGCGCCAAGGGTGGCAGACCCATCCCTTCCGTTTCGCACCCGATCTGGTCGCGCAGCTCAGCAAGCGCGTGGCGCAGGACTGCTCTTCATCGGGCAAGTCGTTGACCGCCGCCCAGTACGTAGATGCCGCCATGTCCTTGTACCTGCCGCAGACCATAGAGGAACAGCTCGAACTCGCGGAGGAGTTCCTGCTCTCTCGTGAGACTGACGTGGGCACGGGAAAGCAGGCCAGCCACCGAGTCAGTCCCGAGGTGTTCGCCGTCGCGGCACCCCTGGCCAACGACCTGCGCGAAGCTGGGCATGCGCGAATCGCCGTCCATGTCTACTCGGGTGTACTCGACAGGTTCTTGCAGGACCTCGAGGCAGAAGGACCGCTGCACAGTTGACCGCCGCGTTGATGTAGCAGTCCAGGACACTCCCGCGCGCCGCGCACGTCCAACCCCTGGGGTAGAGCGCTTTGGGGCCGCCCCGCCAGCCCGAGCAGATCAGTGAGGTTGGCCCCAAGGCCGCCGGTGCGCACAAGGGTGCGGCCATACCGAGCGGCCCTGCACTCCAGCGCTGCGCGCCACGAACTCTGGCCGCCTTGCGCCCGGCTCGGTTCCTCTTCTTTACGGAGAGGGAGAACCGGGCCTACAACTGCTTCTCGGCCCGGTGCCGGCGCACGAACGGTGGGCCGTCGCTCATCACGCCATCCGCGGATGGCGAAGTGCCCGAGCCCCAGGTCCACGCCGCCGCCCGTCGGAGTGACGAACCTCAGCCCGGCGGCCCGCGGGGTATCACCGGGCGCTCAGCGCACCGCCGAAAACCATCCGAGCACAGCTCAGCACAGCGCAGCGCTGACCACGTACATGTGGTCAGCGCTGCGCTGTTGGAACCGATGCAGCCCGGATGAGCAGCGGTCACGTCCGCCGGAACCGTCCTCCGCCGAGTCGGTTCGTAGGTAGGTCAGTAGCTACTCCGATAGCTACGTAGGCATGCTTGAAGGGATGTCTGTAGGTATCTCAGTAGGCATCTTGGTGCTCTTCTTTGTTCGTACGGTAGCCAGCTTTCGAGCACCTCGCATACGTCGCGACGCGACACCGAAAAACGTCGATCAATGCGGACAGCTCGGGCTGAAGCCCAGGTAGGCAGGAAAAACTGACGGCATGTTCGTGTCGCGTCGCGACACGAACATGGCCCGCAGTGCGCTACGGTGATCCACAGGTTTAAGGACGGAAACTGGAGATGCCTTGTCTGCCTACGTGCAGCCGGCCGTTCTCGCGAACATGGCCAACCTCAACCGCTCCTGGGTGACCAAAGCCGCCCAGCTCGGCCTCGTCAACCCGAGTGCCCTTGACGGCGAAGACCTCATTGTCGTGCGCGTCTTCGCCTTCGTGGACCAACTCGTCTGGCCGGGCAAAAAGCGGTCGAGGAGCGAGGCCCGGGCCATGGAGCCGTGGCAGTCGCTCGCCGTCAACGCGGCGAGGGCCGCCGCACGCGATACCGCCACGAAGATGGACTCCATCCTCTGGATCACTCCCGAAGGAGTGGAGGTCACCAACACCACCGGCGACCATGTCGCCTTCGTCCTCAAACACCAGCGGTCCAACTTCGTCGCCGTCCCCATCGGCGAATGGGTCGCCGAGCTGCCACCGAACCTGGAAACCATCTTCCAGTGGCCGCGCAAGATCGTGAACACCACCGTCACCGTCGACGACCAGGCCGTCGACCTACTGGCATTCAGCACCATCCCCCAGCAGGTCACCGTGTTCGCCACATCGTCGCGGAGCCTCGACGACAGCTCGTTCCAAAAGGTCAAGCAACACGTAGCCGCAGCGCATCCTGGCTCAGACGTCCGCGTCATCGAGCGCCGGACCACCGACTCCCCGTCCAACTGGTACGAGCTGCACGCCCTGCCTTCGGGAGGCCTCGTGCGACGTCCAGTCGACTACACAAGCCTCCTGAACGAATACGGGCCCCAGCTCGAGAATCTCGGACGCCGACCGGCCCGGGAGGCAACGTGACACGCCAAGCACCCCGTAGCCCGCATCAGCCTCGGGCCATGCTCTGCCTCGCCGCACATCCGCGGCCCGAGCATGGTTCGCGCACAGACGCCCGTCAAGGGCCCAACTAGCAGAAAGGCCCGGGATCTGCGGTCCCGGGCCACTGCTGTAGTCGAGGAGGTGAGGAAGACCCCATAGCTGAATCCCGTCGCACACCCGGCACTCCTGCTACACCCTAGCGGGCCGGGTGTCGATGAGGGACGTCCTCGTAACTCCTCGACTGGAGCAGATCATAGCCACCCAGACGAGGGCTGGCACAGTGATGCCTGAAACCGGCATCAACCCTCAGCCCAATACGCCGCAATATTCACCTTTTATTAATCAATCCCCTTCTGCGGCTCCTCATCGCAGCAGGAGCGCCGACCCCGCCAACCCCCACGAGCCAGCGCACTCCAGCAGCCCGAGGCGCAGCCACCCACTCCGCCTCGGGAAAGCGATGCGGACACGGCTTCACACCGCGGTCCGGACCCTCATGTCCGACCCACGGCTGGTCGGCTCCACCCACACACAGGTCCTCGCGTTGCTGGTTCTTGCGGCAAAGACGAATCACCGCACCCTGCAAGTCCGCATCACAGCCCGGGAGCTGGGCCGCTGGCTGGGGGTAACGGAGTCAAGCATCGACCACGACGTGATGCCGAACCTGGTCGCGGCGAAGTTGCTGACGACCGAGGTCGTCACGGCGCCAAGCGGCCGCATCGACGGGCTGGTGTGCCGTGTCGAACCGCTGTGGGAGGCACACGCCTCTCACACGGCACCGCTAGCACTGACGAAACGGGAGTTCGCTGTTCTCCTGGCCCTGATCGAGGCGTTGTTCGCGCCAGGGTGGGCGCGCAGCGATACCGCTGCGGGGCTGCTGGCGGAACGCCGGAATCGTGGCGCTGCGACGGATCGACTGGCGCTGCTGCTGCTGGTTCTGTGCGCACGTGAAGACGGCTCCGTGCCGCTGGTCGGCGGGATCGTCAAGGACGGGCGCGGGCGCGCTGCTGCGACGCTGGGGCGGCTGCTGGGCTGCTCGGTGTCAGGGGGGAGCAAAGTCCTGACGCGGCTGCGCCAGTGGGGTGTCGTGGAGACGCCTTCGCGTAGTACGCGCTCAGGCCTGCGAGGAAGGAGCCTGCTGCTGGTGCCGGCCATCGCCGCAGCATCGGCTCGTGATGGTTCCGTCGCGCCAGTTCCTCACTTCCCGGCGCACCAGCGGGGGACGGGTCGGGCGGTGACGGTCTCCACGCACCCCGCACATGCCGTCTCGAACACGGCGGGGGAGTCGGCCCCTCTGGCGGGCAAGGGCTGGTCCGAGGCAGTTGTCGAGGGCCCCCCGAGAGAGCGCCCTGCTACTGCACCCGGAGATCCCGGACAGGGCGACCATGGTGAACCTCCTGGTCAGCCCCCTGCTGGCACTGCTGCCGAAGATGCCAGGCCTGTGATTCCTGGGCGCCCCGCTACCGCGTCTCTTCACGCAACTCACGCTGGGGTGGTTGGGGTTGACCATGAATGTGCCGGTGAGTTGGGGTTTTCCGGCTCTGCCGTCTGGGGCGGAGGTGGTCTCCCGGGACGCGCGCGTGTGCGCGAGGCGGCCGACCCGTTCTCAGAGGCTACTCACGGCACTGCTCAGGCCGACCCGCTGCGCGGGGACAAGCCCGACCAAGTGCGTTCTGGAAGCAGGGTGTCGTGCCGGTCCGCGTCCAGTCGCCAGACATCCGTACCGCAGGAGCTTGCCGAGGCGCTCGCGCCCGTAGGCGCGCTCTGGGCGCAGCTTCATCGGTCGAGTACGCGGACGTGGCTGGCGAATTTGGTCCGGGACGAGGTCGATCGGCTGCGGGGACTGGTGGGTCCGGAGCTTGCTCAACAGGTCTTGTCCGAAAGGCTGGAGCGGCGACTGACTTCTTCGGGGCAGACTTCGGTGGTCGACCCAGTGGGATGGCTTCGGAAGCGGGGGCTGGCGCAGAGGCCCGGCTGTTGGTCCACGATGTGCGACGAGGGCCTCCGCATGGATACCGGCCAGGCATGCGTGAGTTGCCAGGTTCTGGTGGAGGACCGGCGGGTCCTGCGGCGTACGGTGGCGAAAGAGGTCCATAACGAGCGGGTGTCCGGTCGGCTGGTCATCGCTGAGAGCAGGGTGCGACGGGAAATCGAGCACCGGCTGCAGCAGGTTGTGCGCGAGGAGATGGACCGTAGGGAAGCAGCGCGGAAGCTTGCAGCGGCCCAGCAGCCAATGCGGCAGGCGTCGTACAAGCTGAGGCGCCAGGTGCTGGCTGAGACGGAGCGTGCGCGGGCGGCGGCGCCGTGTGCTGACTGCGGGCTGCCCGAGGCGGGCGGGTTGTGCCTTGTCTGCACGGAGCGGCGCGGGACGCAAGCGGCTATGGAAGAGGCCATCGACATGGCCATCGTGTTGCAGTTCGACGCGAATGATGCCTCTGCCACGCGTTCGCTTCGAGACGAGTGTGCTCGTGCGACACGAGCCGCGCTGGAGGAACGCCTCGAGCAACTACGGGATCAGGGTCTGGACGAGACGGCACTTGCCTTCAACGGGCGCCGGTTGATGGAGGGCTTGCGGGATCGACGCAGGCGGGCGGCGTTGGCGACGCTGAGCCAGCACGGGGAGGGGGAAGGTGATCAGGCAGTCCGGACGGCGGCTACGGCCAAATCCCGCACCCGACAGCAGCCAGGATCGGCAAGGGCTCACAACGCCGTATCCGAAGTGGGCGAGGGTGCCATTCGCCGGACCGCCGAGCGGTGGCTGGGAGTGCTCCTCGCACAGCTGCGCGTTGTATGTTCTCTCGGCCCTGCTCCGGTGGACGATGAGTAACGTCCTGGCGGCGGCCGCACCTGGTCGTCATACGCCATGTCGAAGAGGTCACCGGGACCGCAGCGATGTCCTGCCGGTACTTCGGGATCAGCCGGCAGGCGTACTCCACCTGGTACCGCCGCTACCAGGCCGAAGGAATCGAGGGCCTGCGCACCCGCTCCGCAGCCCGAAGACGTCCCCGAACGCGCCCCACGTCGAAGTGATCGGAAAGATCATCCACCTGCGGCCCGGGCTCCTTGGCGGCCAGGGGTGATGGTGGACCATCACCTACCGCATCCCCCGCGCAGCCGTGTGGTTCTGGCATGCACACGTGTCGCCGTCGCCTTCGGGAGTACACTGCCGGTGAGACACGTGTCTCGAGGGTCGGAGCCCGGCGGGCATGTGTGACCACATAAGCGGCAGCAGGTTTCCCGATCGGTATCCGCGTCACGTCGTCCGGTGTGTCTTCCGCTAACGACCACGGACTGTGAGGACCGCATGACCGCCACCCCTTCGGGAGTCAACACGGCGATCGAACAGGGCTCCGCGCGGGGCTCAGGCAACTCCCGCCACAACACCATCGAGGCACTGACCGTCTCCCACGCCGGCGAGCACATGTATCTGGTGCATACGGGGAGCAGGCTGCCGATGTGGCTTACTCGGCTCGCTGACCGGCTGAGTCCCACCCGGCCCGGCGAGGCCGTCGTCCTGATCGGCGCGCCGCTGGACGAGGACGGTGTGGAGGGGCTGTGCCGACGGCTGGCACCCGTGCTGGAGGCGAGCCGGGACGCGCGAGTGCGCCTGCTGGTACTGGTGATGTCCGAAGGGGCCGATGAGGCCGAAGGCCGCCCGTCGGCAGCCCGGCTGATCTGCGAACGGTGGGGGTTCGACGTCCTGGCCACAGCCGGGTCCGCGCTCGTGACGGCGGACGGTGCCCTCTTCTCACCAGACCTTCCGGGCATGTCCAGCAGTTGGTGGCACTTCTCGCCGGGCGCACCCGCCCGGTGCATGAGCAGCCATCTGCCGGTCCCGGACTGGGAGGCCGCCGTGCGGCGAGTGGGTCGGCAGACGGTGGCCGGGCACGTCGTCGAGCCCGTACCGGCCGGACTGGCCGTACGGCCCGTGGGTCCGGCGTCACTCGCCACCCGGATTCGGCTGCACTCCATCCCGCCGGAACACGGCCGACCCCAGCTGATTCTCGCGTCGCCCGACATTCCCACCGCAGCCCTCGCCGTGGTGATGGGCACGCTTCCGGAGCACGTCCGCGGCTCGTTGCGGTTGATGTTCCTGGCCGGCCGGCCGATGCTGAGGACCGGGCAGGAGGTGGCGGACCTCCTGGGCTGTGACGTCCACGTGGCCGTGGGAGCGCCCCTCGTAAGCGGCGGGATCGTGCCGGACGACGCCTCGGCCGGCGACGCCATCGCGGACCAATACCTGTTCGACGCCGTCGGCCGGCCCGCCTGGCGGCCCTTCGCCCAGACCGTCGTTCACGCACCGGCCGCAGGCGGAGACGACCGGCCGATACGCGTGACGCAATGGCGTGTCCCCCCGGTCCTCGCTGGGGGCACCGAGCCCGACGCGCTGTCGCTCGGACGGCACTGGAAGGTGGCCGTGACCCCGGCGGGTCTGTGGGTCGGACCCCGTGACGCGCAACCGCCGCTCCTCGTCACCGCCCGCCCCGCCAGCGCCGACACCGTCGCGCTCGACCTCGGGGCTACGCACCGGACACTCGACGAATCCCTGTGGCCGGAACTGGACACCCTGTTCGAGCAGTTGGAGCCCGAGGTCTGTGTCAGAGCCGTGGTTCACGTCCACGGCGTCCTCGGCACACAGGACCGGGAGCGGCTGCTCGAACTCACCGTCCGGCACGGGCTGCGGCAGCCCGACCCCGAGGTCGCCGGCCGGTCGGTACCCGTCGCGCACCACGGCACCGGCCCAGAGCACACAGCGAGTTCGCACTTGGCCACCGGTTCAAGCGGAGCCTGGCTCCATACCCGGCCAGAGGCCTCCTAAACGCTCCCACACAACCGACGCCTCCCGAACTCACACACAAATGCCGCTGCTGGAAGTGAACGAAGCCACACCTCGTGCACGGCCATCCAGGGCCTCACCAAGTGCCACGAGATTGAAATGCCGATCAGGCAGACAGCCGTTGACATCATCCACGGCGGACAAGACCCGGAGCAGGCCGTGCACGTCCTGACGGCACGCGCCATCAAGGCCGAAACACTTCGCCGGCACAGCAGACCGAAATTATCGTTCGACGGTCTGGTCAGGCCGGGTAGGCTGCTCCTGGGCAAAGGAATACAACTCCTCGTCCGTATCCTCGGCCATGCCGGGCACCGAAGCCACAGTCTGGTGCGCGGGGCATGGCCCACACTCATCCCAGCCGGGCAACCCCGGCGACAGCGAAATAGGACGCAGCATGGCCAGCGGCACCGTGAAGTGGTTCAACTCCGAGAAGGGCTTCGGCTTCATCTCCCAGGACGACGGCGGCCCCGACGTCTTCGCCCACTACACCGCGATCAGCGGCAACGGGTACCGGGAACTGAACGAAGGCGAGAAGGTCACCTTCGACATTACCCAGGGACAGAAGGGCCCCCAGGCCGAGAACATCGTCCGCGGCTGACGTCGGCAAGACTCGCCTGCCCCGCCGAAACTCTGTTGTAGAGTGGCATCACCGACGCGGGGTGGAGCAGCTCGGTAGCTCGCTGGGCTCATAACCCAGAGGTCGCAGGTTCAAATCCTGTCCCCGCTACCAGAAGAAGGGACCCGGCACCGACCGGGTCCCCTTCGGTGTTCCCCCCCCGACATCCTGTCTCCCTAGCACTGCCGGCCCGTCATCGGTCATCCGTTGGCGCCGCAGCCGGATGAGAGAAAAAGCCCTACGGGTAGGAACAACCCAGTGGCCCCGCGCGGTGCATGCGTGCGGGGCCACTGACACTTCAGTAGTGCGTTTCAGCGATTGAAGGCAATGAACGCCTTCCAGGCTTCCGGCTTGACCGCGAGGGCCAGTCCGTTGACTTGCTTGGAGTCGCACACGGCGACGTGGTCGCGCCCGGTCTTCGGGTTGGCGACCTTGACGCAGTTGTTGCCGTTGCCGCTGTAGGACGACACGAAGTAGTCGTCCTCGGGGGCTAGGTCGAGGGCGTTCTGGGCCATGTCTCAAATCTCTCGTGATAGTCGGTGCAGGAATTTTGGCGTCTCCGCGACAGGGAGCGCGCCGTCCCGTAGGGCGTCGAACCTGCGGGTGAACATCCAGACCTCAGTGTCCTTGTCGCTGAGGTTGGAAGCGCCGTCAAACGTATCCATCTGAACCACGGTCGGGATCGGGTCTGCGAACTCCATCAGGGTGAAGTCGAAGTGGGCCCGATAGGTGGGGCTGGAGAGCGGCAGGATCTGGATGGTCACGTTGTCCAGCGACGCGAGTTCGGCCAGCCGCTCAATCTGCACCTTCATGATGTCCGTGCTGCCCATGACCCTGCGCAGGACGGCCTCGTCAAGGATGGCGCGGATCTCTACCGGGTTCTCCCGCGTGAGGATCTCCTGCCGTTCCATACGCAGGGCGATGCCGCGCTCGACGAACTCGGTCGTACGCTCCTCGACCGGCTTTCCACCCTCGAAGATAGCTCTTGCGTATGCCTCGGTCTGAAAGAGACCGAACACGACGTCAGGCTGCCACGCCTTTATGGCCTTGGCACCGTCTTCCAGACCGATGTACATCGCCATGCCCGACGGCATGGTGCGCGAGTAGGTGCTCCACCATCCCCGATTGAGCCCGTCGCGGTGGATGCCGACCAAGAACTCTACGTCCTCCTCGTCGGTAATGCCGTACCGCTCCAGCAAAGCTTCGAGGTCGGAGGCGCGGCGGAACGCGGAGGTTCCCTTCTCCACCCGATAGAGCTGGGAGTCGGAAATATTGAGGCCTTTGACTGCATCCTTGAGGTTGGTGATGCCGGCGTTCTTGCGCAGGCGCTCCAGCTCCAGTCCGAGCTGCACGCGCCTGACTGTCGGTCCTGTCGGAGCCGCCACGTGCCCTCCTGCGTCGAGTCCATCTGATGGTGCCCCGAGTCCTCCCGGCTCAGTCGAGAGTTACCCCAACTCGGCGCAGAGTCCGGTGGTTTCTGGTGAGAGTCCGGGTGGACCGGGCGCGAGTCCTGAGTCTGCCACCTTCAGTCTCCTCTGCAAAGGGCAGAGCGTAGTTGCCTGCATATGCCTCTTCGAGTGAAGTCTTCACTTCGCCTTGCAACGCAACTGTCCCATGCAGCAGCCTTGTTGTGCACGGAAACGGACTGCCCGACAGCAGATCGTGACCGGTGTCAGGGGTGCTCGAACCTGCCGTTGGGCACTGCCTGGCGGGCACCCGCGCGGTCCGCCGTCGTACTCCACCTCGGCGGCGGACCGCGCACCCTCCCCCAGCGCGGTCTGCCGCCCGTCACTCACCAGCGGACCGTGCTCCCAACAACGCGTGAGCTGCCGTCCGACCTGGATCTCCCCGGTTCTATGAAAGGCGGCGCCTCACGTCCCTCACGGACCGGACGGAGACAGCCCCCATGTCACCGAGCACGGCACGAACGCCGATGGACATCGACAACGAGCGCGACCGCCGCAGCAGGTTCCGTCCCCCTGACGCGCGGCCACCGGCGCGCGGGCCCTGGCTCCAGAAGACTCGCCTGGCGAACAACGCGTTCGCGCTGGAGAAGGTGTCCCGGCAGCGACGGATCATCGCGTACGCACGAATCGGCGCCGACGGCCAGGCTGACAAGGAGCTGGCGGCCGTGCGGCGGCTCATCGAGGAGCAAGGGCACACCAGGCTCCGCGAGGTGACCGATGTCGGCGCCCCTCACGCGCCCCTGAGCAGGACTGGCTGGAACGAGGCCCGCCGCCTGGTGCGCGCCGGGCTCGCCGACGGGATCGCCGCGCTCAACCGGGACGCAGTCAGCATCCACAACCAGGAGTACGAGGACGAGCTGCTGTGGCTCGGCGAGCGGCCGGCGCTGCTGCTTCTCGTGATCGGCGAGGCCACATGAAGAGGCCCGACCGCTGGTTAGACGAGCGCCGTGTCGGCTGGCGGCAGATCACCGGCCAGATCGTCTACGTCGCGTTCGTGTGCGCGCTCGTCATCTCCCTGCTCTCGTACGCCAGGCACGACTGAGAGGACACCGATGAACGCCCCGATGCCCCGCCGTGAGCCGGGTGCCGCGCTGCGCGCGATAGAGGACCAAGCCCCGCCGCCCGAGGACGGCGTGAACCTGTTCGGCGTCACCGACGGCGAGACCCGCGCCTTCGACCGCTTCCGCCTGACCGGCCTGGTGATGGTCCAGGGCGGCATGAACGATCCGGAGCCCGCAGCATGATCGAGACGATTCGCATGGTGCGCGAGGACCAGACTCCCGAGTACTGGGACGACCGGCACAGCCGGGGCCATGGCGATGCGCCGGTGAGCGCGTTCGAGGCGCAGATGTTCCGCGCCTACGTCGACCCCACTCCCGGGATGATCGCCCTCGACGTCGGCTGCGGTGCGGGAGCATTCGCTTCCCGGCTCGCCACCTGGGGCCTGGACGTCCTCGCCGCCGACTTCTCCCACCGAGCCATCGCGAACGCACGGCAGGCACAAACCCACCACGAAAGCCTCAGCTTTGCCCTGCACGACTTCAACGCCGACGCGATCCCGCCCAGCCTGCCGCCGGGCTCCGTCGACCTCGTGGTGTGCAGGATGTCGCTCGCCTACCTGGACCGCGCACGTTTCATCGGCGACGTGCGGCGCTGGCTCACGCCCGAAGGCATCCTGCACATCACCACCCCCGTCACCGAGCGCGCCCCGGCACAGATGCCGTACCGGAGCCTCGGCCTGGACACCATCAACGGCCTGGCTGACGGATGGCGGCACTGCAACCGCTACGACATCGAGGGCCAGGGCGCGGTGACCTGCATCGTCCTCAGAGCCCCCATGCACTGACCCCTCAGGCCCGGTCCCCTCGGTCCTTCCGACCTCGCCGAGGAGACCGCTCCCCCTGGCCCGTCGAGCCCGCCCGCTCAGCTGGCCTCGACGGGTCAGGCACCCGAACTTCCGTTCCCTGGCACCCGATCGGGAAGTCACAGCCAGGGGGCGGGGGCACGCTCCCGCCTCCCGCCCGCCGCGATGGACGGTGTGGCGGACGGGTGGCGGGCCTCAAACCACCGGCGCGGGACTGGTGGTCCCCTCCCTTGCTTACTCCAGACCCGCGCCGGTGACCGTCAACCGAAGGGATGCGACCAGCCATGCTTTTGCCCGAGATCGCAGCCGAACTGCTGAAGCGCAGGGACGCCGACCAGGAGGCCCGGAAATGCGCCGAGCGGTCCAAAGAGCACGAGGACGGGCTGTCGATCCAGACCATCGACCGGGACAACACGGCCTGGCTGAAGGTGGTCATCAGCGAGCACGGCTGGCCCGGCATCACCCTCGTCGGCGAGGACGGAGCCGACGCGGCAAGGCTGCTCGCGCAGCACGCCGACCAGGACCTGGCGTTCCAGAAGAAGGCCCTTGAACTGCTCAGGCTCGCGGTGGCCGCCGGGCAGGCGCCCGCGCGGCACTCCGCGTACCTCATCGACCGTGTACGCGTCGCCGAGGGAAAGCGGCAGCTGTATGGCACGCAGTACCACGGCGTCGGTGCCGGCGCCGCACTGTACGCGGTGGAGGACCCGGAGCGGCTGGACGAGCGGCGGGACTACGTCGGGCTCGAACCGCACGCCGACTACGACCGGCGCATGCGGTCGACCCAAGCCGCCGAGCACGGAACCGGACTGCCCCCAGAGAGGACTGCCATGACAGGGGACCATCTCCCCATCCCGCCCGCGGAATACGTCGAGCTGATCGCCCAGATGACCGGCTACGCCTGCCTCCTCGTCACAGACGAGCACAACAATCCGCTGCTGCTGCGCGCCTCCGATAGCTCGAACCGGTGGCAGTGGCCGGGTGGCAACATGGAGAAGGGCGAGGACCCGTTGACGACAGCCCTGCGCGAGGCCGAGGAGGAGACCAGCCTCGGCCACTGGGACGACGCGACCGCTCATCTGTTGGTCGCGCACTTCGTGAGCAGGCATCCGCTGTGGCCCAAGCCGCACGCGGGCTGGCTGTTCGACGGAGGACAGCTCACCGAGAAGCAGATCGCCGCGATCCGGGTGGACCCCAACGAGCACTACGAGTACGCGGTGCGCCCCCTGGACGCGTGGCGTGAGGTCCTGAACCAGGACGACTTCGAGGTCCTGGGCCTGGCCCTGGAAGCGCGGCACACGGGATGCGTCCGCTACCACGTGACCGACAGCATCTGAGCCCCCATAGCGCGGACTCGACCAGACCCCCGCTCCTCGTGCCCAAACGACCTGGCAGGACACCGGAAGCGGGCCGATCGGTGCTGTGGCCCTGTTCCCCATGGGCCCCGCGCCGGTCCTCCAACCTCCCAGCCCGTCCCGCCTGAGCTGCGCTCACAAGGCGCCGCCCGGCGGCGAATGTTGCGGGCCGGGTTGCACATCCACCACCGAGCGCGCATCGGCGCGCGCCCAGACACAAGAGGGGCTGCCCATGGATGTGTTCCGCAAGCTTCACGGAGCGGGCAACGATTTCATCCTGGTGACCGGCAGTGGGGCTCACCCGCCGCCGCGAGGCTGGCCGGACGCGAGCATCCGCCTGTGCGAGCGACGCAAAGGGATCGGTGCTGACGGCTTGGTCGTGAGCACGCTGATACAGCACGACCCGCTCGTGCTGGAGGTGCCCTGCTATAACTCCGACGGTTCGACGGCGACGATGTGCGGGAACGCGCTGCGCTGCGCGCCTGGACGGCCGCCCACGACCTGGGCGAGACCCGTATGACGCTGGTCATGGCCGGCGTAAAGCACAAGGCCGTGGTCCGTGTCGATGACGTGGCGGTCACCGCGGACCTCAACCGGCTCGACATGCGGTTGTTCCGGACCGCATGGCAGGGTCGGCCGCTCTGGTTCGACTACGCCCACACTGGCACCGAGCACGCGGTGGCGTTCGTGGACAACGTGGACGACGTCGACGCCGAGGTATGCGGGCGGCTCGTCCGGCACCACGAGGCGCTGACCAGCGTCGGCGGCGCGAACGTCAACTTCGTCCAGGTCTTACCCGGCGATGAGCTGCGTATCCGCACCTACGAGCGGGGCGTCGAGGCCGAGACCCTGTCGTGCGGCAGCGGGTCCGTCGCCGCGACCGCCGTGGCCCGTGTGCGCGGGCTGGTGTCCAACGGCGGCAGCGTCACCGTGCACAACCGGTCCGGCACGCCGCTGACCGTTCAACCGACCGATTTTCCGGGCGACTCGTTCTGGGTGTCCGGGCTCGTGTCCTATGTCTTCCGAGGGGAACTCGCATGACGCTCACGCACATTGACCACATGGACACCGGCATGATCCGAGCCGATCTCGGGCGGCTGAGGATCTGGGGCGCGTAGGACCTGAACGTGGCCGTCGTGTACGGGGCGGTGTCCACCGAGGACGCCCTGTACATCGCGAAGAGCCCGGTGGAGAGGCTCTTTCTGCTCTCGCTGCGACGACTGCACAGGGTGTGCGAACTCGTACGTAGGAGCGCGCTCCCCACGGGCTCTCTACGCCAGGCGATGGCGACGTTCGACAGGCAGGTCTCGCCGCTGACCAGCGTGCGCAATACACTGGAGCACCTGGACGCCACCGCCGTCAGCGACAACGCGGGAGGACAGGGTGATCAGCACCCATAACGGCATCCGACTCGACACCATGACACTGTTCATCTCCGCTCAGGACGTACATGCGGCCATCCGGCTCGTCGTCGATGTCGACCCGATCGCGGCTGCAGACGTTCACGGTCAGCACCCGATCATCGTCCTACCTGGCTCTGCCTGATTTTGCCGCTGCCCGCGGTCGACCGGATTGGATGACCCGGCAACTCGATTCGGCGACAACGGATTTCGCGAACCACGTCACGACTCCGGCCAATGATCAATGCGGCTGCCCGGCACCCTTTCGTTCGGGTGCCTCTCGTTCTCGCGTGTTCCCTCAGCTTCTCGACCCGGGATTCAAGGGGTGTAGGAGCCCAGGAGCACGCCGACCAACATCCCGGCGAGCAGGAACGGGCCGAAGGGGATCCTTGTCGTCCGTCCGGCCCGGCCCGCAAGCATCAGTCCGATGCCGTACAGCGCGCCGAGCAGGTAGCCGACGAAGGTCCCGACCAGGACGATCGCCCAGCCGTACCAGCCCAGGACAGTGCCCAGGACGAGGGCGAGTTTCACATCGCCGAACCCGAAGTCCCTGCTGATCAGGAAGAGCACGAAGTAGCCGGCGCCCAGGACGAGCGAGCCGAGCAGCGCGGACGTCCAGCTACCGGCGGCACCGGGCAGCAGCGCGGCACCACCGAGCAGCACGAGCGCCGCCGCGGCAAGTGGCAGGGTGAGCACGTCGGGCAGCCGGTGCTCTGCGAAGTCGACGGTGGCGAGCAGCACGGCGGCCGGGGCGAGCAGCAGCCAGACCACCAGCTCGGGGCGGGCCCCGGTGGCGGCCGCCAGCAGGGCGCAGACCACGCCCGTGACGGCGGCGACGGTGGGAGCGCTGGGGCCGTAAGAGTCGCCATCTGTGCACCGGGCCCGCCCCAGCCAACCGCCGGCGATCCCGGCAAGGGGATGTCCGGCAGGACACGTTGTCCGCCACGGCTCACCGGGCGGCACGGAGAGCCGGTACGCGGCGCGCGGTATGAGCAGGCCCGCGCCTACACCCCACAGGACGGCCATCGCGGTGATCCAGAACGTCTCCACCGGACGGAGCCTAAGCTCCGCTTCGTCTGCGCGTGCGTCTGGCCGGCCTCGCTGGGGCAGAGCGTGGAGCCCAATAGGTAAATGCCGGGCACTGTGCCGAGTCCAGGCACCACAATCGGCGCAGCACACGAACCACCAGGAAGGCGCCGCACGATGGACGAACTGCGTTTCGACGCGCCCGTCGGGACCATGTCCATCGGTGACCGGGACAACAGCCTGATGCTCCTCAAGGAGCTCGGGGCGCACAGCCTGCGCCTGTAACTGGAGGTGAAAACCCCGGCGGCTGTCGAGGCCGGGCGCGTGCTGATTCTGGACACCGCCTTGTGGGCGCCGTTCGACAACGGGCAGCGGGGCATGCTCGGCACCGCCACGGCCACCGTCGCGTTCCGCCCCGACTCCGTCGAGCGCCCGGATCTGCGCTACATGCTCACCAGCACGCAGGTGCGGGCTCTGGACGAACACCGGTCCGGCGACCTGCGCCTGGAGATCGAGATCCGAACCACCTTGCCCCAGGCGACCTCCTACCCGGGCGCCTCGGCGACGCTGCACATCTCCTTCGCCGAGAGCCGCTGGCGCCAGCAGATGGAGGGCCTCGGCCCGTCCCTCGCCGTCGAGATATCCGTGCCCTTCCCCGCGGACGACGAAGAGCGCCAGGAGGCCGTCCGCTACCTGCGCGAGGCACAGCGCGCGGCTGCGGGACGACGACATCGACGGCGCCATGCTCGAAGCGCGCCGCACGCTGGAGTACATCAAGGTCAACAGCGGCTGGTCCTGGCCCGGCAGCAAGCCGTCCCGCGAGCGAACCCCGGAGGAACGCTGTTCGTGGATCCGGGCCGCCCTCGAGGACCAGGCGAGCGGCGCGCTGCACAAGGACGCCGTCACCAAGACGTTCACGTACAGCCGCGTAGAGGCGGAGACGATGATCGCCATGGCGGCCGCGCTGCTACGCCTGCTGGACTGACGGCGAAGTCTTCGGTGATGGGCCAGTGCCGATCGGGCCGTATGGAACCGGCGCTTGCCCGTACCGCCGTCAAGCGCTGCGCGGCCTCCGCCCCGTCGTCTTCTTCGCCGTGGTCTTCTTGGCCGGCTGCTTCTTCGTCATCTTCTTGGCGGCGGCCTTCCTCCCCGGAAGTTCGTGGACGTCGGCGTGCTCGCCACGGGACGCCTTGGCCTGCTGGACCGACTCGTTCAGCGCGGCCATCAGATCGAGCACCTGGCCCGGCTGCTCAGGCTCCGGGGCTTCAGGGAGGGGCTTCTCCTCCCTCTTCGCTTCGATGAACGTTCCTTTGGTGAAGACCACACCTTACTGGCTAGGTGATCTTGAGGAACCGGAGGGATGAGGAAGGCTCTCCAGGCACTCCCATGTGATCACTATTCGTTGACGAGTCGCCGGAAGCACCCGCTAAGCACCTCCACGGCGCGGCGAACCGTGGAAGTGTGAGGCTTGCTCAGAAAGTGACGCATCAGAGGAGTGGCAACAGAAGTGACTGCGGCAGGGAACGGTGCGCGGCCGGTACTCACCCGGGCCCACCGGCTCCTCATCGGCGTCGTGGTGACCGGCGCCTTGATCATCGCTGGCATCGGCTTCACCGGCTCGTACGCGGCCGTCCGCGAGTTGGCAGTCAAGAAGGGCTTCGGAGACTTCTCCTATGTCTTCCCGATCGGTATCGACGCCGGCATCTGTGTCCTGCTGGCCCTGGACCTCCTGCTGACCTGGATCCGCATCCCGTTCCCCTTGCTTCGGCAGACGGCCTGGCTCCTGACAGCCGCAACCATCGCGTTCAACGGAGCCGCAGCCTGGCCCGACCCGCTCGGCGTCGGCATGCACGCGGTGATCCCGATCCTGTTTGTCGTGGCAGTCGAAGCGGCTCGGCACGCGATCGGCCGCATCGCCGACATCACCGCCGACAAGCACATGGAGGGCGTCCGCCTGACCCGCTGGATCCTCTCGCCGATCCCAACGTTCCTCCTCTGGCGCCGCATGAAGCTGTGGGAGCTCCGCTCCTACGACCAGGTCATCAAGCTCGAACAGGAACGCCTCGTTTACCAGGCCAGTCTCCGCTCCCGCTTCGGTCGCGCCTGGCGGCGCAAGGCCCCGGTCGAGTCTCTGATGCCGCTCCGCCTGGCCCGCTACGGCGTCCCCCTCGCCGAGACCGCCCCGGCCGGGCTGGCCGCAGCGGGCATCGATGAGCCGCCGATCCAGTTCAGCGTCGAGCGGGCCCCGGTTCCGGCACAGCGACAGAGCCCCGAACTTGAGGCCGCCGTCGACCAAGAGGAGGAGCTGGCGCCTGTGGGCGGTCCTCAACCCCAGCGGGGGGAGAAGGCGCGAGCCGCACACCTGGAACAGTCGCATGACCTTGGAGACGAAGGGAACGCCAACCACCTCGCCAGCGCCTATCAGGACTGGATGGCCGCCTTCGGTATCGAGCCCACGAGTGAGCAGTTCGCTCTGTGGCTCCAGGATCAGTACGGCATCGCCACAGCGGCCGGCGGTCCGCTGTCTGACGAGCAACTCCAGCCCTTGCTGCGGCTCCTCAAGCAGCGTCACACGCCCGCAGTCGAGAACGGCACCGAACCCCAAGCCCAGCAGGACACGGACGACGGGTGGGGTGACTACTTCTACAACGCCTGGCTCGCGTACGCGCAGGAGCACGGGGTTCACCCCGATGCCGGCGCCCTTGCCACGTACGTCTACGAACGCGACCAGATCACCGGAGGCAACGGCCAGCCCATCACGGGCGAAGACCTGGAGGGTTACGTTGCGGCCTTCCGGCAGCGTGAGTTCGGCGAGACGGAACCGCCCGCCGGTGAGGAAGCCGCCGAGTCCGCCACACAGATTCGTTCAGGCGATCCCCTCCTCAACGACGACGAGCTTGAGGAGGCTCCGGCCACCGCAGGAGCGCACCCCGCCAAGGAACAGCGCAGTCCCAGGGTGAGCGCCGCCATTGATGACCTGCCGGGCGAGGACGACGCGACCGGAGAGCCCGCCGCGCTCACCACCGTCGACCGCTACTACCTAGCCTGGACGGAATACCAGACCGAGCACAGCCAGGAACCGAGAGCCGAGCAGCTCTCCGCCTACCTTGCAAGCAAGAAGGGCATGACCGGCCGCGGCGGAAAGCCGGTCAGCCCGTCCACCTTGCGCCGCTACCTTCTGCCATTCCGGGTCTACAACGTCTGGGCCGAACACCGGGTGCGCAATGAAATCCCGTCGCCCGATGCCATTGCGCAGGAGTGCGCAGCCCACGGGATCACCGCGCAGCACAACAAGCCCCTCACCACCGACTACATTGCCGAGCAGGCCGACGACTTCGAGCGGCGCTGGCAGGCACTGACCCGCCACCACGCGAAGCCACAGCAGTGACAAGCCGCGCCCCGGCCGTTACTGCGCACCAGTGATCCCGTCAGCGTCACGGCTGCGCATCGAAGAGAAACCGCAGGTCACCTCAGCATTGCGCAGACTGGCTGCCATTGCGCAGCTAGTGCGCACAGCGGTCTGCGCACTGAACAAGTTACCGAGATAGGAGGAATCCCATGCGCGCCCTGCGCATTGCCCCCGACACCACCGTCACGGAACTCGACCTGCCCGAGCCCGGCACGCACTCCGCGATCAGGGATCACATCGGAACGACCGGACCGGTTGATCAAGGGCTGTACCACCGGCGGGCCCTCCTGCACGTCCATGGCGACGGACACGGGACGGGACTCGAGCAGAACATCACCGCATGGGCTCTGGCGAGCGCCTGGCGAGGCATTGCCCTATACCCGATCTACGGGCCGGTCATCGTCACCGGACGCGCCCACGACGGGGGAGTAGCCACCTTGGACGACGACCTGGCCCAGCTCGCGCATGCGGTTGCGCAGACCGTCCGCGAAACACTGGGGGAGTGGCGCAACAGGCCGCCCGCGTCCAATGAGGCAGCTCTGAGCGAACTGCTCGCCTATGCGGCTCGGGACGTCGTCCCCGGCCAGTAGCGCGCACTGCACAGCCTTGCGCATCAGCGACTACAGGGCCTTGCGTACCGCCCTGCCCGAGCCGTTGAGGAGCTCGTTGATGAGCTGAGAAGTCTCCATCTCCAACGAGCAGTCCAAATCCCGGTTGACCTGTTGCACGCGGGTGATCGCGGTGTGCAGCCCGGAGCGGTTCCCGCCAGCGGCTTCAATTCGCATCCACGCCCGATAGAGGACCTCTGCTGTGGGGTCGGCGTCGAGGCCGGTCGCGACGGCCTGGCGTGCGGCGCTGAGGTCGTGGTGGGGGCCTGCGGGGATGCGGTAGGTGGCCACGGTGTGCGCGACGTCGATGATCCGCGTGATCATTTCCTGAGCGTAGGGCTCGGCCCAGGGCAGCGGCCGGCCGCCGAACGGCTTGCCCCGCACCAGAGCCAGTGCCTTCTCCAAGTCGGTCAGGCCGGACGGGCCCAGCGGCAGCGCGCGTTCGACGAGCTGGAGGAAACGGGTCCAGTCGCATCGCACGCCGGGAGCGAGCCGGTACGGGTCCTCACCCGCCTTGCGACGCGGCACGTAGAGGTTGCCGGATGGGTCGCCGCCCAGCGAGCTGCGCAGGCCCTGCATCCGCGCGTTGAGGGTGCTTGTCGACCACGGGCTGACGGGATCCATGTCGGCACACAGGACATCGGCGCTGCGCCCGGGCCGGAAGTACAGCAGGGCGGCGAGCTGTGCCATCCTCGGGCCGTGGCCGGTGCTGTCCACGCCCGTCACTTCAACCGGCCCCAGGACCCGGATCTCTGGGGCGTGCAGGTCGTGCGCCTCGCAATCGTCCGCCTCGGGCGCCGTGGGCTCCTCGACGGCGGCCGCCGGGGCGTCGGCCTCCGCGGCCTGTGCTGTGTCGGTGGAGTCGGCCTCGGCCTGGGGCGCTGGGGCCAAAGGCACGGCTGCTTCGGTGCCCGGGTCGGCTTCGTTGTCGGGTTCAGCCGGCGATGGGGCGGGGGAGATTAGACGGAGTCCGGACGGATCGGTGCTGGCGGCGAGCAGGGCCGGGAAGACCTCGCCGCTCACCTCCGTTTCTGCCGGCGGCGACGGGAGCGAGGCGGCGGCGGGCGTGATGGACTCCTCCGGCGCTGCCTGCGTGGGCTGCTGCATGCCCTCCAGCTCGTCCGGGACGTCCTGCCAGGGCCCCTCGGCCGGGTGGGGCGGCTGCCCGGACACTTTCAACGCGGTGGTGATCTGCAGGTAGGCGGCGTGCTCCAGGCGCTGCACGGTGATGTCGGTGCCGGCGTAGTCGAGGTGCTGCGGCTCGCTGAGAGAGGCGTTGAGGATCTCAGCCTCGGGGAAGCGGACGGCCGCGGTACTCGCCGGGGCGATCAGCGTGACGGGCACTGCCCCCGCCTTGTCGATGACGTCGGCGAACTGCCACGCGGTGTCCTCATCCAAGGAGGACGCGCACAGCAGTAGATACGGCTGGTGCTGGGTTTCGGGCATCTGGTGCGCTTCCAGCAGGCGTTCGCTCAGATCGCGCAGCGCGTGCGTGGCCTGGCGCATGTGGGCGATCCGCGCTGTGGGCAGCAGCTGAGGCAGATCCTCGCCGAACCCCACGGTGACGACCTCGACGTCGGACGCCCATGGGCTCATCCCGAGTTCCAGGGCGAGGGAGGTGCATACCTCGGTGATGTGGACCGGGTTGCCGTCCAGCAGCAGCGCGGGCAGCTGCGTGAGGTTGAGCAGCAGCAGGTCGCCCGCCTCGGTGCTGCCGATCGTGACCAGCCCTGGATACGGCGCCGGTACATCGCGGGCGGTCTCGTCGTCGAGGAGGGCGGCGTCGGCGGGCAGGATCCACCAGCCGTCCTGCCCGGAGGCGAAGGGGGCCATGGGGTCTTGGGCGAGGTCCTCGGGCAGCACGCTCAGCGCGCGGGTGCCGATCCGGGCGGCCCGGAGCGGCGGCAGGACCGCGTCCTCGTCCTGCTGGGTCGCGTGGTGGGCCAGGGTCCGCAGTGCCACGTCCAGGCGGGTAGCGCCGCTGGGTTCGGCGGCCGCCGCCAATTGGGCCTCGGCGGCCGAGGTCTCCGAGGCGATGGCGATCTTCTCGCCTGGCTTGCGGCGGCGGCGCTGCAGCGTCCTGCGCAGGGCCAGGGCGCCGGTGACGGCGGCCGCGAGCAGTGCGCCGGCGCCGAGCACGATGCGCAGGTTCAGCGGGCTGCTGCTGGCCGGGGTCGTCGCCGGGGTCGCGGGAGTGGTGGGGGACGGGGCAGCGGGCCCGGACGTTTCCTGCGCCGACGGGGAGGTTGCAGAGGGCGAGGCGCTGGGTTCGGGCTTGGCGGACGCTGGTGCGGACGGAGAGGCCTGATTCTGCCCGGGCTGCTCGGCAGGGCGAGTAGGCGGTGCGCTGGGCGCCGACGACTCGGGTGCCGCGGTTGTGGTCTGGCTGTGCGCGGGCGTTGGTGCATTGCTCGTGCCGTCGCCCGGCTTCTGCTTGCTGCCGGGATCCTGGGTGGCCGGAGGAGTGGTCTTCTGCTCGCCCGACTCCCCGCCCTCATCGCGGCCTTGGCCCGGTTGGTCGGGCCGGGCCTCGGGCACCGTGATCTGTTGCCCCGCGTAGATGACGTCGGGGTCGGTGATCGTGGGCAGGCCGTGCGGCTGCGGCTTGCCCCGGCTGGCATCGAACAACTGCGGCCAGTCGTCGCCGTCGCCGAGTTCCTTTTCCGCGATCTTCGACAGGTAGTCGCCTGAGTGGACCGTGACGACGTGCCCACCCTTGTCCTCGGCAGCGGGTGCGCTGTCACCCAGCTGTGTACGGACGCCTCCCGCAGCCGCGGTGGTCTCGGGCATCTGCAGGTGCCAGCCGGGCTGCAGAAAGCTGTTCGCGCGGAAGACGGTGCCGTCGGCCATGGTGTGGCCCTCGTTCAGGTGGGCGATCTCCCGCCACCGCTCTCCGTCCCCCAACTCCCGCTCGGCGATGCCCCACAGGCTCTCCGCGGGCCGCGTCTGGCGGACCGTGTAGGTCGTGCCAGTTGCTGCTGTGCTCGCTGCGGGCGTCGTACTCTGCTCGGACTTGGCGGCCTGCGGCGCCTGAGGCTGCCCGGGCACGCGGGCCGCCGTGGTGGCGGGGGCGGCCTGGGCGTCAGAGGCCAGAGCCGATCCCGTCGGCAGCAACACGATGATGCTGCCGATCAGGAGAGCCGCGGCGCGCTGCGAGGCGCCCATCCCGCGCGGGGCATGCCACGTACGGCCCCGCAGCTGCGCGAGCAGCTCGCGGACGGCGCAGAACGTGAACTGCGCCCACCCGATCCAGCCCACCGCGACGAGCAGCAGTAGGAACACGCTGCCGGTGTCCTGCCGGTCCAGCAGGTGCATGGCGTCGTCGTGGGTGGCAGCCCAGATGACCGGTGTGGCCCACACCAGCAGCAGCGGCAGCCCGACGACCGCGACCACCAGGACCAGCAGACTCAAGCCGGCCTTGAGGACCCGCGCCAGGGTGCGGCCAGCGGTTGCGGCGGAGGAGGGGGCGGTGCGCATCTAGTTTCCTTCTGGAGCCGTGACGCCATGCAGGAGGGTGGCTTTGCCATGGCCGGTCACCGACAGAGAGCCGATCCCCACCACCGACAAGAACTTCGTGTCGTACGAGCCAGTGACCGTGACGGTGAGCGTCTTTCCGTCGCCGGACACGCTGACCGTGCCGGTGGCACCGGCGGAGCGCAAGTAGGCCTGGGCTGCGGCGGATGCGGCTTGCGGATCCACGACGATCGCCCTGCCGTTGATCGCGTCGGTGGGATCGATGGCCTGCCCGCCTGCCCGCGCGGCTTCGCCGGCGATGTAGTCCGCGCGTTCGGTGGCGCGCATCTTGCTACCGCCGTCGACGGCGACGCCGATGATCCCGATCAGCGCGATGACGCACACGGCGACGAATACGGTGACGCCTCCTCGGTCGTCCAGCCGCGCTCGGCGCAGGCAGATCTGCTGGAAGATCATCAGTCACCCCGCTGCCGGTACTGGTCCACCACCGAGGTAGCCGTGGAAGTGAGCGTCTTGGCTCCTGGCACACCCGGAAGCAGAAGGTCGGACAGATTGACGGTGCAGGTCACGGTCACGGTGACCGTGCCGACCTGCCCCACCGGCACGCTGAGACCGCCAGTGTTGATGCTGACGGATGTCGACGCGCACTTGATGCCCTGATCGTTGAGGGACTCGGCAGCCGCCGACTGCGCGGCGCTCTGTGCGGCCGCCGCTGTGCGGTGGATGGACGCCTCCCTGGCTGCGTCCTCCGCCGCGGAGTCGATCTTCGCGCCGGAGGTGACGATCCGGCCGCCGGCGATCGCCAGACACAGAAACATGATCAGGGCAGGGAGGACGATCGCCGCCTCGATCGCGGCGCTGCCCTCATCACTGCGTAGTCGGCGTGCCCAACGGGCCATGGATCCCACGTGATTCACTCCCCCGGGACGGTCCAGCGCTCCACGGGGCCGGACGCCGACTGCGTGACCTGCAGGCCCGGCACACCCGGGATCATCGACAGGGCCGTGCCGGACACCTGGACCCGCGCACGCTGCCCGTCGCTGCTCGCGGAGACGCTGTAGCCGCTCAGGCTGTCACCCGCGGTGCGGCCCAGGACGTTGCGTGCCTGGGCCGCACCGTCGGCCGGGCTCGACTGGTAGGCCCGGGCGGCGCTGACGCCCTCACGGGCAGCGGTCAGAGCGATCTGCCGGGCGTAGTACCACATGGAGGCCTGTATGACGGCGACCGTGGCGAGCAGCACGAACGGGAAAACGATCGCCATCTGGATGGATGTGTCACCGCGGTCGTCGCGCCATCTTCGCCCCTGCCACCAGTTGGCCAGCCGCGCGGGAGGCTTCATCACAGCCCGCTGAGCTTGCCGTTGTACTTGGCGATCACGACGGCGATGGTCCCGGCGATCAGAACGGCACCGGTGACGGCGGCCACCCAGATGATGACCGTCGTGGTGCTGATGTCGCCGCGGTCCGGGCGACGGGCGGCCTCCTGAAGGCCCTCCTGCACGCGCGTGCTCAGCCGAAGGACCGCACCGTTGGCGCGCGCCCAGGCACGCGCCCCCCGGCGGCCACGCCCAGGTCCGCTCGATGCGGTGAGCGGGCCGGTGTGCGGTTGCGTGGTCGCCCGGAGCACAGCACGGCGGGTGCGGGCTGCGGTGTGCTTCATGTTCCTTTGCCTCTCTGGAGCGTTGAACGAGTCGAAGTGGTCTTTAGACGGTCAGCATGCGGATCACTGCGGGGAACGCCATCAGCAGCATCACCAGGACGGCCAGCAGGGCTCCCGGCGCGGTCATCTTCTCGCTGGCTGCGTTCGCCTCCGCGGCCTGATCGGCCAGCAGTTCGGCGTTGAGCGCCGCGGTGCGGGCCCGCAGCGCCTTGTAGACGGCGGCACCGTCGGTAGCTGAGCCGCGCATGATGTCAGCGACGTCGTCCAGGATGGGCAGGTCGTACTCGTGGGCGAGCTCCGTGAGCGCTTGATACGGCGGGATCTTCTCCAACCGGGCCCTGCGCAGCGCGCCCTGCAAGTACAGGAAGGGCCAGCCCTCGCCGACCTCGGCAGCCTTCTCCAACGCCTCGGCGGGGCCGGCGTCGGCGGCCCGCTTGAGCGCGACCAGGTCCAGGTAGGCGGACAGGGCGTGAGCGAACTCCTCCCGCGCCCGCTTGGCCTGGTCCCGCACGGCGAGATCGGGCGTGATGAACAGCAGTCCTGCGACGATGAGTCCGACGCCGGCGGGCACGTAAAACGGCAGCCCCACGCCCGCGATGATCCACGGAATGGTGGCGATCATTGGACAGAGCAGACCCAGCGCGGCGAACGCGGTCTTCTTGAGCATGAACTGGCCCGGACCCTGCCCGAGCAGGGCCAGGTTCGTGGTGGGGACCTTCACACCCGGGAGCCGCTCGAGACGGGCCAGCAGCCACCGGCCCCACACCTCCTCGCGGTCCAGCTCCGGCTCGGGCATCGTCAACGCTGCCGGAGCACTGCGCTGGAGAGCCGGCCCCAATGCCGGCTGAGGCTGCAGGAGTTCCCGGATCAACAACGCGACTCCTGCGCCGACCGTGCCGCCGGTCACAACAACGGGGAACAGGTTCACGATGCGGCTCCGTCCGGTTCCCGGGCAGCGATCGGCACGTCCGGCTCCGGGGCAGGCGCGGGCAGTCGCACGGTGCTGGTCGGGTCAGTGATCAGGAAGCGCGGGATACGACGGAAATTGCCCAGCTGCCGCATCAAGGCCAGCACGCCGATGAACCCGGCGGTCAGGAAAGCGAGCACGAGCTGTCCGAGGAGGGTGGAGTACGGCTTCGTGTAGGACGGAACGAAGAATCCGGCTACCACGACGCCCACGGTGATGATGGTCATCCACCGCACCGTGGTGCGGGGCTTGGCCCGGTCCGCCTCGATGGCGCGCTTCTTGGCGACCTCCTCGCGGACGGTGCCCGAAAGGTCCTCGAGTGCCTGAGCCAGGCCTGGGCCGCGGTCGTTGACCGACAGGATGAGCGCGGCGACCACCTTGTCCGCGGTGACGTCGTCTAGTTCCTCGGCGAAGGCGCGAAGCGCTCCGTCGGGCCGCCACCCCAGGCGGAGCCGGTCGGACAGGTTGATGATCTGGGGGGCGAGTTCCTCCGGTGCTCCCTGACGGCTGGTGATCAGCGCCTGTTCCAGGCCCATGCCCAGCCTCAGTAGACCGGCCAGCCGCTGCGTCCACTCGCTGAGCGCCTCCAGCTGACCGATGCGCTCCTGCGCCATCTGCGCTGGAGTGATCAGCCAGGGCACGCCGATGACGGCCGCGCCGAGCAGCGCACCGCCGACGAAGTTCCCACTGATCAGCCACACGGCCGCGAAGACCACGACGGACGCGACCATGAGGGTCCGCCGCCGCAGCCGAGCGTCCTCGCTTCGATTTTTCCCACCACGCAGGGCCGTCTGCCAGCGCTTGAGCAGCGAAGCCCTGCGCGGCGCACTGGTGCCCATGACACCCGCCACGACACCGATCAGCCCGCCGACCACGGCCATGCCGCTGAGCAGGGCGAACAGCAGGATCACCGGCTCACCCGCACCTTCAGCGGCAGCGGTGCCGCCCAGGCGCCGTACGACTCCTGCAGCAGAGCCGAGTCGAAGCCGACGCGGCGCAGGTCATCGATGCAGCCCGGGTCCATCCTCGGCACCGCCCGCAGCTCCCCCCACTCCCGGCCGGGGGAGAAGACCTCATTGGTGGCTGGCCGGCCGTTCTCGCCGATCCCGGTCAGTTCCAGCACGTGGGAGACGTAGCGGTGCCGGCGGCCGCCGATCTGCGTCTCGTCCGTCATGTCGACGTACACGATGAAGTCCAGGCCGTTGGCGGTCTGCCGGTAGGCGAGTTGCTCGGACAGGTTCTCCTGGGCGAGCGCGTACAGTTCGGCGATCCGGTCGAAGATGATGTCCGGGCGACGCGCGTGGATGGTGCACAGGTTGCCGCCCGACCCGTTCGTCAACGCCTGCATCATGGCGACGACTTCAGGGCCGCGGACCTCGCCGACCACGATCCGCTCAAGCGACATCCGCAAAGCGGGATGCATCAGGTCCAGCAGCGTGACCTCACCCGCGCCGCGCCCGGTGACGTCCTTCTCTCCGTTGGACTCACGACCCACGAGAGACACGACCTGCTTGTGGTAACCGTTGGCGTGGGCGAACAGCTCGTCCTCGGTCTGGATGGTCGCGAACCGGCACTCCGGGTCGAACTCCTTGAGCATCGCTCGCATCAGCGTGGTCTTCCCGGCCTTCTGCTTCCCCGCGATCATGATGTTCTTCTCGGCGCGTACGGCGGCGCCGAGGAACTCGCGCAGGATCGGGTCGATGGTGCCCAGCCGGACGAGGTCGTCGAGATTCGCGTGGGAGACGCGGTGGCGACGAATAACTGCATACGTCATCGGCCCGAGCCCGGTGATGGCCTGGAGGCGGGAGCCGTCCTGCAGGGACAGGGCGAGGGTTGGGTTCGCGGTGGAGATGGTGCGCTCGCTGTGCCCGGAGCCCCGGGCCAACTCCCTCAGCAGCTCGAGCAGTTCCTCTTCGGAGTCAGCGATCGGGCCGACCCGGCGGCGTTCGCCGTCGCCGTAGTCGAGCCACACCTCGTGCGGGCCCTGGATGATGATGTCTTCAACCCTGTCATCGTCCAGGTACGGCTGGAGTCGGCCGGCCCGAAAGAGCAGGTCGTACACCGCGCGC
Organism: Streptomyces sp. FXJ1.172; assembly: GCF_001636945.3. Classification (NCBI taxonomy): domain Bacteria; kingdom Bacillati; phylum Actinomycetota; class Actinomycetes; order Kitasatosporales; family Streptomycetaceae; genus Streptomyces; species Streptomyces sp. FXJ1.172. Next base: position 35,399 of record NZ_CP119134.1, on the reverse strand, counting down.
CGCAGCGCCTCGTCTTCCTGCGGCGTCATCGCCTGCGCGTCCGACCACAGCGCGACCGCCTCGGCGATCCAGTTCAGGCACCGCTGCTCTTCGCTGGCCCGGTCCATATCGGGCTTGGTCTTGAGCAGTTCCTCACGTTGCTTGGCGACCTGGGAAGCAATCTCGCGGGCCACCCGGTAGTCGACGGTGATCTGAGGAACCGCCGTGCCGAGCACCTGCGTACTCGAGGCCGCACCGGCAGATGCTGGTACGCCGTTGGCCTGTTGCCACTCCCGGGGCAGCGGGGCCACCGTGGGGTCGGGGTGCAGCGGCCTAGCCTGCATGGGTCACCTCCCCGCCTGCTGCGCGCAGGCCGCGTGGATCGAGGCGGGCCCGGCGCATGGCGGCCCGTTGGAGAAGCAGAGTGCTTGACGTGCGGGCGGCCTTCATCAGAGGCGACTTGGTGAAGTGGCGTGGCTGTTCGGCGCCGTCGGACAGCACGCGGGCGTCTTTCGGCGCGTACGGCAGGGTGGCGATCACCGGTACCTGCAGAACGCGCTGCACCTCGCCTGCGGGATAAGGGCCCTCGTTGACCATCAGCACGCTGACGTCACCCACGCGCTCTTCCAGGGCGCGCACCCGGCCCTCAGCTGCTTGCAGGCAGCGCAGGGTGTTGCGGACCACTACAAAAGCGGCGTCGGCCTGCTCGGCCAGAACCCCGGAGGGCCCGTACGCCCCGCGGCGCCCGAGGTCGATCAGCACGTCGTGGCCGCTCTCGGCCTCGATACCGCGGAACATCTGCGCGAGGATCTTCCAAACCTGGCCGAGGCTCGCCGACTGCGAGGGATCGGTGATACCGGGCAGCAGCAGCCGGTCGCGCGGGGAGTCCTGCTTGCCGTCCTCGTTGCTCAGGTCGATCAGCTGCCGCCAGAAGGCTTCGCTGAACTCCCCTTTTCGAGCGGCGACCGAGAGGTTGCGCAGTCCGTACCGGTCTCCGAGTGTGCCCTGCAGAAGACCGTGCAGCACGGCTCCGCCGTCCGGGTCGCACTCGGCCAGGATCATCCGCCGGCCCGCCTCCAGCGGCCACGACAGCAGCAGGGCAAGAGCGCTCGTGGTCACGCCGGGTGCGCCGCTGCAGCCCGCGAGCGCGATGACAGCCATCAGCTGCCGTCCGGAGCAGCGAGGACCAGGCGCAGGGTGCCCGCGGCCTCCCACGCGGCGGCCGTGGGACCGTCGGAGGCGGTGGTGGCAACGTCGACGACCACGATTCCCGTACCCGGGGCGGCGCCGGACGCCTTCACGACCCGGCCGTCGATGGTCTGCGGCGTGGCGTCGGACGTCTTGCCGGTATCCGTCGTTCCCTGAACCGGCACGTGCACCAGCTTCACCTTCTGGCCCGGCACCAGAGCGGTGGCCGGGATCTGCTTGGGCTCCAGGCCGATCGGCACTAGTTGCTCGCCGGCCTTCACCAGCGAGTCCTTCGTCACCTGCGAGGGGGCCAGCAGGGAGCCGGGCTTGAGTTCCACGGCGGCCCGCTTGCCCACCACCGATTTCAGGTTGTCGGCGCGCACCGCCTTGACCGCCGGGTCCAGGGCGACAGATGCCTTGCCCAGGTCGTCCTGGGTGAGGACCTGGCCGACCTGGACGTCGCGGACCACCGTCACCACGTCGGTGCGGTTGCCGACCTGGAGCAGCAGGACGGCAACACCGGCGCCTCCGGCGGCGATCAGCGCCAGCGACAGGGCGATGACCCCCGGTCGTCGTCTGCGAGCCGAGACTCGGGGCGGGGCCACGGGCCCGGCCACGCGTCCCTGCGGGGGGACTCCGTTCGGAGCTGTGTCTACTTGGGTCTTGCTCACCGTTCTGTCCTTCCGGCGGCGTTACCTGACGACCTGTACTTCGCCGACCGCCACCTGCACGTTGGTCTGCCGGACCTCGGTGAGCTGGCCGGCCTGTCCGCCGCCCCGCCAGTTGATCGTCCACGTCGAGGTCGCGGTCACCGGGAACTTGCCGTTCTGGGCAGCCGCCGATGTCTTGGAGTACACGTGTCCGCAGGTCGGGGACTGAGCCATGCCCTCGGACGACGTGTAGGGGGTACCGGGGCCGGTGCAGGTCATGGAGACACCGTCGCCCATCGACCACACGATTTTCGACACCTCCGCGGTCGCGGTGACGGTGACTCCGCCTGCCGTGGCCGACGCGGTGTTCGGTCCATAGGTCGTGGCACTCTGGGTGACCCACATCCACATCGGGACACCCACCGTGTACTTCCCGGCCGCGCGCGGGCTGGCGATGTCCGGGCCGAGCAACGTCATGGAGTCCACCGCACGCTGAGCCAGCACCCGGGGGTCCACCTGCGGCACCGGAGGCTTCCCCAGCGGCACGACGACAAAACCGTCCGGGTTGTTCTGGCCGCCGTCCGTGCACCCGTAGAAGTACACGTCGCTCTTCTTGGGGTCGGCGCCCTTCCACCCCGGCCATGCGGCCGGAGGCTTCGGATCGACCTTCTGGTACTTGCACTCCAGCTTGCTGTCGCCGCTGCCGCTGCCTTGTGAGCTGCCCTCCTGCCCGCCGCTCCCGCCGGTTTTGTCACCGACGCCGACATCGACGCAGAACTTGATGACTTGGCACTTACCGCCGCCGACGTCAGGACCATCGCCAGCGTGTGCGACGCCTGCCGAGGCCAGGACGAGGGCGCCGGTAAGTGCAGCGAGGCGGCGGGCTAGCAGGCTTGCTCTTGAGCGGTCAACTTCGTGACCATCCACGTCTTCCCCCACATTTCAAGCGTTGCGGTGCTGACGTATTTGATGAGCCGCGTCGTGGGCAACGGGACCGGCTTCTTCGAGTCCTTGTCAGTCAGGATCCAGTGCGTCGTGTCGATGCAGTCCGTCACGGTGGCCGTGGGGATCTTGGCGGCGGTCACCTTCACGACCTTTGGATTGATCACTGGCTTGCCCGTGGTCACCTGTCCGGCCTTCCGCATGACCTCGAGGTCGTGCTCGATGTCGAACAGGGCTCGCAAGGTGGTGTTCTTCTTCAGGTCAGTGCCCGCCGAGGAGGCCTTGCCGTAGGCCTGGGTCTGCGCGTCCCACGAGCTCTGGTACGCCGCGAGGACGGCGGCGTCCTCGGCGTCGACAGTGGAACTGGGGGACGGCGAGACAGCCGTCGGGCTAGGGCTGGTCTTGGACGACGTGTTCGAGCCGCTGTCGCTGCACCCGGCCAGCGTCAGGAGACTGCCGGCGAGGAGCAAGGCAGTTGCGTGCTTCCGGGTGCGAACAGTGGCGCTCCTGTGCCCCGTGGAGCGTCGTTGTGTAGCTGTCACGTGGTCTCCCCGTACGACGCGGTGCGGTCGACCGCTGTCCTCGGCCTCCGACATGAGGCGGCCCAGAACCGCGGCCTGGTCCAGCTGCGGTAATGCGTTTGCGTGATCGCAAGGTTACGCATATGCCAGTCAACTTCCCAGCTCGATAGTTGAGTTCACTCGTATATCTCGGGACGTGCCCGGTCACTTTTGGAACCGGAAGTCGATTTGTAGGTCTGTCTCTTCACTCGTCACGTGCGCTAACTCCCTGCTTGGCCGGTAAGTTGAGACCATCCGCAACCTGGCCAACGACACACCACCGCGGAGGGATGCAGGGTTGCTTGAGTGCCACCCCGGGGAGCACGTCGAGCAGCACGGCCCCCTGAACCCTCCGCGCTGCGGATGCTCGCGGCTGGCCTGGCCGAGGCTCTGGCCGCGATCCACGATGCCGGGCTCGTCCACCGCGACCTCAAACCGGCGAACGTCCTGATCACCGACGACGGGCCCCGGATCATCGACTTCGGGATCGCCCGCTCGGACACCACCGACATCACCCTCACCACGCTCGGCGGCATCCTCGGCACACCCGGCTACATGTCGCCGGAACAGGCCACTGGCGAGGTCATCGGCCCGGCCAGCGACGTCTTCTCCCTCGGCGCCGTGCTGTACTACGCCGCCACGGGACGCGGCCCGTTCGGCCAGGGCACCGTCCCGGCGCTGCTGTACCAGGTGGTCCACGATGACCCCGATCTCACCCCGGTGCCGGACGCTCTGCGGCCGGCCCTGACGGCCTGCTTCCACAAGGAGCCCGAGCGCCGTCCGAATGCCGCAAATCTGCTGACCTTGCTGGAGAATCTGGAAGCCAGCGAGGCGGAGCTCCCGCAGGCACTGCGGGACGCCCCACGCGCCCAGGCCCTGATGTGGTGGCAGCAGCCCACCGTGACCGAGCCCTGGTCCGCACCGCTGCCCCCGGCGCAGCCCGTCCATATCGCGCCTCCTGGCGAGAAGCCCGCCTGGTCGTCGGTGGGCGACACCGAGTCCGACCCGGTGGCGCCCGCCTTCGCGACGGGCGCGCAAGATGTCGAGGAATGCCGTGCCGAGCAGCGTGAGGCCGAGCGAGGACCTGCGCCCGGGCCCCGTGTCGACGCCGTGGTGGTCGGTGATGTCGTCGAGCACACCCGGTTCGGCATCGGCACCGTCCTGGAGGTGCAGGGCACCGGCCGCACCGCGGTCGCCGTGGTGTCCTTCGGCGCACGGAGGAACACCGTGCGTCTGCTGATACGCCAGGCCCCCATGCGCAAGGTCGAGGCCTGACCGCGGGTCCCGCGACAGCGGGCGGCGCACAGCCTGGTCCGCGGACGAGTCCTGGCGGTCGTCGCCTCGCAGGGCACCGCAGCGCCGCGTCACAACTCGGTCCAGGGGCGCGGCTCGCCACTTGTAAGAGGCAGCCACACGTTGCCGGTGGGCTCCTGACGTTCGAGGTCCTCCAGGACCGCCGCGCCCAGCGGCACCTCGCGGGCCAGCTCAGCCACGAGCGGGTGGTGAGCGACCATGGCTTTGAGGTCGTTGATCCGGTTGTCCATCGCCTGCCTGCCGGCGCTGGTCAGCACGAAGAGGATCCGGGGGAATACCGGGTACCAGCGCAGCCATCCGGGGCTGCCCGCCTGTCGGCGTCGCCCGACGGGCTGCGGCTCGTACGACCACAGACGGGCGTACTCGATCAGTTTCGCGGCCAGCCGCTCGGCCCCCATCGTGGCCCGGTCGACCTCGACGAACGCCCTCAGTTTCCGCCGCTGCTGGCCGTCGATGAGGGTGTAGTGCATGACCGCGTCGGCCACGACCCTCTCTCCGTCGCCGATCGCATGGAACACCTCCGGGGTCCAGTCCAGGTGTCCGTGCTCGTCGCCGCGGCGGCGGGCATCGGCGACGAACGTCAGGTGCGTCCGCAGGACGGTCAGGGTATGTGGGGTCTTCAGCGAGGCGGCCGTCGCCGTGGTGATCGGATATGGCGGGCGGCCCCGCAGCGCGGGCCAGTCCCGAGTGAGTCGGGCGCCCTTCGGCGTGAGGTACCAGACCCGGGTGCGGTGGGACTGGGGAAGCACGGCGAAGTCGACCAGGCGCTCGTCGAGCAGGTCGTTCAGGCGCTCCGAGACCGACTGGCGGGAGCGGTCGGGCCGCAGCAGGACGTGCAGCTGGCCGGTGGAGGCCATGCGGTGCTGGGCGAGCGTGGCCAGGAGCTGATGCGCGAGCGGTTCCACGGGGCTGGGCGTGAAGCCTGCCGTGGTGCGGTCCGTCGGCTGGGCAGTGGTCAGGTCCATTCGTTTTCCTTCGAGAGGTGGACAGCAGCGCCGGCAGGGGAGTGCGCGGCGAGGAAGGCGGCGACGCGGCCGAGCTGCTTTGCGGCGCGGTCGGTGAGCTGGTCCAGCGGGAGTGCTCCGGCGTTCGCCTGCGCGGCTCGCTCCAGCATGGGGACTTCCCGCGGGCGGGCCTGGGCGGCGAAGACGTCGTCGAGATGCGGACCGCGCAGCTGGACGGGCCCGATGCGCCGGCCGTGCACGTTCATGGAGACGTAGTGCTCGAACCGGTCCATGGTGGCGACCCGGTCGGGGCTGGGGCTGTCGCCCCACTCCGCGGTGATCGGTGCCACCGCCGACTTCGAGCCGGCGGTGGTGGCCAGGGTGGACGCGTTCTGCACCAGGGACAGCCGCACTGCGGCAGGCAGGCGGGCAAGTAGCTGGGTCATGCCGTGGATGTGGCACCGGTACTTGCGTAGATCCTCGAACATCGCGGCGATGGTCTCCGGGGCCGCGCCCGTCAGCGTGATCAGCTCGTCGAAGTACGGGCGGAACGGCACCCGCTTCTCCTCGGGTGTGTCCCGCCGGGAGCGGGCGGCCCGCAGCAGGTCGCGGGCCAGCAGCGCGGTCAGGAGGCGGTCGGTGGGCCCGTTGCCGCCCGGGCACACCCACACGATCATCTTGGAGTCCATGGCCGCGCGGATGTTGTAGACCCCGACCGGCTGGCCGAGGAACGCGCGGGTGACCGGGTTGGCGGCCAGGCGGGCGATCGGGTTGAGGACCACGGCGAATGCGTCGGTCGGCAGGGTCGGGAAGACCGCCTGCCACCAGGAGCGGGTCTCCTCATCCAGGTGGCCCGCCACCGTCGTGAGTGCTGCCTTGCGGAAGGCGGCGTCGGTGAGCAGGGCCCGTACGTGGAAGATCGTGGCCTGGTCCTCGGGCCGGCCGACCCGGCAGGCCGCCTCGTTGACCGCGACCAGGACGGCGAGCGCGGCGGTGAGGATGGTGAGTGCGCGCGGCGCGGTCGCGTCGTCCCAGGCCAATGCGGAGGCGTAGGCGTCGGCGATCGCCTCGACGACCTCGTGCGCCGTCTGGCCCTGGTGCATGGCGAGCGGATTCCACGAACTGACCCGCGGATTGGGACCAAGACCGCCCAGGTCGATCAGTGCGATCCGCGGCATCAGGGTGTCGTGCGCCAGGAACGTGGTGGCCCGCGGCCAGGAGTCGCGGTGCGGGTCGACGAAGATCAGCCCGCCGCCCGCGTGCGCCCAGCCGATCGCCTGCGCCAGGGCCCGCTCGGTCTTGCCGCCGCCGGCCTTGCCGACCCCCACCTCGAACAGGGTCTCCTCGGCGTAGGTGGCGACCAGCCGCTCGCGGCCGTCCGGGCCCCGGTAGATGCCCTGCAGCAGCAACCCGGGCTCGCCGAAGGCGAAGGTCGGCAGGTCTCCTGCGAGCACCGGCAGGCGGCAATGCGCGGTCGGGGGCTTGAGCAGCCCGGTCAACTCATCCAGCCGGACCCAGTTCGCGCGGGGCGGCTGGCAGTGCCCCAGATTCCAGCGGCGCTCGAAGCCGCGCCGTGTGGGCCAGTGATCGGCGCCGATCCGCCAAGGGCCCAGCCTCCAGCCGCGCATGGCCCACCGGGAGCGGCCGCCGAACACGTCGAACGCAGCCTGGAGCTGGGCGAGCCTCGCCTGGGCACGGCCCTCGGTGTTCGAGGCGCACATCACCAGCAGCTGCACGCGGACCAGGTGGTCGTCCTCGGCGAGCTTGCCCAGCGCATCGGCCGGCTCCACCCGGCGCGGGACCGGCGGCATCACCAGCCGCCGGCTGTTGCCCGAGCCAGGACGGTCACTGAGAAGCTGCTGCAACTGAAAACCCAGGGAGTCCTCGATCCCGCTGGCGTCCCGCCGCAGCCAGCGCGCGGCCCGCTGGGACTCCCGGCGCTCAGACCGGCGCGCGGCGCTCATCAGCTGCAGGCGACGCGCACGCAGTGCCCACTTCGGGGCGCGCTGGATGTCGAGCCGGACCTCGGCGAGGTCGCCCAGTTCGGCGCGCAGATCGGCCACGGCGTCGACCAGCGGCTGGAGCGGGTCGGGGCTGAGGGGCACCACGCGCAGCGGAGAAGTGAGTTTGCCGCGCAGGATGAACTCGGCGCGCACGGTGTGAGGCCGGGGCTCGTCGATGACCGGCCGGGCCCTGGTGACGGTGATGTCCGGCCCGAACGGGGTGATGGACAGCAGCCGTTCACCACCCGCCGGGCCCTCGATGCGGTAGCGCAACGGCGCACTGCCGTCCGCGCGCAGCCGGATCTGCACAGTCTTCGCCCGGCGGGGCGCCCACCAGGGCATGGCTGTGGACGCGCGGGCGAGCTGGACACCACGCCGGAAGATCTCCTCCAGGCTGGGGTCGAAGTGCCGGTTGGAGACGAGCTCCAAGGCCATCCGCTCGGCCGAAGCCCTGGCCGCGAGCCGGCGTACCACCATCTCGCCCACGCCCCAGCACACGGCAACGGCAGCCGCGAGCACGTACCAGTGGCCGTAGAGCCAGTCGGCGGCGTCGACCAGGCTGGTGACCAGGCCGAGTACCTGACCACCAGCCGTGTCAGGGGCCTGGTCCTTCAGGTACGGGGCTGCGGAGTCCACGTCGCTGCTCCCTTCTTCGAAGTTGTTCGGGTGAAATGCCAGTCGGCGATGCGGAGATCCGTGAAGGTGCCGCCTCGGTCCACGCCGGCCCACACCAGATGGACCACCGCCTTGTCCGGGCCGCCGTCACGGCGGGCGATCGCGGCCTGAATACGAAAGCGAGAAGCGGCGAACGCCGGGGCCACCTGGTCCGAGTCGGGAAAGACATCCGGCCACTTCGCGCGGCCGACTCCGGTGGCGTCCGCGCGCAGCAGCGCACGGCCGTCAGCGAGCAACTCCCTTTCATCGGTGGCGGAAAGGTCGGCGGGCCAGGCCGCCTGAAGCGACCGCTGGATCACCTGGTCGCCGGCCACGCCCTCGCCATGCGGCGGAAGAGCGGACTCAAGGGCCGACGGCGGAGCAGGCGTCGAGGAGGGACTCGTGTGGGCGGTCGGGTGGGCAGACACAGCGGCCGCAGCGGGCGACGATGACCAACCTGTTGTCCCGTGCGAGGCCGGAGACGTCGCCCGGGCCGGTGGCTCCTGACCATGCGGCACGCCCAGCAGGGCGATACCGGCGACGGCGAACATGACGGTGCTCAGCAACAGCAGACGCGGTGAGCGTGGAGTGGTGGTCACAACAGCCGTGCTCCCCCCGCAAAGCCCGACATGGCGCCTACCGAGTCCAGCCGGACGACGGTGCCCGGGCGGGCCGCGTTGATCATTTGACCGCTGCCGACGTAGATCCCGACGTGGTAGATCGTGGAATCATGTCCGGGGGCGTAGGCGAAAAAGACGAGGTCACCCGGCTTCAGGGCACCGGCGCCGAGGCTGGCCGGCAGACGCTGGCCGACGCCGGCTTGCTCGGCTGCGGTCCGCGGCAACTGCATGCCGACCTTGGCGTACACGTAGCTCGTCAGGCCCGAGCAGTCGAAGCCCCTGATGCTGGCGCCGCTCTTCCCGCTGCGTGTGCAGCACGATCCGTACGACGGTCCGCTCGCGTTGCCGCCGCCCCACGAGTAGGGCACCCCCCGCTGGGACAGGGCCGCGTCGAGCACCGTGCGAGCCTTGCCGGAGAGGTTCTTCAAGCCAGGGTCTTTGGCGGCCGCCGTGTACTGGTCGATCCAGCCGGTCACTTCGGCGACGTACTCGCTGGAGTGGTTGTACTGCAGAATGGCGGCCCGCAGCTGGGAACTCTCGGTCAGGTCACGGCCGCCTCCGCACAGGTAGACGGCCGCTCCCAGGGCGGCGTCGTCGGCGTTGTGCGGGTCGGCGACATGATCGCCGTTGCCGTCCTTGCCGACGCTCTCCCAGGTTGAGGGCAGGAACTGGAAAGGGCCTACGGCCCGCTCACCGGTCGCGGTGCCGTCCCATTTGCCGCCGTCGCTGTTTGGGACGACGGTGGTGTTGCCGCCCTGGCCGGAGCCATTGAGGAGCACTCCGTAGATCTTTGGGCGGATGTCACCGCCCGCGGCGATGTTGTGGCCGATGGCGTGGTTGGACTCGACCTTCGCGATCCCGGCGAGAATGGGCCAGCGCATGCCCTGGCACTTCGGCACGTATTTCCCGACCTGCTGGACGGCCTTCTTGTAGGCGGTCAGCATCCGGGGAGGGATGTCAGAGGCGCTGCCGCCCTCGGCGATGCCCCCGTCGTCCTGCGCACCCGTCTTCAGGGCGACGTATGCGCTGATCGCGTTCCCCACCGGGGCGGCACAGCACACAGCTGCGAACATCAGCAGTGCCACCATGCATCCCCACCGCCTGAAGCGGCGTCCAGGCGGCGTCACTCGTCCTCACCGTCCTCATCCCACCGGCGGGCCCGCTGCTGGCGCCGGCGTTCTGCGTCCGGCGCGGTCCGCCGCATCAGCTCCTGCATCCGGGCCCGCGCCTCCTCGTGCGCCCGGTTCCGCGCGCCCCCACCACCGGGAAGCACGGGCCCGCCGAGATCCGGCCGAGGCAGCGGCACAGGGCCATCCCGGCGCGGGTGCTGTGCCGGGGGCGAAGTTGCCGCAGGATCGCCCGCCGGCCGAGTGGGCCGTGCGGGGGCGGGGGCCGGACGGCCGGTGGGCGCGGGCCTCGGCGGAGCGGCCGGGCGGGGGGCAGGGGCCGCAGTGGCTGTGGTCGGCAGGCGGCGGCTGACGAACGGACCGGGGCCGCCCCTGTCGTCGTTTTCCCGCAGGACCCGGGCCACGTGGCGCCCTGTGTCCTGCCAGGCCCGGCCGTCCTCGCGGACGGTGTTGCCCCATACCCGCACCTGCTGGCGAGCGTCCTGGGAGTAGCGCGAGCCACCCGCCCGCGCGCGGCGGGCGCCTGCCGGCAGACCTGCGGTCGCCCCGTACGCAACCCGGCCGCCCCTGTGCAGGATGCGGTAGCCGCGGAAGCGGACCAGCCGGTTATGGGCCCGGGTGGACAACAGTGTGCGGTCGCTGTTCTGGTCGTGCAGGACCTGGCCGGTGTTGCGGTCGACGACCTGACCCTCGTCGTTGCGGTACCGGTCAGACGGACCTCCGGGCCGCCGCGGACCGGAGCCGCCTGAACCACCACCGCTCCCTCCGCCCGACGGGCCGCCCGGGTTCGGGTCCCCGCCGGCCGTGGGCTTGCGCCACTTGGCCAACTGCTCCCTGTCCGGGCGCTTGCCGATCAGCAGCCAGTGCGCGCCCTTCCCGCCCAGCCGCACTCCCAGGCCACCCACGGCCGCGGCCGCGGTCAGCGGGGCCAGGCCACGCCCGGCTTCGGCGGTGGCATCAGCAAGGATGCCGCCGGTGTCCACCGGCATGCCCGCGCCGTCGAAGAGTGAGGTGAGCGCGCCCATCAGCCGCTGCCGGGTGCCGAGCATCCCGAACCTGCCTTCGCCCCCGCCGGTGAAGGCGCGCAGCCCTGCGCCGTATCCGCCCATGGCAGCGGGGGAGTTCATGGCGAGCGCGGCGCCGAGCTCGGAGGTGTCGCCGGGCATGTGGGTGCCGCCGACCTTGGCGTAGCGCATGCGCATGGCCATCCGCCGGCCGAAGGAGGTGATGGATGCAAGGAGTCTGCGGTGCCCGGCGGCGCCGGCGATGGCGAGGACATCGATGAGCAAGATCCGCTCCACCATCAGGTCGGGCCCGTTGGTGATGGTGGCGTCGACGGCGATCCCGAAGAACGGGATAAACGCGCAGATTGCGACCACGGCCAGAACCGCGATGCCCCACAGGGACAGCCACTTCCACACGCTCTGGCGTGCGGGACCGGGCAGCATCCCGGCGACGAAGGTGACACCGCCCGCGGCCGCGGCCGCCACGCAGACACCCTGAGTGCCCAGCAGCACGATCGCGCTGGAGAGCAGCATGCCGCAGATGAACAGTGCCGCGATGAGCAGCAAGGCGGCGCCGCCGACCCGCCACCAGGTCGGCTTCTCCGCGTACGCGGCACAGGACTTTCCGACCGGGCCGGCTCTCTTCATATCGGAGAGAAAGGCGGCGAAGGCCTGGTCCTCGTCGGTGACGACCGCGTTCGGGGCGTTCAGCAGGTCGTCGCCCGATGTCAGGGATGGCAGGGTGTCCCTGACGGGCAGACCTTGGTCCTTTTCGCAGTACTTCTTGGCATCACCGTGGATCAGGCTGCAGGCGTCTTTGGCCTTCTTCCTCTGCTCGCAGGTGGACTGCATAGGCGGCGCGAGCGAGTCGCAGTTGCCGTTCGCAATGTCCCGGTCGGGGCTGTACCAGCCGGTGATCCATTTCAGGTGGACGGCGTAGGCCTTGGCATCGGACGGCTTGGACGGGTCGAGGATGCGCCCGTATTCCAGCAGCATGTACGGCTTGACGATCAGCGCGTTGGTGATCGAGTCCTGCAGGGGGCGGGCTACGTCCTCGGCGGTGACCGGCTTTTCGCTCTCTCGCTGTTCGCACTTGATCTCGGCGTTGCCGGCCATGCCGTCACAGGGGCTCTTGCTGCCGATCTTCCCGCCCCAGTTGTAGGAGTTGACGGACTGCTGGGCGACATCGGCGGCCACCTGCTGGGTCTGGCCCAGCGGGCCGTCCTTGGCGAGCAGGTAGTCGGGACGGACGAACGCGGACGCCGCGAACGCCGCGATGAGCAGCGTCAGGAAGATCTCGCCCAGACCACGGCCGACACGACCCCGCACGATCATGAAACCGGCGAAGACGAACGCCCAGGCCAGCAGCAGGCCTTTCAACCCCAGAGTGTCGACGACGATGTGGTTGTAGGTGTCGGCGACCTGCTGGGCCGGACGGGTCAGGATCTTCAGCAGCGGGAACCGCAAGGCCATCTCGATGGCCCACCCGGCCAGCCCGACCAGCAGCCGGATCAGCGTGAACAGCCCTGACAGCGCGAACGCCAGAGCCTGGGACTTGAAGGCGACGATGGAGCCACCTGAAGCGTCCAGCTCGTAGGAGTTGATCGGCACCCCCTCGGAGGAGGTGATGTTCAGCGGAGCGAGCAGGTCCCCCGTCTCGCTGCTGCTGCTGGCCGCGTACACCACCTGGGTGTTGACCACCAGGAACACCCCGGTGAGCAGCACCACGAATCCGGCCGAGCGCAGGGTGCCGCGGTCTGGACGAAACATCGTCAGCCCCGCCTCCGCCCGGCCGCACGCCGGCGGCGCCACACCACGAGCGCGGCCACGCCAGCTCCGGCCGGCACCAGCCGCCAGGCAGCCCCCGCATGGTGGTGTCCGGATGAGGCGGAGGCGGCAGCGCAGCGCTCGCAGTACGCCTTGGCCCGGCCCACGATGGGCGCGCATGGGTCGCGGTGACCGGCATGGGAGTCGGCGGCGAAGGCCTGCCCGGTGTGCGGCCACCATGCTTCGGGCACGCCGACCGACAGGGCCAGCACCAGGACGCCGGCGGCCACGGTGATCACGGCCAGGACGCTTGAAGCTGCGGCGATGCGCCTGGAGCGGTCCCAGGAGGAGGAAGTCATCGGCTGTATTCCTTCGGACGGGCATCAACGGCCTCACCGGCGATGGGCGCAGATGTGGTCTGCGAGCCGGCGCTCGTGCGTCCTCCCGGTGTGGTGGTGATGGATGAGGCGATGCGCGGGATGCGCGGGATGACGGCCTTGACGCGGCCGGTGTTCTGCCGTGGGCAGGTCAGCAGGAACTCGCCCTCCCGGCCCTTCTGACCGACTGGGGACAGGCCGGTGGTTACCAGTCGCAGCAGCTCGCCGTCGCCTGGGTCGAGTCCGACGAACTCCAGACCACGGCGGGCGCGCTCACGATCAGCGGTGCGGGCGAGTGCGCGGTAGGCCATCAGCCCGCGGTCCGGGCCGAGTTCGAGGGCGTCATGGGACGCGCCCAGCAAGCCGGCGCCGTGCTTGCGGCCGTCGTGGAGGATTTCGTGGACCAGGGCGGTGCCTTCGGCGGACGAGGTGAGCCAGTACAGCTCGTCCAGGACGACGGCGGTGAACCGCTCGGGGTCCTCGAACGCGGTCTGCCGGGCGATCGCGGCGATCAGGTAGAGCACCGCGCGGCCGATCAGCGCCTCTAGGGGCTGCTGGTGCAGGACCTCGGGCTTGTCGAACGCGGCCTTCGGTGGCAGCTTCAGACCGGTCGTGGTGATCACGATCATGTCGGAGGTGCTGGAGGCGTCCAGCCGTACCGGCGGCAGCGTCGGGTCGAAGACCATCGCCGCCAGGGAGTTGGTGGCGACGACGCGGATGAGGCCGGCGAGGGTGGCGGCTGCGTCCTGCCGTTTGCCCGCCTCACGCGTGGCCATCTCCTCGAGGACCTCAAGGACGCGGTGCATGGAGGGGGCGTCGCTGAGGGCGGCTTGCTCGACGGCGTGGTGGAGGACCTCGCCGTTGGTGCTCATGGGGCCGATGCCGAGCTGCAGGGTGAGGTAGGACAGGGCGTAGTGCCGTCCCTCCGGGCCGTCGAACATGCGCAGCGGGTCGATGGACACCTCGGCCTGCGCGGCGTCGATGATCTGGACGCGGCCCTTGGCCGCGGTGCGGGCGAAGGTGGCCCACTCGCGTACGGGGGTGCGGTCGATGCAGATCGCGCAGCCGCCGCGCGCCCACACCGCCTCCGCGATCAGCTTCTGCAGCACGCTCTTGCCCGCGCCGAGGTCCCCGACGATCCCCATGGAGGCGGACGCGTCGACCTTGGGCGCATCCGCCACGTTGATCATGACGGGGCGGGTGGTGCCGCAGTCCAGGTCGATCCCGAGAAACATCCCATTGGGGTCGCCGACCTCCGCAGCGGTGAAAGCCCCACCCAGCGCCCAGTCTTCGGAGACCTGGTGCTGAGTGAACTCCCGCACGACACCTGGCCGTACGGTGCCGGGCAGCCCCAGGGTGAACAAAGCCTCCTGCAGGCCGGCAGGGCGCACCGCGCGGTAGTCGGCACCTGCGAGCAGCGCGGCCAGGGCGCGGGCCCTGGCGTCGCAGACGGCCGCCGTCGGCCCCCACACCGTCAGCACGGTCACCGACTGCACCTCGACCTCCACGCTGGTGCGGGACAGCCGGGCGTCGAGCTCGCCCAGGTCGCGGGCGGCCTCGGTGAGCGAGGCGGGCATGCCGGTCGGGCGGGCATCGTACTGGTCGGCCTGGTCGATGAGTTCGTTCTTCTTGCGCCGCACCTGGTCGCGGGCCTTCTCCGCGGGCACGAGGGTGAGGTCGACGGTGTAGTCGACAGGAAAGTCCAGGGTTTCCAGCTGGGCAAACAGATCGGCGGCGTCCTGGCTGACCGCAGGCGGGCACTCGGCCAGCGCCAACTGCGCCTGGTAGCCCACCCCGGTGTCGGACTCCACCTGCAGCCAGCGCCGCCCCAGCGGCGAGCCGGTGTTCACTCGCCACCAGGCCTTGCGACCCGACCGCGTGATCCGGCCCGCGCTCTTGAGCTCGTTGACGTCGTCGAGTTCGGGGTCGATGCCACCTTCCTGCAGGCGCACCTGGCCGAGGTCGGCATAACTGGGGGAGCGCAGCACACTGTCACGGAGCTGCCCGCCGTACATCTCGCTGGTCTCGGCCTGGGCCAGCAGCGGCTCCGCGAGGCCGCGGTGCAGGGCGTGCTGGATCATCCACACGATCTCCGCCGGACGGGCCGGGCGGAAAGCGATGCCACCGGCGAGCGCGGCCTCCACTCGCGAGGCCTGCTCGCGGTAGGCGCTCACCTCGCGCCGGGCCACCGGCGCTGGCCGCATGCCCAGCATCGGCGCGACCTCGGCCCACGCCGCGCCGAGCGACGCCGACACCTGAAGGCCCCCGGTCTCGGTCTGCAGGGGCACGGCCAGCCACAGGGTGCGCCGGTGCATCTCCTGGTCGTCAAGGAGATCGAGGGTGGCCTCGACGTTCTCCACCCACGGGTGCCGGCCCGCACCGGGTGCCTGCTCGGCCGGCTCGATGCCCTCGATCATCCGCAGGGTCACCTCGCCCGGGTCGACCTGGGCGCACATGCCGTACAGGCGCGGGGCCCCGGACAGCGAGCGCACCAAATGCGTGATCCTGGCGAGCTGTTCGTCGCGGACGGCGGCGGGCACGTAGGTGCCCTGGACGGTCTCCTCGCGACGTCCCTGCGCGTCCGGACCCGGGTGAAGGCGGTAGACGGCCCACACGCTGCCCTGCGTCGACCACACCAAGTGCCCGGCGATGTGACGGATCGGAACCCTCACCGCACACCCCCGCGCTGCTGGGCGAGCGCGAGCAACTGCTGCACACCCGACACCGGCCCCGCCGGCACCGTGGGAGCAGCCGTCTGTGTTGGGCGGGATGCGGACGAGCGCTCTGCGCCCGGGCCCGGGCGCGGAGCCCGGGCTCGACGCCGCGCAACTGCAGGGGATGGCGCGGGCTGCGCAGCGGGGCCGGGCGCGGGCGCGTCCTCGACGGTGAAGCCGCCGAGCAGCGGGTGGCGTACGCGGTCGCGGGCCGCCCGCCCGCCGATCCGCCCTCCGCGGGGCTGCCAAAGAAGCAGCACCCAGCCGAGCGCGGCCTGCATCGGGGCACGGCCTCGGATCTTCGGCCGGCGCACCATCCAGATGACCAAGAGCCACGCGACGATGGGGATCGGCCCCATCCACGACCACCAGCCGATGGTCTTGATCAGGAGGAAGCCGCCGCCGACAGCGACCGCGATCTGGGCGGGCGTGTAGGGGCCGAGCGGGATCTTCCAGTCGGCGACCTTGCCCAGCACCCAGGGATGGCGGCGGGCAGCGGTGTAGAAGCGGCCCACCCGTGCCGCTGCCGCGGTCACAGCCAGCCCCCGGCGCCCGGCGAGTGGTCACGAGAGGTCGGGAGCTCGGACTGGACGATCCCAGGAACAGCGGGCGCGCCCTTCGACGGGTTCTTCACCTCGTCGGTGAACATGTTCGCCAGCTCGTTGCGCGAGTTGTACAGACCGAGCGCGATCACCATCAGCAGCAGGGCACCGATCCCCGCTTTGAGGCTGAACTTCTGGATCATGATGACGACGACGAGGCAGATCAGACCGGCCTGCAGGCCCTTGGTCGCCCATTCCTTGAACATGTTGATCCAGTTGTTGCCGAGGTCGTCCAGCTGCCCGGCGAGCATCACGCTGTGCACGGTGTTCATCGGGCACCCCCGTCCTGGGCAGTCCCGGACTCAAGCGCGGCGACTTCCCACCGGCCCGAGCGGGCCTTGAGCGTGAGCTCGTACGCCAGCGGCCACCGACCGGTGGCGTCCCGGGCTTCCACCGAGGCGCGGACCCGCACCTTCGTGCCGTCCGCCGGCACCTGCTCGGCGGCCGCGGCCTCCTCGATGGACGACACCTGCTGGACGGCGACCGCCGTGTAGGGGGCGGGGGAGACGGCGGTGAGGTTCACACCGGGCGCGAGGTAGCGGTCGACCTCGCCGGCACCGGTCAGATAGGCGGTGAGGAACTCTCCGACCGCGGACGACAGATCACCCTCCGGAACGGTCACGGCATACGACGACTTCGCCACCTCGGCCCGGGCCGGGCCGGCCACCACTCCGGGCGCACCGGTCACCGTGAACGAGGAGCCCGTGCTGTCGCAGGCCACCGGCACCGTGTAGTACCGCACCGATCCGTTGGCGTACTGCGCAGCCACCGTCACCGACCATGCGCCGCCCGCGCGCTGCGCACTGCGCACCGCCGTCACGGACTGAGGCGCCGATCGCGCATCGGCGGCCGGGGCGGGCAGCTCGACGTTCGGCGCCATCGACTGCGCAAGCCGCGCCTGCGCACTCGTCTCGTCGTTCGCGTCGCTGCGCAGCCACGCGCCGACGAACACCTGCGCATAGCCGCCCGGGTCCGTGGCGGCCGTCGCGGTACGCACGGCGGTGGGCTTGGTCGCGGGGGCCGCCGCGACCGTGGTCGGGGTGGAGGCGACGGCGACGCACAGGGCGATAGGGCCTGCCGCGATGACGGTCCAGACCGCCACGCGTGAGAGGCGTACGCGGCGGCGCATCGCCTCCAGTCGGGCGCCGGCCGCCATCGGAGCAGCGGCCTCGGTCTGTGAGGCCTGCTTGCCAGGGGACATGGTCAAACTCCCAGGTCAGAGCGGATGTTGCTGACCTCGAGAAAACCCGTCGACCCCGACCCGACCACCGACCACGAACCCCCGACCATGGTCACGATGGGGACACGAAGTCCATGGTCGGCCCGACCATGGGTTAGCCGGGAGCTGACGACAGGCCATCGCGTCCGGCGCGTTCCCCAGACCGGCGACCGCAGTGCGATCACGTGCCGCCGGGCCACAGAGCCCCGAGACCGATGCGCAGACGGAAGCCGGCTGGGCCGCGTCAGACGCCTGCGCAGTGCGCGAGACGGACCTGCGCAAGAGAAGACCAGGAAACTCGGGGCGACTGCGCAGCCGACCCGGCACAACTCGACTGCGCAGGACCCTCGACCGGTTGCGCAGCCCAATCGCGCAACGCCCGTCCGGGGCTGCGCAGTCGGCTGCGCAATCACTGGGCGCCCCGGCTGAAGGTGCCGTGGTCGGCCCGACCATGAGCCCGACCACGGCAGCTAGACGGCTCCGTTGCCGGATCGTGACCGATGGTCGGGGCTCGTGGCCGTCAGCTTGGTCGGGGTCGGCGGGTGAGCTGACGCCATGGAACACACGCACGCCTCCACGCTCAGGACTACCGACCGCCCCACCTCGGCGGGCCCGGTGTGCCGCCGTGGCCACAGCGCGCGGCAGGCGTCGGGGGCAGGGCGGTGAGTCGCTTCGGGACGGGGATCCGCCGGGGTGTCATGGCGGCCGATGAGTTCACCCAGATCGCCAACGCGCTGTTCCGTGACTCTGGGCTGTCGTTCAAAGCGAAGGGCATCTTCGGGTACGTCAGTACGCACAGGAACGGCTGGCAGGTGACGGTCACCGACCTCGTTCGGCTGGGCCCGGATGGACGGGAAGCGGTACGCACCGGCCTGCAGGAGCTCGAGGCGCACGGCTACCTGATCCGTGAACGCCTGCGCCGCCCGGACGGCACCCTCGGGGAGATCGTCTACTGCATCACGGACCGCCCGGCCACCTTGGACATCGCGCTGATCGAAGCCGGCTTGGTGGTCACGGCCCTCGAGACCGAGTACGTCGACGGTCTCCCGGCGGGGATCCGCCGAGGCGTGATGGCGGCCGATCAGTTCACCCAGATTGCCAACGGGCTCTTTCGCGACACCCAGTTGTCCTTCAAGGCCAAGGGCCTGTTCGGACTGCTCTCCACGCACCGGGACGGCTGGCGGATGACCGTCACCGACATCGCCCGCCGTGGCCGCGACGGTGACTCAGCCGTCAAGAGCGGCCTGAAGGAACTGGAGAAGCACGGCTTCCTGGTCCGGGAACGCGAGCGCGGCCCAGACGGCACCCTCGGCGCGGCGGCGTATTTCATCACCGACCTGCCCGCTCTGCAAAGCAGCAGGTCACAACCAGAGTCGGGTTTTCCACCGGTGGATGACCCTACGTTGGCTGATCGGTCCACTAAGAACACCAACAGAAAGAAGACCACTCAGCAGAACACCAGACCCCTCCGTCCGTGCCGCGGCGACGCGTTGCGCGCGCCTGGACGGACGGACCGGCCGGACACGCCGACGTCCCCGCCAGCGGCGCCCGCGGCGGATGAGATGCACCCGGGGATCCTGCTGCTGCTCGAACTCGGGGCGGCTCGCCCCGAGCTGCTGCTGACCGGGCAGGCGCTGACCGACCAAGGTCGCGTCGTAACCGTGATGCTGGAATCCGGCTGGAGCCGCGAGCAGCTGCGGCACGTCATCGCTGCACGGCCCCTGCCGCATCCGGTGCGGACCACGGTCGGCGCGATCATCGCGGCCCGCCTGCGCGCCGCCCAGGCCTACCCGCCGCCCACCCTCGCGGCCGACCACGACGCACCCGTGTGGGACGACCCGCGGCCGCAGCAGATGAGCGGCTCCGCTGCCACGCGCACGGTGAGCGAGGCCCTGACCTACCGAGCCCTTACCGAATGCGCCGGCTGCGGCGTTCCCGGAACTGCCCCCGGCGAGGACCTCTGCCCGGCCTGCCTCGGCTGGCCGCTCTGCCGCACGTGCCCCGGCCCCACACCCCGGCGCGCTCACCCCGAAGGCGACGGCAGCTGCACCACCTGCACCTCCGCCCTGACCGGCTCTCTGGAAGAGAGCACCGAATGACGGACACGACCCACACACCACCTCGGACGACACCCCAGCCGCCTCTGCGTCCCTTCGCCCGCGATCCCCGACGGTGGGAGGCGGAACAGGAGCGCGCGCTGCGGACTGGCCACGTCTGCCGCGACACCGCATGCACCGGCACATGCGAGCCCGCACTCGTGTACGAACGCGCCGGATGGGGGTGGCTGGCCTGGACCGTGCCCAGTGACGGCACTCTGCCCGAACGACCAAAGCAGATCGGGGTGCTCACCCCGGGCGCGACCAGGAGACAGCGGCTGGCCGTGCACTGGCTGACCAGGCGCCCCGCCACCCGCATCGCCCTGAACCGTACGAGCCCCGTGTCCCTGCGGCTCTCCACCGCCGCCGTGGGGGTCATCAGCCTCTGCACAGCCCTGTTCGCCCTGCACCGCGGCGTCCCCGCCGACACCGTGCTACCGGCGATGCTGCTCGCACCGCTGCTCACCGAGCACCTGCCCGACCGGATCGACGAACGAGCCGGCGAACACGTCCGCATGGTCAAAGACGCCGCTGCCTGCCAGTACCTGCAGCGCCTGGCAGCCATGCTGACCTCGCTCGCCCAGGCCGCAGCCGGCAGTAACCGCTACGAGCTGCGCCGCTCGGCCGAGATCGGCCACAACATGCTGTGGGGCGCCGCCGACCTGCTCCAGGACCAGGACACCCGCGCAGCCTCGGCCCAACTCATCGACCGGGAACGGCTGATGGTCCAGCTCGTCGACCAAGTCACCCAGACCCTTGAGCACATCCGCACCAAGGACCGCTCCGGCGAGACGAACCAGCCCGGCCGGCGCGAGGGGCCGTCGGGCCCGTACCCGCCGGGCAGCCAGCCGACCACGCCTCGCCCTACGCCCGGCGCCTCACTACTGAAGGGAACCGTGTTCATGCCCCAGCCCGAGTCCAGCCCGGCCGCCCGCACCCCGGACGTCTACCTCCTCTTCGCGCACGAGCCGTACTACCCGGGCCCCGACGCCCAGGAGATCAACACCACCGTGGTGGCCGCTGGCTCTCTCCTCCACCCGCAGGTGTGCCAGCCCGACGGCGTCCGCATCCACGACCTCCTCACCCGCGGGCGTCGACCGGGCGAGATCATCCCGCTGGCCACCCTCACCCAAGAACTGGGCGGAGGCGCCAACTGGCCGAAGGTCAGCGACTGGGAGCGCGTCACCGCCGGCCTGTTGCACCTCGTCCGCTCCGGGGACTGCGATGCCCTCAGCCTCGGCCTGCCCGAGATCGCGCGCGCCCTCGTCTGCATCGGTCCGGACAGCCAGGTGCGCGCCTTCGACGCCGCAGCCGACGAGTTCATCGTCTACGGGGCCGCCGAGCGGGCCGCCGTGCTGGCCGAGGTCGATGTGTTCCTCGCCGGCCTCGTGGCCGAACAAGACCTTTGGCCCGGCGACGGACTGCTCGCCCCGCTCGCCCGACGAGTATGAGGGGGCCAGGGACCAAGGCGGTGCGGCGACGACACCAGCAGCTCAGCCAAGGGGAGCGCGGATGCTGATCGGATTCGAAGGACGGGCGGTGTGGGCGGACCTCCGGCGCCTGCTCCACCGACGCCCGCACCGTCTCCGCCGGAATCTCCCCCGATCCCATCGGCTGCAACGACACCGGCACCCCCCATACGACAACGTCGGCCTTCAGGACCACAACCGGGTCCTGAAGGCCGACGTCACGCGAGCCCCGGAACTTACCAACAGTGTCGGAACGAGTACCGGCGGGGCGCTCTCATGCCCGGGGATGCCCACCCCACGACGGGCTCATATGGTGGCGGGCGGCTCCTCGTCGTCATCCGCCGGGGGCGGCAGCTCAGACTTCTTAAAACGTCGCCACTCGTCGCGGGCCTTTCCGGCGGACTTGATCACGTCCGGAACCTGGTCGAGCAGCCCCTTCAGAGCGAAGAGGAAGATCGAAGCCACGCCAGCGATGGCGAGAATGATGAGAATGGCTACACCGTCCACCGATCCTCACCTTCCCTGTCATGGGCCGGATCGGGTGCGCAGGCAGCCTCGGTCCGAACCTTGGGTTCGGACCGAGACACCCGCGCTGACGTGTGCGCAAATGTTCTCGGGTTGGGGTCAGCCGACCCCGGTCAGTATTTGATCTAGGAGGATCACAGACTCACGTTTGCAGCTGGTCCACGTCAGGGCGCACGGCAATGTAATCGCACCGTGGCCAGCCAGCCGGTCATGAGTAGGCCTGGGTCAAGCCTTTGTCGTCATACCTACCAGGCCCCTCGTATACGACGGTAGCTCATCGCGTCGCAAATCGAACAGGGCATGCTGAAGCCTCGCCCGGTCGAGTGGGGCGAGGCTCAGTCGCAGGTCAGTGTGGTAGTCGGTCGTCGGCTGTACGAGTTCTCGCGCGGAGCTCACACAGCGGGCAGCAGGCCCGGCACGTCCTCTACACCGAGGAGCAGGACGTGGTGGCCGACGGACTCGGCGACGCCCTCGGTGACCCTCTCGACGTCCAGGCGCAGCCGGATGCGGCCGGCACCTTCGCCGTTGGCCGCAAGGGCGTGTTCCAGTTCGTCGTCGAGGCGGTCCAGGGCGGCCTCGGCCGCGGCGTAGTCGGCCAGGTCGCGGGCGAGGAGCTGGCGGGTGGTGGTGTCACGGAGCTGGTAGCTGGGCATCGGGGCCTCCTTCGGCGTCGGGTGATCAGGTGGTGGATTCGGCGATCCTGCGCGCCGCGTTCACCGCGCGCGACCAGACGTCGGGGCTGCCGCCGTGCTCGCGGGCGAGGGAGGCAGCGAGCCCCCGGACGTCGCCGCGCTCCCGCAGGGCGGCGAGGGCGATGGCCGCCCGCCGGTCCGCTTCCGAGCGGGTCGGCGCGGCCGCGGGGCGGTGCTCGAGGGCGTTGCGTACGACGTACTCCCAGGATCTCTGCGGCCCCCCGTACTGCACGCTGAGCTCCGCGGCCAGCCCGGGGTGGTAGCCGTCGCGCTCGATCGCCTTGGCGGCGTACTGCTCGGCGAGCTGCGTGGCAGTGAGCGGCTCACCGCCGGCGCGGGCGCTCAGCTCGGCGGCGAGAGCCTCCTCGAGGGCGGAGGGGCGGCCGACGGCCGCGTCGGCCTGGGGCCCAGGACGGCGGCCGGCCTTGCCGAGCTTGTCCCCGGTGCGCTTCTTGTCGAAGTCCTGCAGGTCGCCGACGCGGAAACCGGGGATCATGCGGCCGGTCGGGCCCTCCACCGGCTCGGCGAGGGGCTTCGGGAAGTAGTCGGGGTTGTCCTTCAGGTACTTGCGGATTGCCGACGCTCCGCTGAAGCCCAGCCACTTGGCAGCCGTGTTGATGGAGACGACATCCTCCGGGTCCGCCTGGTGCAGCTCGGGGTCGGCCTTGAGGACCTTGCTCGCCTTCTCCTGCTGGAACCAGGTGTAGAAGTCGCGGAACTGCTGCTCGTCGTAGAAGTCGGTCCCGTCGATGCGCTCCTTCTCCGGGTGGCGGTGCTCCTCCGGCTGCTCGAGGCGCACCTTGTACCAGCGGGCCGCGGTGCCGACGCTGGCGCCGGTGAACTCGCGGATCCAGTCGCGGTTGACCACGGCACGGTCGCCGACGACGCGACGCTGCGGGTTCAGGGCCTTGGACATTGCACTCTCCGGTTCGGATCGCGGCCCTATACTGAGGGCCTGCTCCTCTTTGTTCCTCCGGCGCTCACGCGCCGGCGGGCGAGTCGAGTTGGTGAAGGTGGTCGGCGGGACGTTCGGTCGGGGTTGCCGCCCTGGGCCGACACCCTCGTGAGAGGGTGCCTTCCGCCGCCCACCGCTTTTGCCGCTAGTTTCGCGTAATCAATATGACGCTCTTGGTGGGTGGCTGTCAATCTCGCCGGCACCCAGAGCACGTCACGGCCGGCTGCGGCAATGCGCGGCCCACTCCCGTTCGAAGTGCGGCACCTTCTTGTCCCGGACCTGGAACGGGGCGGTGACCATCAGCTCCTCCACGGTCGGAAGGGCCGGCCCGCGCCGTTGGACCCACGCCCGCACCCGCCCGTAGCGCTCGTCGACCTCGACCGGGACGCCGCGCCGCTTCGAGACCCTCTGCAGCCGCCGGCCGAGAACGGCTGCCCGGCCCACGTCGACCCGCTCCACCGAGCGCATCGCCCGCCCGCGCCGAGTCGGGTCCGCCTTCGCGACCGGCAGGGTCCGCCGCACGTGGTACAGCGCCCACGGACAGGCGAGCTCCTCCTCGAACGCGGCGAGCACGGGCCGGTCGGCGGCCCGGCCAGGGTCGAACTGCTCAGCAGACTGCGCCGGCCGAACAGCCTCGCCTGCGGGTTGAGGCTGACCGTGTACTCCAGCCGCAGCACCCGTCCGGCGATCTCCGGATGAGCCCGCATCCGGTCCAGGTGCGCGTCCATGGCCCCCATCGACACCGGGAAACAGCAGAAGCTGCAGTAACTCTTCTCCCAGCGCACCCCGAACCGCTCGTGCAGGAACGCTTCGCACCGCGCGCGCCCCCAGCTTGTTGCTACACAGACGTGTCCCCCGCAGGTCGTGTCGCATTATCCGGGGTCTGGCTTCTCTGTCTCCTCCGCCGCGATGACGGGTGGTGTGTCTCTTTGAACGCGGAGCAGGGTGACGGAAGTCACGCCCTGGCCCGGCTCAGCGCAGGTCCTCAAGGATCTTGGACAGCGGCACGCCCCAGGTGGCCCATTCTTCCAGATGGGGCGGGCCGAGGAGGGTGATGCCCTGGGAGCGGGCGAACTTCTTCGCTGGCCCGGAGTAGTAGCCGTTGGTGATCGCGACGACCACGTTGGCGAAGTGGACTTGCCGGGCCGTGCCGTTGAGCCGCTGAAGGGCGGGCGACCCGACCGTTGCGCCTCTGCGGGTGTGTTTGCACTGGATGACGACCCGGGTCCTGCCATCCGGGGCAATCGCGATGACGTCGGCGCCCAGATCGCCGGCGCCCCCGTGTGCCCGCTTGATCGTATAGCCGTCCCGGCGAGCCAGTTCGGCGACGGTGTGCTCGAACTGAGCGTGATGCATCGCGCGGATGTCCTTCAGAGTGAGGCTGCATGAGCTGGTGCGGTACGCCAGCATCCGGGCCTCGTCCCGTGCGATCGCGTGGGTCCGATGTCGGTCCTCGGCAAGGATGTTGTTTACGCGGATGCTCGCGTCGATGCACGCATCCCAGATCTTGATCAGGTCTTCCAGCGGGGACGGCGTGGGCTCCGCGCCACGGGTGTACCGCTCGCGTATCTTCGCGGCGTCGCCGTAGTCCTCCCGCATGGTCTGCTGTTGTTTGGTGGACTCGTCGCAGGCCGCTTGCGCCAACACGAGTTCCTTGTCCAGCTGCACCTCGGTGTCCCAGGCGACGTTGACGTAGTCCTCGTCCAGCGGCGGATCGGAGAATTCGCCTTCCCCTCGTTGTTCGGCATGGTCACGTTCGCGCTGGACCCGGTCCCTGTGGCGTTCGAGGAACCCGTGGATGTCGCGGGCTATCTGCCCTTCATGGACCCAGAGGAAGGAAGCCAGAAGGTCCTCGTGGTCGGCGCGGGCTATGCACGTGCCCATGGCCTTGCGCAGGCGTTTGTCGGTGAAGCGAGGGGGGACGACGGAGGCGTTTCGGTCAATGATCACCGGCGGAGGTTACACAGAGCCACTGACAACCCGTGATCGCTGTCGCTGTGTGATAGCCGAAGGTCAAGCCGGGTGGTCTACTCGTACGCCCAGGCCCTGCCGGTCTGCCGGTACTCCTCCACGGGGATCGGGTCGACGCCGGACCTCATGCGGGCGGTGTAGAGCAGGCCGTCGAGGTGGTCGATCTCGTGGTGGATGAGGCGGGCGAGGCCGCGTTCGTACACGGTGGTGACCCTCTCGCCGGTCAGGGCCGTGCTCTCGACGGTGATCTTCAGAGGGCGGGGGACGAGGCCGCGGACATCGAAGAAGCTCAGGCAGCCCTCGTACTGCTCGTCCAGCTCGTCGGAGCGGTCGGTGATCTTCGAGTTGAGCAGGATGACGGCGGGCGCGTCGCCGGGCGGCTGGACGACAGCCGCGGAGCGGCCGATGCCGATCTGCGGGGCGGCGATGCCCATGCCCTTGGCGAAGGGGTGGACCTGGCCGATCCGCTCCATCGCGGCGAACAGTTCATCGGTGATGCGCTCGGCTTCGTCGCGCTCGGCGGGCAGGGTGAAGGCGCGGGCCGGGTCGGCCAGGATGCCGGCGCCGTGCTGGACGACTCCGAGGTCACGCATCTGCTGGCTGGGCCGCACGTCAATCACCTGAAGTCCCCTAGTTCCGTGTCGTGTTCGGGTCGTGCCCGGAACCTCCACTCAAGACGGTACCGAGCGTGGAGGGCGGGCGTGGTCGTGATCCAGGTGAATTGCCTCAGTTCACCGTCGTCGCTGCGGACAGGCGGGGTCCGCAGCGGCGAGGCTTCGGCGGTCATGGAGGTCTCTGTACCCCACACGACAGGGTCGAGGGCGGCAGGGAAGGCCAGTTGGACTTCGAGTTGTTCGGTGGGCAGACGTACGGCCCGCTGGAACCAGTTGCCCCATTTGTCGTCGCTGACGGTGTAGGCGTACTCGATCCACACGGACTCGCCAGGGTAGAGCGGGAAGCGGCCGTGTTCGTTGTCGAACAGCAGCCAGACTTCCTTGAAGGCGTCGCGGTCGTGCTTGGCCTGCCAGCGCATCGTCTCGCCGCGGCAGGTGGCGGTGAGGTCGAGCTCGTCCCAGGTCAGCGGGTGGACTCGGTAGTGGGCATTGGACTGCTCGGGGTCGCCGGGGTAGCGGTCGACGGAGATGCGGATCAGGTAGCGGGTGACCGGTTCGTCGCCGGTGTTCCGCAGCAGCCGCCTCATGGTGAGGCGGTAGGAGCGGCCGTCGTACTTCAGGCGGGCGGCGTCGTGCTCGACGACGAGGGCGGACCCGGTGGCGTACGGCTGCTCGGGCCTGCGCGGGGCCGGTGGGGCCACAGGCTGGCGCCGGGTCCTGGTGCGGGCCTGCTCGTAGTCGCACCAGCGCCGCCAGATCGCCTTCCCGGCGTTCAGGTGCTCGTCGGCAAGCCGGGCGAACTCCTCAGTGGGCTTGTGGCGTCCGGACTCGACGTGACTGACGTACGACGGGTCGAAGCCCATGGCCAGCGCTAATGCCCGCTTGGACATGCCGCGTACTTCCCGCCATCTGGCTACCTCGGCCGCGAAGTCCTCGGCCGCCTGCTCGACGGTGATCTCCTCGCTGTGCGCGTCCATCGAAGTCCCGCTCCGCGTCACTTGGTGAGCATGAATGAACCGTGAGTGATCCAAGTTCATCATCCCGTCACGGCGTACGTCGCCGTTTTCCTTCCCTCAGTGGCCCGGATCGACCCTCCGGGCGGATGAGGGAGGCGACGCAACCATGCGCGTGCTGTACCTGCTCAACATCTCCAACCCCGACCGTTTGTCGGCGGATTCGGGGTGGATCTTCGCGGACCTGCTAGCCCCGTCCCTGGCCGACGCCGGGGCGGAAGTGACCGTCGCGGCCCCGGCTGCGGCCGGGGATGCCCGCTGCGGTTTCCACCGGACGAAGGTGCCCGGGACGAAGTACCGGGCTCGGTTCTCGGCGGACATCGACGAGTTGGTGGCCCTGATCGGTGCGGAGAAGCCGGATGTGGTGGTGGCCAACCAGATCGAGGAGGCCCCGGCCGTTCGCACGGCTCTGCTGGAGGCCGGCTCGGATGCGCTGCTGGCCGGGTACTGCCACTACCTGCCGTTCTCGTTCGCGGGTGGCGGGCAGATGCTGCTCGACCCGTCGCTGGACGACGCGGGGCTCGGGCGGCCGGTGCTGCTGGCGTTCGCCGCGGGCCTGGCCGCGTGCGACCGGGTGATGGTTCACTCCTCCACGGCCGCCTCGTGGGTGTCGGCCGCCGCCGCCCGGGTGACGGTGGATCTGGGCGACCGGCTGCGGGTGGTGCCCGCACCGCGTGACGAGCGTCTGGTCCGCGACCCCGCCACGACCCGGCCCGCGACCGGCACGGCGATCGGGGTCTACAACCACCGGCTGTACGCGCACTACGGCACCGAGCAGTTCGTGGATCTGGCCCGCGGGCTCAGCGCTTCCGGCGCTGTGCGGCTGCGGGTGATGGACCTGTTCGGGCAGCGCCGGGCCGAGCGCAAGGGTCTGGACGACAGCCCCGAGAGGATGCGCGAGAAGCTCGCCGCGCTGCCGCACGTACAGATCGTCTCCGACCGGGGCGACCGCGTCCGCTACAAGAACTTGCTGGCCGGCGCCCGCTTCGGCATCGCCCCGTTCCGGCCCGGCTGCCCGTGGTCGATGAGCGTCATCGACTGCCAGGGCATGGGCCTGCCGGTCATCTCGCCCCGCCTGGGCTGGCTCGCCGAACACATCGATCCCGAGCTGTGCTTCACCACCCCGGCCGAAGCCGTCGGCCTGGCCGAACGCCTCGCCACGGACGACGAGTTCCACGCCGTCCACGCCAAGCGGGCACACGCCTCCACCGCCGACTTCACCCCTGCCCTGGTCGCCGCCCGCTACATGGAGGCGATCTCGTGACCGGCTTCGACGCCGTGTTCCTCTCCTACGACGAGCCGATGGCCAACGCCCTGCACTCCCGCCTCCAGCGCACGCTCGGCGGCACCGTCAAGCGCCTGCACGGGGTCCATGGGATGCGTCGGGCCTACCGGCTGTGCGCCGAGGTCGTCGAGCGCGAGCAGTTCTTCCTCGCCGACGGAGACTTCGCCATCGACACGGGCTTCGATCCGGCTACCGTCGAACCGCTGGATGAGGGGGTCTCCATGCGGGTGTGGCGGGCGGTCAATCCGGTCAACGGCCTGACCTACGGCTACGGCGGCCTGAAGCTGATCCGCCGCAGTGCTCTGCGGGAGATGGGCGACGCTGTGGACGTGCTCGCCGCTCTGCCCGGACGGATCGAATTCGCCGAGCACACCGCCGGGATCACGCGGTTCAACCAGAGCCCCTTCCACGCCTGGAAGGCCGGTTTCCGCGAGTGCGCGATGCTCGCCTGCGGCAGTGAGTACGGCATGGCCGACGACGACGCCCACCAGCGCGTCGATGCCTGGATGCTCAGCCGCGGCGGCGAGTTCGCCGCCTACGCCGCCGCCGGGGCTACCGAGGGCGTCTCCTTCGCCCGCCAGGCCGCGCGTGACCCGCAGCGGTTCGACCACCTCAACGACCCCACCTGGCTGCGGGAGAGGTTCACCGCCGCCCACGGGGACCAGGCGGTGTCCGGATGAGGGGCCCGCTGGTGCTCATCGAGCCGTACGCGAACCGCCTGGGCGGGCACCACCAGCGCACGCTGGTGGCCCTGGCCCAGGCCCGACCCGGCAGCCTCGTCATCGCCCCCCACGGGATCGTCTCCGACGCGGCACGTGCCCTGCGCGAGGCGGACGCCCGGCTGGTCACCGCACCGGCCGGGCCGGTATCAACCATGCTGTTGGCCCTCTCCCGGCTGGCAGCGGGACTTTCCTCGGCCTGTCAGCGTGTTTTCTGCTCGCGCCGCTGGCCCCGCCGCCTGCGGAGGGTGCCGCATCAGATCACCCTGATCGCCCGCTGCCTGGCCGAGGCGTCCGCCCTGCGGTCTGGCCGCCGGTTGGAGTCCGGCGCCGACGCGGTGGTGATCCTGACCGCGAGCGAGGCCCTGCACGGGGCCGCAGCCCTCCTCGGTGGTCAGCCGCACCTGCGGTTCGTCCACGAGGCGGTCACCAGTGAGGACGCCGTCGTGCGGCTGCTGGGTCGGCTCGCCCGCCGGGGCGAGCAACGGGTGGTTGCCGTGTACCCGACGCAGGCCGTCGGCGATCAATTCGCCACGGTCTTCGCCGACCTGCCCGCGGTGGTGGGTCCCTTCGCGGTCGACGACGGCCGCCGCCTGAGCGACGCCGAACGTGACGGAGGCCGGGCCGCGTTCGACATCCCCGCCGCCGAGGCCGTGGTCTGCCTGGTCGGCGGCTGGTGGCCCTACAAGGACATCACCGTCGTCGACGCCGCCTTGGACCGGCTCAAGGAGCCCCTGCACCTGGTGGTCGTCGGCTCCCCGCTCGACGAGGCTGTCCTTGAGCGGTGGCGGTCCCTGTCCGACCTGCGGGTGCACACCGTGCCCGGCCCGGTCAGCGAGTCGGTGCTGCGGCTCGTGTACGCCGCCGCCGACGCAGCCCTCGTCACCCGCCGCCCCGGGACCGGCAAGGAATCCGGACTCGTCATGGACGCCGCCCGCCTCGGCGTCCCCCTGATCGTCTCCGAACACGACGACGCCCTCACCACCCGCCTGCACGGCCAACCCTGGGCCCTGACGTTCCCCGCCGGCGACCCGGACGCCCTCGCAGACGCCCTGCACACCGTCATCCGCCAGCCGCCCGAGCACCCCGGCGCCCAGGCCCCGGGACTGCTCGGGATGCGGACGGCCGCCGAGCAGGCCGACTGCCTCACCCGCACCTTCGCCCCCTTGCGCACGAAGGAGTCCTGAATGCTGAGCACGCCTCCCGCGCTGATCGCCGTCGTCGGCCCCGTCGAGCCGCCTCTGCTGGCCGCCTGGGCCCGCCACTACCGGTGGCTGGGCGTCGAACGGTTCCTGATCGCCTTCCACTTCCCCGACCACGTACCCGACCGGCAACGGCACGAACTCCAGGCTGCATGCCGGGAGCTGGGCATCATCCCCACCGGCACCAGCACCGGCCCGTGGCACGAGCACACCAACACCCAGCTCCGCGACGCCCTGCGGCACCGGGCCGGTCCCGGCTGGCACCTGCTGGCCGACGCCGACGAGTTCCAGCAGTACCCCACCCCGCTGAACGAGGTGATCGCCCAGGCCGAGAAGTCCGGAAGCCCGGTGGTCGGCGGTCTGATGCTCGACCGCGTCGCCGCCAGCGGACGCCTGAGCGGCTGGCAGTCCGGAGGCGGACTCGATCTCGCCTATCCCCTCGGCGGCCACCTCACACACCGGCTCCTGCACGGCGACCCGAGGAAGATCGTCCTCGCTCGCCACGACGTCACCGTCTCCTCCGGCAACCACCGCTCTCCGGGCCACCGGCCCGACGCGGACCGCATCTGCGCGGTTCACCATTTCAAGTGGCGCTCGGGCGTCCTGGACGACCTGCGCCGCCGGGTCCAGCACTTCACCACCGGCACCTGGCAGGAACACACACCGGCCGTCCGTGACGAGGCCGGACGCCTGTTGGCCCACGTCGGCCAGCACGGCGGCGTGATCAACACCAGCGATCCGCGGTTCGCCTTCCGACGGGTGAGCCTGGACCGGATGCCCTTCAGCTGGCCGACGGAGGCCCGCAGCATCTTCACCACCTGGCGTCCGCACGCCCACAGCGGCCAGGATTGACACAACGACGCTCTCACGCGCGGACAGCATGTCGCGGAAGGATGACCACGTGCCCCTCGCCGTACTCCTGGCCGGCCTCACCGGCTCCGGGAAGACCACCGTCGCCCAGGCCCTGGCCGGCCGCGGCTACCTCCGGCTGTCCGTGGACGAGGAGGTCCACCGCATCCATGGCCGGTACGGGGTGGACTACCCCGAGCACACCTACTTCGAGCGGGAACGGCCCGTGGTCGAAGCGACCCGGGACCGGTTCATCAAGGAGATCGAGGCCGGGAACGACGTCGTCCTGGACCACGGCCTGTGGCGCCGTGCCGAGCGCGACGCCTGGCGGCAGACCGCCCGCGAAGCGGGCGGCCTGCCCGTTGTGGTCTACCTCCCCGCCGACCGCGACGAGCTGCTGCGGCGCCTGACCGAGCGCAACGCACGCGAGGACGCCAACGCGCTGACCGTCACCCCCGAGGCCCTGGACGACTTCTTCGCCCGCTTCGACGCCCCGGCCGACGACGAGGACGTGATCGTCTACACCGGCGACCTGGACATGCTGGTGACGGCACTCACCGAGGCCCGGCGGTAGGTACCGTCGGGCCTCGGTCCGGTGTCGTCAGCTGCACGACCCGTACGGGGCCGTGCTGCTGCGGGCGGCGGGCAGGCAGCAGACGTTGCCGACCGCGGCGGCCTGTTCCCTCAGATGCTCGATCTCCTCGTGCTGGGCCGTGAGCCGGGAGATCGCGAGGGTCTTGAACGCGGTGAGTTCGGCCAGGGCCTCGTCCCGTTTCGCGAGCCGTTCCTTGAGCTCGGCGACCTGGGCCTTGAGCCGGTCGATCTGCGCGGCCCGGGGGTCGACGATCTGCCCGGCCTTGTGCAGAGCCTTCAGGCGGCGCTCGAACTCCTCGGCCAGGTGCTGGTAGGGGTGCCGGGGCGGGTGGTGCCGTCGCGGTTCTTCTTCGGGTAGAAGGCGGTGCGGCTCACCCCGGCCGCGGTGGCGAGGGTCTTCAGGTCGCACTTGCCGCCGGGCGGCAGGTCGCCGGACAGCAGCCGGTCGATGGCGGCCCGTACCGCCTCCTCGTTGCGTTCCCGCTCGTCACTGGTCAGCCGGGCCATCGCCGTTCCCCTCCTGGTCTGCGGGCCCGTAGGCCGCGTCGATCTCTGATACGACCCGCTCGGCGCGGGCGAGTTCGGCCTCCAGCCGCTGCCGTTCGGCCTTGTTGCCACGGCCGATGGAGGCGATGAACACCTTGTTGCTGTCGGCGGATTCGGCCCACACCGGCCGGTGACAGGGGTGGTGGGTGGCCTGCGGGCAGCGGGCCGAGTCGCACATCCCGGCCATGGGCTTGGAGTCCTTGGTGATCGGTGCCCCGGCGATCTTCAGGCACAGGGCCTTGGCGGGGTCGATGAACCAGCAGTAGTTCGCCACCCCGAGGTGCAGGGTCTTGGCCCGCTTCGCCAGCAGGGATGTCACCTCACGGTCCCCGCGCTTGACGGTCGGCGCCTGCTTGCCCAGCTCCGCGAGCGACAGCCAGATCGGTCAGCGGCTGCACCAGCTCGCGCAGGACGACGGCGGTGAGACGGGCAGTGGACGGTGCGTCCTAGGGACCGCCCAGGGTGAGGCTCAGCCCGCTGTCGAGGGCACCCAGGGTGACGCTGAGCCGTCGGCTCTCCAGCCAGGCTTGCGCGTGCCCGAACTGGACGAACAGGCCAGGTTCGCCAGGCTGCTGGAAGGGGGCGCCGGTGGTGAGCAGGCGGGCAACGGCCTCGGGGGACGGGTGGGCGTCGCGGGCGTCGGGTAGGGCCGGGGCGTAGCGGGTGACCGCGTCGAGAAATGCGCGACGTGACGGGCGTCGGGGAGTGCGCGCTGATGCGCGCGGTGCAGATCCGGGCGGGGCCGGTGGGCGACGGTGCGGCCAGAGCGGCGTCAAGCTGGCCGTGCCGCTCGCGGGTGCGCAGGGTCAGCCGGTAGCCGCCGGGCAGGTCGGCGCGAGTGCGGTCACGTCCGCGCAGGTGGTGTTCGACGATGGTGTCGGAGATCGCGTAGGTCGGAGAGACGGGCTCGAACTCGTACATGGCGCAGGCCTCCACAGGCGGCAGTCGGCGCGGGTGTGCGGGGCGGTCAGCGGGTCCTACGTTGTTGGTGGGTTGGACGGGCCGTCGTAAGGTCCAGAGGCCCAGAGACACCGGGTATGGCTTTCAGCGGGTTGCACTCGATGGTTCCCATCACCTGGCCGCCCGGTGTCTCACGACGACTCGGCCGCTGATTAGGAGCTGCGAGCACCCGCGGGTGTGTCGCTGAGTAGGACCACGTCGGCGAGGTCGTTCGGGAGAACAGCGCACACCGACGAACCGGAGGAACCCGTGCCCCAGATCTGGGCGGGCGTGGACATCGGCAAGACTCATCACCACTGCGTGGTCCTGGATGCCTAAGGCAGGAGGCTGCTGTCGCGG
Source organism: Streptomyces sp. FXJ1.172 (assembly GCF_001636945.3). Taxonomy (NCBI): domain Bacteria; kingdom Bacillati; phylum Actinomycetota; class Actinomycetes; order Kitasatosporales; family Streptomycetaceae; genus Streptomyces; species Streptomyces sp. FXJ1.172. The sequence goes on along the minus strand of NZ_CP119134.1, from coordinate 1,906 downwards.
CGGGTGTTGAACGACGAGCCGGAACTGCTGGCTCTGCTCGCCAACGTGCTGACGATCGACGAGGACGTCGTATGGGCGGTCGACGTCACTGAGGGCATGGCCACGCTGCTGATCAGCGTGCTGCTCAACCACGGACAGCAGCTGCTCTACATACCCGGCCTCGCGGTCAACCGGGCCTCGGCCGGCTACCGGGGCACCGGCAAGACCGACGCCAAGGACGCGGTCGTCATCGCCGACCAGGCCAGGATGCGTCGCGACCTGACCGTGCTGCGGCCGGACGACGAACGCACCATCGAACTGCGGGTCCTCACCAACCGCCGGGCTGACCTGAACGCCGACCGCACCCGCCGAATCAACCGCCTGCGCGGACAACTCACCAGTATCTTTCCCGCGTTGGAGCGAAGCTTCGACCTGACCAACGTCGGACCGCTGGTCCTGCTGACCGGTTACCAGACCCCGGCCGCTCTGCGACGGGTCGGCCGCAGACGTCTGGAGACCTGGCTGCGCAACCGCGTGCGACACGAAGTCGCTTGAGATGAGTGGCGCTCACCACGAAAGGAGGATCAGCTGATGCTGAAGGAATAGCGCCCGGTCCAGTGCGTGAGGACTGTCCCCGCTTTGGCGTGCGCCACGGGTAACTGTGGGGTGCGAAGCCCAAGGTTCAGGGTCCAAGGGCTCCCGTTCCATCCGGGGGCTACAGGCTGGGGAAGACCGGACGGGTGAAGTACTTGAACCCTCGTTGACGTCTCGTCAGAAGCGCGCCCGCAGATGGATAGCTCAAGCGGGTGATAGGGACAAGCTGCTGAAATGCGGCAGGTGCCGTCCAGGGGGCGGTTACTGGGCGGGAACGCACCACCGTCCCCGGGGCATAGAGGGCGCCCTCCCCGGTCGCGTCTCACTCAAGCGGAACGTGACAACCCCGATGGGGTCCAGGTGCTGAACCTGGCAGGCCGACCGTGAGGAAGGCTCCAACCCCCAGCGGGAGCAGGACGACCCGAGAAGCGAATGCCGGTAGCCGAAAGGCAGCAGGAAACCCGGACCGAGTACTGGCTCCTCCGCCAGCGGCCCGGCATAACTGACCGGATAGGGGCAGGTGCCCTGACCCGAAAGGGTGCTGACGCGGGTCGGGTGAGTCCGTGAAGAACTACTGACCGCAAATTCCGGAACTGAGGGAAAAGTTGGACACCCAGACACAACTGCGTGAGGCTCAGGCCGAGTGCAGCGATGCAGTGGTGAACGGACCTGAGGGCCGAGGCTTCGACTGGGATGCCGTGAACTGGCGAATAGTCGAGGAGGACGTACGGAGGTTGAGGCAGCGGATCTTCTCGGCATCGGAAGCAGGGGACTTGAAGAAAGTCCGGAACCTGCAAAAGTTGATGCTCCGTTCCCGCAGCAATGCTCTGCTGAGTGTGCGGCGGGTAACGGAGGAGAACGCTGGCCGCAAGACAGCCGGGATCGACGGCAAAGTGGTAGTGGCGCCCGAAGAGAAGGCTGAACTGGCCAACTGGGTGCAACAACGCGCGATGCCGTGGTCACCCCGGCCCGTCAAGCGGGTGTACGTGCCCAAGAGCAACGGGCGCCGGCGCCCATTAGGAATTCCCGTGATCGCCGACAGATGCCTTCAGGCCCTGGCGGTCAATGCACTGGACCCCGAATGGGAAGCCTGGTTCGAGCCGAGATCCTATGGATTTCGTCCGGGCCGAGGCTGCCACGATGCCATCGTGGCCATCCACAGCACCGCGAACAAGAAGGAATCCACGCGGCTGTGGGTGCTCGACGCCGATCTCCAATCGGCATTCGATCGTCTTAGCCACGATCACATCCTAAGGTCCATTGGCAGTTTCCCCGCAAGGGAGCTGATATCCCAGTGGCTGAAGGCCGGAGTGATCGAAGACGGACGGTTCGC